>DATKOH010000037.1:0-2084 GCA_035524735.1 Gemmatimonadaceae bacterium
GCGGCCTTCGGCGCGCCCGCGCACGCGGGCGGCGGCGGTGGCGGCGGTGGTGGCGGTGGTGGCGGCACGGCCGCCGGAGGGACGTCGAGCAAGGCGCACCGCACCCGGCATCGCAAGGCGCGCGTCACGGTCACGCGCTTCTACTCCCCCACCAGCGCCGCCGCGCTCGAGACGGACCTCAGCTCGCTCATCGCCGGCGCGCGCCGCGGCGGGCACTGGGGGGTGCTCGTCGTCTCGCTCACGCGCGGCGACACCCTCTTCGCCCTCGACGCCGACAGCGCGCTCCAGCCGGCGTCGAACATGAAGCTCTTCACCACCGCGCTCGCGCTCGACCAGTTCGGGCCGTCGCACCAGTTCCGCACCGAGGTGCTGCGCACGGGCGAGGTGACCGGCGGGACGCTCCACGGCGACCTGGTCATCCGCGGCGACGGCGATCCCGCCCTCTCCGCGCGCTTCGTCGACGGCGGCCCCGACGCGCCCATGGCGCGCCTCGCGCAGGTCGTCGCCGACGCCGGCATCAAGCGCGTCAGCGGCGCGCTCATCGCCGACGCGAGCGCCTTCGACCCGCAGCGCATCCCCGAGGGCTGGAAGCGCCGCTACCTCGGCGCGACCTACGCCGCGCGCATCTCCGCCCTCTCGCTCAACGAGAACCTGCTCGACGTGGTCGTGCGCCCCGCCAAGGACGCGGGGCCGCATGCCGTGGTCGCGCTCGAGCCGAACACCGACTTCCCCGTGAAGTCGAGCGTGCGCACGGTGAGCGGCCGCGGCTCGCGGCTCAGCGCGTGGGCCACGAAGTCGGGCGCGATCGAGGTGCACGGCTGGATCGGCACGCGCACCGGCGAACGGCACCTGGAGCTCGTGGTCGAGGATCCCACCGCCTTCGCCGCGGGCGCCTTCCGGCGCGCGCTGCAGGCGCGCGGCATCACCGTCGACGGCGCCACCGCCTACGGCCCGGCCCCCGTGGGCGCCGTGAAGGTGGGCGACCTCCCCTCCCCCGAGCTCGCGACGATCCTCTCGGCGATGAACCGCGAGAGCATCAACCACTTCGCGGAGCTCGTCTTCCGCGACGCGGCGCGCCACGGCTCCGCGGACAGCATCGGCAGCGCCGAGTCCGGGAACGCGCTCCTCCAGAAGTTCCTCGTCGGGAAGGTGGGCGTCGACTCCAACGCCGTGATCGCCGCCGACGGCAGCGGTCTCTCCGTGCTCGACCGCGTGACGCCGCGCGCCCTCGTGCAGCTCCTCGCGTACTCCAACCGCGCGTCGTGGAGCCAGGCCTTCCACGAGTCGCTCCCGGTGGCGGGCGAGTCCGAGCTCCTCGCGAAGCGCATGCGCGCGACGCCGGCGCAGGGGAACCTGCACGCCAAGACGGGGACGACGAACACCGTCATCTCCCTCGGCGGCTACGTCACGTCGCAGAACGGCGAGCTGCTCGCCTTCGCGATGATCTACAACGGCTGGGACCGCGGCACCGCCAAGTACACCATCGACGAGATCGGCGCGACGCTCGCGAACTTCGTCCGGCAGTAAGGCGCGGCGGCTAGCCGCTCCACCCGGCGCCCTCCCCCTGTTCCAGCTCCATCGCGCGCCGGTCCGCCCCGCGCAGCGCGGCGATCAATCCTTCGTTCAGCACGCCGAGCAGCTTGAGCGCCATCGGCGACGCATCGCCGAGCAACCGCTCCGCCGCGTCGCGCTCCAGTTCGAGCAGCACGCAATCCGTCGCCGCGGTGCAGGTCGCGCTGCGTGGCTCACCCGTCACCAGGCTCACCTGTCCGAACATGCTCCCCTGACCGAGCCGGGCGAGTCGCTGCTGCGCCCCGTTCACTTCGAGACTCACATCCACGGCGCCCTGCGCGACGATGAAGCATGACCCGCCCTCGCTCCCCTCGGCGAAGAGCAGCGTGCCCGGCTTCAGCTCCCAGCGGCGGGTCGTCCCGATCAGGGCGCGCAGCTCGTCGAGGGTGAAGTCCGCGAAGGTCGGGAAGGCCGTGAAGAGCTCGGGCGGCACACCGCCCATCCCCGAGCTCTCCGCCACGAGCGACATCAGCCGCGACCGGCGCAGCGGCGGCGCATCGCCCCCCACCCGC
>DATKOH010000038.1:0-14600 GCA_035524735.1 Gemmatimonadaceae bacterium
CGTGACGCCGTCCGGGGCGATGAACGCGTAGATGCCGTCGCCGATCGGCACGGTCTGCCAGTTCGCGAAGTCGCTCGGCATGGGGGGCACGCGCGACGCCGCCTGCGCATGCGATGCGGCCGCGAGCCCCACGAACAGCGCTGCGAGGGCCGCCGGCCGGCGGGGAAGGAGGGATCGGTCCATGCCCCGCATTACGGAGCGTGCGCCGCGAGGGTTCCAGCGCTCTCGAGCGGCCGTGCGTAGGGCAGGGGAGAGTGCGCGGCACCGTTCCCCGCCTCCCGCCCACTCTGGCGCCCGCGCGTTCCTCCAGGCATCGTAGCCGACGCGTCCCTCCCTCCCCGAGGTCCCCGATGCACCGTCGTCTCTACGCTCTCGCCGCCGCCGCCGGCGCGCTCGCCCTCTCCGCGGCCGCGCTCCCCCCGGAACCGCAGCCGCTCCGTGGCTTCACCGCCGCCAGCGCCGCGGCCGAGCGCGGCTGGGAGCGGAAGTTCATGGCCATCCCCGATCCCGCGCGCGAGCGCAGCACGATGCAGCGCCTCTCCGCGCGCCCGCACCATGTCGGCTCGCCCTACGACAAGGAGAACGCCGAGTGGATGCGCGCGCAGTACGCATCGTGGGGCTGGGACGCGCGCATCGAGACCTTCTACGTGCTCTTCCCGACGCCGCTCGAGCGTCGCCTCGAGCTCATCGCCCCCACCACGTACACGGCGAAGCTGCAGGAGCCGGCCGTCCCCGAGGATCCCACGTCCGGCCAGAAGGACGAGCAACTCCCCACCTACAACGCCTACTCGATCGACGGCGACGTCACCGGCCCGCTCGTCTTCGTGAACTACGGCATCCCCGCCGACTACGACGAGCTCGCGCGGCACGGCATCTCGGTGAAGGGCGCCATCGTCATCGCGAAGTACGGCGGCTCCTGGCGCGGCATCAAGCCGAAGGTCGCCGCGGAGCACGGCGCGATCGGCTGCATCATCTACTCCGACCCGGCCGATGATGGCTACGCGGAGGAGGCCGTCTTCCCCAAGGGCCCGATGCGGCCGCCGCAGGGCGCGCAGCGCGGCTCCGTGGCCGACATGCCGCTCTACTCCGGCGACCCGCTCACCCCCGGCATCGGCGCCACCAAGGACGCCAAGCGCCTCGCCGTGAAGGACGCGCCCACGCTCACGAAGATCCCGGTGCTCCCCATCTCCTACGGCGACGCGCAGCCGCTCCTCGCCGCGCTCGGCGGTCCCGTCGCGCCGGCGTCGTGGCGCGGCGGCCTGCCGATCACCTACCGCCTGGGCAGCGGCCCCGCGAAAGTGCACCTCAAGCTCCGCTTCGACTTCGCCATCAAGCCGATCTATGATGTGGTGGCGAAGCTCCCCGGCACCGGCGCGCCCGACGAGTGGGTGGTGCGCGGCAACCACCACGACGCGTGGGTGAACGGCGCCGAGGACCCGATCTCCGGCCAGGTGGCGGAGCTCGAGGAGGCGCGCGCGCTCGGCGAGCTCTGGAAGCAGGGCTGGCGGCCGCGCCGCACGATCATCTACACCGCTTGGGACGGCGAGGAGCCCGGCCTCCTCGGATCCACTGAATGGGCGGAGACGCACGCCGACGAATTGAAGCAGCACGCCGTCGCGTACGTGAACAGCGACGGCAACGGCCGCGGCTATCTCGACGTGGAAGGCTCGCACACCCTCGAGGACTTCGTGACCGGCGTCGAGAAGGACGTCACGGACCCCGAGACGAACGTCAGCGCGTACCAGCGCAACCGCGCCCGCGAGGCGGTGGCCGCCTCGCAGTCCGGCGGCGGGCGCCGCGCGGCCCCCGCGGCCGACAGCGCGACCGGCGACCTGCGCATCGGTGCGCTCGGTTCCGGTTCCGATTACACGCCCTTCCTCCAGCACCTCGGCATCGCCTCGCTCAACATGGGCTACGGCGGCGAGGACCGCGGCGGGATCTACCACTCCATCTACGACGACTTCTACTGGTACACGCACTTCTCCGACACCGCGTTCGTGTACGGGCGCGCGCTTTCGCAGACGGCGGGGATCACGGTGATGCGCCTGGCGGACGCGGAGCTGGTGCCGTTCGTGTTCACCAACCTCACCGCCACCGTGCGCCGCTACGCGCGCGAGCTGCAGGAGCTGCGCGACGAGCGCGCGCGCGCGATCGCCGCCCGCAACAGGGCGATCGCCGACGGCGCCTACGCGCTCACCAGCGATCCGCGCACGCCCACCAGCGCGCCCGCGCGCGACGTCCCCCCGCCGGAGTTCAACTTCGCGCCGCTGCTCAACGCGCTCGATACCCTCGGCGCCGCCGCCGGACGATTCGAGAAGGCGTACGCGCAGTGGAGCCGCGACCCCGACACCACGGCCGCGGTGCTGGCGAAGGTCAACGCCGCGCTCATCCGCAGCGAGCGCGTGCTCACCTCGAGCGACGGCCTCCCGCGCCGGCCGTGGTACCAGCACCTGATCTACGCGCCCGGCTTCTACACCGGCTATGGCGTGAAGACGCTCCCCGGCGCGCGCGAGGCGATCGAGCAGGGGGAATGGAAGGACGTCGACGCGCAGATCGGCCGCATCGCCGCGGCCCTCGCCGCGGAGGCCGCCGTGGTCAACGACGCGTCGGCCGCGATGGAACGCGGGAAATAGGCAGGGTATTCAGTACGGACGCGGGGCCCGGCACGCCGCCGGGCCCCGCGCGCATCCCGATCCGCACCCATGCTCAGGAGTCGCGCATGACGCCGGAATTCGACGCCCGATTCAAGACCGTCGCGCTCACCGCCCTCCGCATCGCCGCGGGCGCCGCGTACTTCGTCCACGGCGCCCAGAAGGCCCTCGGCTGGTTCGGCGGCATGGGCCCCAATCACTCCGCCGTCGACCTCATGACACGATTCGGCGCCGCCGGCATCATGGAGACCGCGTTCGGCGCGCTGCTCATCGCCGGTCTCCTCACGCGCCCCGTGGCCTTCCTCGCCTCCGGCGAGATGGCCGTCACCTACTTCTGGATGCACTGGGGCGGGAGCGGGCACATGTGGTGGTGGGAGAACCACGGCGAACTGCCGCTCCTCTACACGTTCATCTGGCTGCTCTTCAGCGCCTACGGCGCCGGCCCGGTGAGCCTCGACGGCGCGCTCGCGCGACGCAAGTCCTGACGCGCCGCTAGGCGCGCGCGCCCATCCGCTCCTCCCAGTCGTCGAGCGAGCGCGGCCAGTCCTCGCGCAGCAGCCGCGACAGCGCGCGGTCCGCGAGCACGCGGCCGCCCGTCTGGCACGCGGCGCAGTAGTTCACCTCGTTCTCCGCATAGCGGATCCGCTGCACCGGCGATCCGCACACGGGGCAGGGAAGGCGGTAGCGTCCGTGCACGGCCATCCCCTCGCGGAACGCCGTCACCTTCTCCGGGAAGCCGTCCCCCACCTCCGCGCGCAGCCGGTCCGTCCAGGCGGCGAGCGTGGCGCGCACGGCGTCGTGCAGCCGCGAGAGCTCGGCGTCGTCGAGGTTCGTGGTGAGCTGCAGCGGCGACAGCCGCGCCGCGTGCAGGATCTCATCCGAATAGGCGTTGCCGATCCCCGCGAGGAGATGCGGGTCGGTGAGCGCCCGCTTGAGCGTGTGCCGCTCACGGCGCAGCAGCGCGGCGAACTCGTCCCGCGAGAGGGCGAGCGGCTCCGCGCCGCCCGGGTCGAGCGCCGCCAGCGCCGCGCCCCCGCGCACCAGCCAGAGTCCGGCGCGCCGCTTCGTCCCTTCCTCGGTGAGGAGCAGCGTGCCCGACGGGAAATCGAACGCGGCCAGCCCGCGCTTCCGGGGCGGCGTGGCGCCGCGCGGCCGCCAGCGCAGCCGGCCGGCCACCATCAGATGGATCACCACGAAGAGCCCGCCATCGAGCGCCAGCACCACGCGCTTCCCGAGGCGCGACACCCCCGTCACCATCCGCCCGTCGAGTTCGGCCGCCGGCACCTCCACCGTGCGCAACACGAAGGGATTCGTCACGCGCAGCCGTTCCAGCGGCGCGCCGACCACCCGGCGCGCGAGCGCCTCGACGTACACGGTCACATCGGGAAGCTCCGGCATGCGCGTGTGCCCGGGCGCGCCCTCCGCGCGCCCCTAGTGGGCGCGCGGCATCGAATCCCCACGCGCCATCGCCCCGTGATGCCGCATGTGGTGGTTCCCCTCCGTCATCAGCCCGGCGAAGCCGAGGGCGCGGATCTTCGTCACCGCCGCCGCGCTCGCGCCGGCCGGCGCCGTCACCGTCGCCGTCACGCCGTTCGGCAGCGTCGTCGTCTTCGTGACGTACTGCCCGCTCTTCGCCAGCGCCGCCATGTGGTCCGCCACCATCCGCTGGATCGCCCCCACGGTGCGCCCCGTGCCGGTGATCTTCATGCTGATGCCGCCATCCACCGCCTTCTGCGTCACGGTGGCGTCCATCATCACGAGGTTCATGTCGATCAGATGCTGGCGCAGCGCCTCGAGGTCCACCTTCGACCAGTCGGTCGCCGAGTCCGCCTCCAGGTGCGCCACCTCCATCGACAGCGCGTCGTACACCGACGAGCCGCTCGGCATCGGCATCATCCCGTGCATGCCGCCGTGCATCGCAGGCATCCCGCCGTGCATCCCGCCGTGCTTCCGCTGCATCATGGGGCAGCCGCCGCCGCTGTCCATGCAGGCCATGCCGCCCATGGCCCCCATGCCTGCCATGCCGCCCGCCTGCCCCTTCATCATCGAACAGCCCCCCTTCCCGGCGCTGTCCATGCACGCCATCCCGCCCTGCTTCCCCTGCATCGCGGAGCACGCGCCCTTCCCGGTGCTGTCCGTGCACGACATCTGCTGCGCGGCGGCCGGCCGCGCGAGCATCGCCGCGCTCATCGCCGCGGCACCCAAAAGGATCTTGGACCAGCGCATCGCTCACCTCTTCGATCGGGTTCGGGCCCACGCACGCACGAGTGATACTAAGCTGTTCGCCTCGCGTCTCTAGGGGAACTGCCGTACATTAGACGGAATGTCCGATCTCCAGGACCGCCTCCAGACCGCCCTGGGCGACGCGTACCGGATCGACCGCGAACTCGGCGGCGGTGGCATGTCGCACGTCTTCCTCGCCACCGAGACCGCCCTCGGCCGCCAGGTCGTCGTCAAGGTCCTCCCCCCGGAGATGGCGGCTGGCGTCAACATCGACCGTTTCCGCCGCGAGGTGCAGCTCGCCGCATCGCTGCAGCATCCGCACATCGTGCCGCTGCACGCGGCGGGGCAGGCCGGCGACCTCTTCTACTACACCATGCCCCTCGTCGAGGGGGAGTCGCTCCGCGCGAAGCTCGCGCGCGAGGGGGAACTCCCCGTGGGCGAGGCGATCCGCATCCTGCGCGACGTGGCCGACGCGCTGGCCTACGCGCACGGGCGCGGCGTCGTGCACCGCGACATCAAGCCCGACAACATCCTCATCTCCGGCCAGCACGCCGTCGTCACCGACTTCGGCGTCGCGAAGGCGATGAGCGCCGCGGCCGGCTCCTCCTCGCTCACCTCCCTCGGCGTCGCGCTCGGCACCCCCGCGTACATGGCGCCCGAGCAGGCGGCCGCCGACCCGCACGTCGACCACCGCGCCGATCTCTACGCGCTCGGCGCGATGGCGTACGAGATGCTCTGCGGCCGCCCGCCGTTCAGCGGCATGTCGCCGCAGCAGGTGCTCGCGGCGCACGTCACCCTCGCGCCGGCCCCGCTCGGTGCGCAGCGCCCCTCCGTGCCCCCCGCGCTCAACACGCTGGTCATGCGCTGCCTCGAGAAGAAGCCCGCCGACCGCGTGCAGCGCGCCGACGAGCTCTTCACGCAGCTGCAGGCGATGGCCACGCCCAGCGGCGGCATGGCCCCCACCGGCGCGCAGCCCGCCGCCGCCGCGCTCACCTCGGGCGCCGAGGCCGCGCTCCGCCGCGCGCACCCGGTGCGCGTCACCGCGCTCTTCGCCGTCGCGTCCGTCGCCGTGCTCGCCGTCGTCTGGCTGCTGCGCGCCAAGCTCGGCCTCCCCGACTGGGTCGTCCCCGGCGCCGCCGTCCTCCTCGCGATCGGCCTCCCCGTCATGCTCGCCACCGGCCGCCTCGAGCGCGAGCGCATGATCGCCGCCACCACCGGCACCTTCCGCGTCCCCGATGCGGGCGTGAAGCGATTCCTCACCTGGCGCCGCGCCATCCTCGGCGGCGGGCTCGCCTTCGGCGCGCTGGCGCTCGTCGTCATCGGCTACACCGTGATGCGCGTGATGGGCATCGGCTCCGTCGGCACGCTGCAGGCCAAGGGGATCCTCAAGGAACGCCAGCCGATCCTCCTCGCGGAGTTCGAGAACCGCTCCACCGACAGCACCCTCGGCCCCACGCTCACCGAGGCCTTCCGCGTCGACCTCTCGCAGTCGCAGTCCGTGAAGCTCATGGACGGGCAGGCCGTCTCCGATGCGCTCGCCCGCATGAAGAAGCCGGCGAACACCCTGCTCACCCCCGACCTCGCGCGCGAGGTCGCCGTGCGCGAGGGCGTGCCCGCCGTGGTCGTCGGCGAGATCGACCCCGTGGGCAAGAGCTACGTCGTGTCGGCGAAGGTGGTCGCCGCCGCCGACGGCGCGTCGCTCACCGCCGTGCGCGAGACCGCCGCCAGCGACGCCGAGCTCATCCCCGCGCTCGACCGCCTCTCCCGCGCGCTCCGCGAACGCATCGGCGAATCGCTCGTCAGCATCCGCGCCGACCAGCCGCTCGAGCGCGTCACCACCGCGTCGCTCGATGCGCTGCGCAAGTACACGCAGGGCGACCGGCTCGCCGACGCGATGCAGGAGGAGGCCGCGATCCAGATGCTCCAGGAGGCCGTCGCGATCGACACGGCCTTCGCCATGGCGTGGCGCAAGCTCGCGGTGGTCATCTCGAACATGGGCGGCGACTACGGCAAGGTCGTCGACGCCTCCACCCGCGCCTACCGCTACCGCGACCGGCTCCCCGAGATGGAGAAGCAGTCGACCATCGCCTGGTACTTCGACGTGGTCGATCACGACCCGAAGAAGTCCATGGCGGCCTACCGCGCGATGCTCGCCATCGACCCCGACAACACGACCGCGCTCAACAACCTCTCGCTCGCCCTCTTCATCGAGGGGCAGTACGCCGAAGCGGAGAGCCTCGCCGTGCGCTGCACGGAGTCCGGGAAGTTCGGCTACTGCTACTTCCACGCCTTGCGCGCGCAGCTCCTCCTCCACCGCCCGGCGGCCGCCGACTCCACGCTCGCGCGCTGGCGGCACGATCGCCCGGGCGATCCCGTGGGCCGTCGCACCGCGTGGGGGATGGCCTCCTACCGGGGCGACTACGCCGCGGCCGAGCGCGAACTCAAGGAACTCGCCGACGCGCAGCGCGGCAGCCAGTACTGGCAGTCGAACGTCTCGCGCGACCTCGGTTCCACGGCCGCCGTGCAGGGCCGCCTCTCCGACGCCGAGCAGCAGTTCCGGCGCGGTGCCGCGCTCGCCGACGCCCGCGGCGACGGGAACGGCTGGTACAGTGGGTGGCTGAACATCGCCGCGATCGACGTCACCCTGCGGAACGATCCCGCCGCCGCGCGCGCCGCGCTCGCGACCGCCGTCGCCAAGCACCCCCTGTCCGCGATGTCCCCCTCCGACCGGCCGTACGCGCAGCTGGCCGAGGCGTACGCCATGGCGGGCCGCCCCGACGAAGCCCAGCGCCTCCTCGCCGAGTACGCGCGCGCCGTCCCCGAGGGAGTCCGCCGCGCGGATCCGGACCAGTTCATTGCCGCCGGCCAGATCGCGCTCGCGCAGGGGAAATACGCCGAGGCGATCGCGTCCTTCCAGGCCGGACGCGTCGAGAACCAGTGCGTGCTCTGCGGCGTGAGCGAGATCGCGCAGGCCTACGCCAAGCTCGGTCAGATGGACTCGGCGCAGGCCTATTACGAGCGATACCTGGGCCCCGCGGGACCGTATCGGGTGATGGGCGACGCGTACTACCTCGCGCTCACGTACCAGCGGCTGGGCGAGATCTACGAGTCGAAGGGGGACCGGAAGCGGGCCATCGACTCCTACGGCAAGCTCGCGGACCTCTGGAAGAACGCCGATCCGGAGCTGCAGCCGGTCGTGAAGGATGCGCACGCCCGCATCAACCGGCTGACAGCGGAGCACTAGCCGTACACGTCCCGAAATCGGTCAGAAAGTCCGTTGCCTGGGCGCGGGAATTCGGCGAGATTTCCGGCGTCCCACCACAACTTCCAGGAGTGAAATCAATGCGGCACGTTCCCGTGCTCTTCGTGCTGGCCTTCACCACGCTCGCGTGCGAGAAGATCGGCTCCGGCGGCGGCACCAGCGCGTCCAAGCCCGATTCCATCACGATCCTGAACACGAAGCTCGCCCAGGTGAAGGCGATCTCCGCGCAGCAGGATTCGCTGTTGCAGGGCTTCCAGCAGACCACGCAGCTCCTCGCCGACATCGACAAGGAGCTGTCGCAGGTGAAGGGGGTGAAGCCCAAGGTCCCGCTCGACAGCAAGGGCGAGGCGCCCGCCGACCCGCAGGCCGCGTACCGCGCGAGCCTGATGGAGAAGGTCCAGCAGGTGACCGCGCTGCTCAACCAGAGCCGCTCGCGCGTGAAGTCGCTCACCGAGAAGAACAGCGCCCTCACCGGGCAGGTCGCGACCTACGAGGCGACGATCGCCGGCATGCAGCAGCAGCTCGCGCAGAAGGAGCAGGAGATGGTGGCGATGCACATCCAGATCGACAGCCTCACCACCGCGAACACGGAGCTCACCACCACGAAGGCCGCCGTCACCGACACCATGCTCGCCCTGCGGAAGCAGGAGAACACGGTGTTCTACGTCGTGGGCACCAAGGATGAGCTCATGAAGAAGGGGATCATCACGGAGGAGGGCTCCAAGTTCCTCTTCTTCGGCAGCAAGGCGCTCGTCCCGGCGCGGAAGCTCGACCAGGCGCAGTTCACCGCGATCAACAAGTGGGACGACGTGGCGATCACGCTGCACATCACCGACAAGCCCTACAAGGTGGTGTCGCGGCAGGATCCGTCGCTGATCGAGGCGGGGAAGGACTCGACGGGGAAGTTCAACGGCGAGCTGCACATCGTGCAGCCGGCCGAGTTCTGGTCGACGTCCAAGTACCTGATCATCGTGGAAGGCGCGTGATCCCCGGACCGGGCGCGCGCCCCGCGGGGCGCGCGCTCAGTCCGCGCGCGTGAGGTAGGCGGGGAAGGGCTTGGACGGCGTCGGGAGCATGATCCCCCCGGCCGGCGACAGCCGCTTCGCGCGCTTCTCCTGGTACATGAGACTGTCCGCGCGCTCGAGCAGGTCGTCGAGCGCGCGCGGCGCATCCGGGTCGTACCAGACGATCCCGACGCTCAGGCTCAGCGGATAGTCGCGGTCGGCGCGCGCGTTGCGCTGCCGCAGGTTGTCCTGCAGCCGCTGCGTCCAGATCTCCGCGTCGGCGCCCGCGTTCTCCATCGCCAGCACGACGAACTCGTCGCCGCCCAGGCGCGCCATGACGTCGGAGTCGCGGAACGTCTCCTTGAGCAGGTCCGTCGTCTCGATCAGCGCGCGGTCGCCCACGCCGTGGCCGAGGGTGTCGTTGATCATCTTGAGGCCGTCCAGGTCCACGAAGATGTGGAAGACGCGCCGCTTCATGCGGTCGGCCACCTTGTAGAGCTGGCGGGCGAGGGTGATCAGCCCGCGGCGGTTGTAGAGCTGGGTGAGCGGGTCCACGAGCGACATCTCGCGCAGCGCCGCGTGCAGCTGCTGGCGCTCGATGGCGTAGCGGATCGCGCGCACGAGCAGCTGCCCGTCCACCTGCCCCTTCACGAGCGAGTCCTGCGCCCCCGCCTTGAGCGCCCGCATCGCCAGCTCCTCGTCCTCCACGTGGCTCATGACGATGATCGGCGTCTTCGGCGCGGCCTCGTGCAGCTGCTCCAGCGGCTCGAGCCCCTCGCCATCCGGGAGCCCGAGGTCGAGCAGCACCGCGTCGAAACGGCCGGGATCCCGCAGCCGCTTCATCGCCTCGTGCACGCGCGTCACGTGCACGAGCTCGAACTGCGACGCGCGCCCGGCGACGGCGCCGTGCAGGCGCCGCACGTCGCCCTCGCTCTCGACGATCACCAGCACCCGGATCGGCGCGCCGGTCACGATGCCGCCCGCTCGCGCATGGGCGAGACCGCCGGGCGCCCGAACGGCGCCGCCTGCGGCAGCGCCGGCTGCTCGGTCACGCTCCGGAAGAGCGTGAACAGCGCGGGATCGAACGCCTTCCCGGAATCGGACGCCATGATCTCCATCGCCTTCTCGCGCGGGAACGCGGGGCGATACGGGCGGTCCGTCGTCAGCGCGTCCCACACGTCGGCCAGGCAGAGGATGCGCGCGGCGATCGGGATCTCGTCGCCGGCGATCCGGTCCGGGTACCCCGTGCCGTCCCACCGTTCGTGGTGGCTCCGGATCATCGGCTTGATGTCCCACGGGAACTCGATCCCCGCGAGCATCTTCTCGCCGGCGGCGGGGTGGCGCTCCATGAGCGCGCGCTCCTCCGGCGTGAGCGGCCCGGGCTTGTTCAGGATGCTCGACGGCACGATCAGCTTGCCCACGTCGTGCAGCAGCGCCCCGGCGCGGAACCAGAACAGCGACTCCGGGTCGAAGCCGGCCATCCGCGCCAGCGTGCACGCGAAGTCGGCCACGCGGTCGCAGTGGCCGCTCGTGTAGTTGTCCTTGGACTCGATGCTCGCGCCCCACTCGCGCACGATCTCGAGGAACTTCCCCTCCAGCTCGCCCAGCTTCCGCCGCGTCTCCACCACGTCGCGCCGCGCCCGCAGCTGCGAGAAGAGGCGGTGCGCCGTGTTCAGCTCGCGCAGCGTGTCCCGGTTCCGCTCCTGCCGCCGGTACAGTTCCGCGCGCTCCCGCGCCGTGTGCGCCGCCAGCACCAGCTCGTGCCGCTGCTCCGCGATCTGCCACGCGCGCCCGAGGAACTCCTCGGCGCCGCTGAAATCCCCGATCTCGCGCGCGATCACGCCGTAGTGCTTGTACGCGTCGCCGAGCGCGCGCTGGTCCCCCGTCTGCTCGGCGAGCATCACCGACGTGTCGCACCACTGCCGCGCCGCCGCGAAGTCCCGCCGCGCGATGAACAGCTCGGCCCGGTTCACCGCCACCGCGATCTGCGTCCCCGCGTCCCCCGACCGGCCGGCCGCCGCGTAGGCCTCCTCGTACGTCTCCTCCGCCGAGCGGAAGCGCCGCATCTGCGCGTAGCACATCCCCAGGTTGTTGAGCAGCCCGCCCACCGGGGCCTCCATCCCGAGCCGCCGGTAGCCCGCGAGCGCCGCCCGGTAGTGCGTGAGCGCCGTCGGCTGGTCGCCGCGCAGCCCCGCGATCGTGCCCAGGTTCTGCTCGATCATCGCCACCAGCGTCTCCTCGCCGGCGAGGCTCGCGTACTTCACCGCGCGCCGGTACAGCCGCATCGCCTCGTCGAAGTCGCCGCGCTGCTGCTCCGCGATCGCCATCAGGTTCACCACGCTCGCCACCGCCGGACGGTCGCCGTTCGCCATCGCCACCGCGAGCGCCGCGGCGTAGCAGTCGAACGCCGCCTCGATGTCCGCGTCGTCGGCGTAGGTGCGCCCCGTCCAGCGCAGGAGCGCGCTCGCGGTGGCCGCATGATGTTCCGCGCGCTCCAGCGCGTACAGCGCGCCTTCGTAGATCGCGCGCGCCGCCGCGCGCTGCCCCGCGCGCTCCAGCGCGAGCCCCTCCGCGATCCGCGCGGCCAGCTCCGGCGGGATCCCCTTCAGCTCGCGCGGCGTCATTCCGGCGGCTCCATGCTGCCCGCGAGGATCCCGTACTCGCGCAGCTTCCGCGCCAGCGTCGGCCGCGAGATCCCCAGGATCCGCGCCGCCGCGCTCCGGTTCCCGTTCGTGATCTGCAGCGTCGCCAGCACCGCCTCGCGCTCCACCTGCGCCAGCGACTTCCCCTCCGGCGGGATCACGATCTCCCGCAGCGACCCCTGCGCCGCGTGCGACGCCGGCAGCGACATGCGCTGCTGGATCATCAGGTGCTCCGCGCCGATCGTCTGCCCCTCGCTCAGGATCGCCGCGTGCTCGATCACGTTCTTCAGCTCGCGGATGTTCCCCGGCCACGTGTGCCCGCGCAGCGCCGCCACCGCCTCCGGCGCCAGCGTCTTCGGCTCCAGGTCCTGCTGCCGCGCCAGCTCCGCCAGGAAGTGCCGCGCCAGATGGTCCACGTCCCCCGCCCGCTGCCGCAGCGGCGGCAGCGCGATCCGGAAGACGTTCAGCCGGTAGTACAGGTCCTCCCGGAACTCCAGCCGCGCCACCGCGTCGTGCAGCGAGTTGTTCGCGGCCGTGATGATCCGGCAGCCGATCTCGATCTCCTGCAGCCCGCCCAGGCGCCGCACCCGGCGCTCCTCCAGCGCGCGCAGCAGCTTCGGCTGCAGGCGCGGCGGCAGCTCGCCGATCTCGTCCAGGAAGAGCGTGCCCGTGCCGGCCAGCTCCATCAGCCCGCGCTTCTGCGCGCGCGCATCCGTGAACGCCCCCTTCTCATGCCCGAAGAGCTCGCTCTCCAGCAGCGTCTCGGGGATCGCCGCGCAGTTCACGGCCACGAACGGCTCGCCGCGCGACGCGCCCTCGTAGTGGATGCCGCGCGCGAACAGCTCCTTCCCCGTCCCCGTCTCGCCGACGATCAGGACGGTCGTGAGCCGGCTCGCCGCCACCTTCCGCGCCCGATCGACCGCGTCGCGGATGGCATCGCTCTCGCCGATGATGCTCTCGAGCCCGAATTCCAACGCGCCCCCGGGTGGATTTCCCCCCTGTGCGACTGCACCGCGCGTTCCAAGGTAACCCTCCGGAGCGCGCTGGATGAGGGCGCGCGGCGCCCCCTCCTCGGCGCGGGCGGCGGACGGCGAATCCGGGCGCACGCGCACCTACGCCGCCGCCGCGAGCCGCCCTTCCACGGCCCGCACCTCGACCGACGCCCCCAGCGCACGGAAGCGCGCCAGCGCCTGCTCCCACGCCATCCGCGCCGGCCCTCCCTCGCCGCGCCGGTGCCACACATCCCCCGCGTCGCGCTCCACCTCCGCCGCAAGGAGCGCGTCCTCGCTCTCGCGCGCGAGCCCGCGCGCCTCGTCCAGCGACCGCGTCGCCCGCTCGTAGTCGCCGCGCTCCCGCGCGATCAGCGCCAGCAGCCGCAGCCCCTCCGCCCGGCGCGCACGGTCCCCCGCGCGCTCCGCGATCGCGAGCCCGCGCCGGCACGCATGCTCCGCCTCCTCCGCCCGCCCCGCCCCGACCAGGATCTCCACGCGCGCCAGCTCGATCGCCCCTTCCAGCGGCCGGTGCTCGAGACGCTGCGCGATCGCCAGCGCCTCCTCCGACGACCGCATCGCCGCCTCCCCCTCGCCCGTGGCGGACTGCAGCCGCGCCAGGTTGCCGAGCACCCAGCACGCCCCCTCGTCGTCGCCCATGTCTCGGAAGCCCCGCAGGCTCACCTTGAACCGCGCGGCGGCATCCCGCAGGTCGCCCTGCACCATCGCGAGCGCGCCGAGGTTCTGCTCGATGATGCTGAACAGCCGCCGCTCCCCGGCGTGCACCGCGTTCAGCCCCGCCTCCGCGAACAGCCGCCGCGCCAGCGCCGTCTCCCCGCGCCGCTGCGCCACGATCGCCTGGCAGTTGAGCACGTTGGCGATCCCCCCCGCGTACGGCAGCCGCCGCGCCATGTCGAGGCTTCGGGCGTACGTCCCCGCGGCGCCCCCGAGATCCCCGGTCTCGCGCAGCAGCGTGCCCTTCCACCGCAGGATGTCGGCGAACGCCGGCGACGGTCGCTGCCGCTCCAGCAGCGAGAGCGCCAGATCGAACTCCACGAGCGCCTCACGCGCGCTCCCCTCGCGCTCGAGCTGCCGCGCCCGATCCGCGATGCGCAGCGCCTCGGCGGCGCGCGGCGCATGGTCGGCTTGCGCGTTCGTCAGAGAGGGATCCATGAGCGTGGCGGGAGTGAGTGACCGCGGGGCAGGATTACTGCGCGCCGCCATCCCACCCGGTCGTCCGCTGCGACGCGAGGATCACCACCGAGAAGTGCGGCACCGGCAGCGTCACTTTCGAGAACAGGACATCGGTCGCGGCCGGGTTGTCCTCGCTGTCGTCCACGCCATCATCGCTCCCGATCTGCTCCGGCGACGCGATGTAGCCGCCCAGCAGCGTGCCGCGCAGCTTGACCTGACCGCGCCCATTCGTGTTGGCCAGGAAGATCGCGAGCGTCGCCGGCGTCGCGAACTGCAGTCCCGACGGCTGCCCCTGGAACACCACGTGGCGCCCGGGCAACGCCGTCACCGTGATCGTCGTGTTCCGCGTCAGCGCGCCGGCCGGCACCGTGAAGGTGGCCAGCGTCCCCACCTTGATCGTCCCCCCCCGCGGGCCGAGCGTCGCGGAACCCGTCACCGGATCGGCGAGCGCACGCTGCCACCGGAGCACCCGCACATGACGGCCGAGCGCGACGCGATCCCCGAGGGAAGTGGGAGGACCCTGCTCGGCCGTGTCGTGCGACTGGCGCGGAGCGGTGCCTTCGCTGCAGGCGAACAACGCCCCGGCGGCGAGCGCACCGGTGAGGAAGCGGCGGGCGAACATGGCAGATTCTCCT
>DATKOH010000039.1:0-6921 GCA_035524735.1 Gemmatimonadaceae bacterium
AAACGTGATCGAGCCAATCGCGCCGCTAGCCAGGCTATGGCCAAGCAACTCCGATGCGAGCGCGAGGCCGGCGAGCACGAGAACTGCTCGAACGTTGCCGGCAGAGACTGCAGGCCCAAACCAAAATATCGCTGCTCCAAGCGCTAGAGCACCGAAAAAGGTCAAGGCCACGAATCTCTGAACTCGGTTTCGCATAGTAGGTCGAGAACCCCCGCCCACGGTTATTGCCACGTGAACGATTCAAAGCTGGCCGGAATGTTCTTCAGCCACTTGGCGAGCTTCGCCCAAGCATGGAAAAGATGCGTCATCTCGCGTCACCTCCCTTTAGGTACCGATGTCGTGCCCGGCATCCGCCGGAACACGCAAAAGGGTTGGCTCCGCTCAACTGCTTGGTCTTGCCCGCTCAGCTTCGCTAACTACTCTTCAGCCGAGAACGGGGGTTCGTTTCGTTTGTCCGATCGAAGGGTTCGCTTGGGAAGTTCCTTGCCAGGGTCCGGTTCGCCCACCGCTACCGACAACGAAGCCGCGACGGCGCCTCGCGCCCCCGCGTGATCCACGTCACACTCGTCATCCCTATCCCTCAGCCGGAACTCAGTGCGTCCGGCCCAGCCACCGGTTCGTCGCGTCCAGCACCGCGAGCACGCTCGCCGTCTCCGGGCTCTCCTTCACCATGCAGCTCCCCGTCAACAGCACCCGCTCCCGCCCGCTCCGCGCCGAGATCCCCACGAAGACGAATTCCGCGTCGAAGGCCTCGAACATCTTGCAGCCCTCCACCGCCACGAACTGCGCCTCCGTCTCCGCCTGCGCGATCGCCAACAGGGCCGCCCGCGCCGCGAGCTCCGCCCGCGAACGCTCCGTCTCGGCTCCTTCGGCCTCTCCACTGTAGGACGCTTCCCCCTTCCGCAGGGTAACCCGGCAGGTCACCCCCCGCACCCGCGACCGGCGCACCTCCACGTCCTCGAAATAGATCATCCGGCTCGGCAGCGTCTCCCGCCGGATCACGTCCTGCACCGCCGCCGCGCTCTCCTCCCGCGCCTTCTCCCGCGGCGGCACCGGATCCACGCTCTGCGCGATCGAGATCTTCCGGTGGTCCACCTTCATCCCCAGGTGCGCGATCAGCGCGCTCTCCACGTTCCGCACCGTGCGCTTGGGATCCACCTCCGCCGTCGTCAGCATGTGGATCTCGCTCACCGCGCCGTCCTCCGCCGCGATGATGCGCGCGGACAGCACGCCCGGCAGAGAGAGCAGGAGCTCCTCCGCGCGCTTGATCGGCAGCACGCTGCCGGCGATGTGGGAGTGCGATGGGCCCGGCACGTTCAGCGCCATTCCCTCGATTCCAAGTTGGATGTGGCGCGTCGAGGAGACGCGAGGGGCTGCGCGAATATCCCCGTAACCGGTTGGAAAATCAAGCTATAGCCCATCGGCCAAGTTATACTCCTTTAACTTCCTGTACAGCGTCCGCTCGCCGATCCCGAGCGCTTCCGCGGCCTTCCTTCGGTTCCCCTTCCACTCGGCCAGGGCGTGCACGATCGCCGCCCGCTCGATCTCCGCCATCGTCGCCTTCGCCGGGATCTCCAGCGCCGCGGGCCGCGGCGCCGACTCCTCGAACGCGGGCACCCCCAGCGCCGGCGTCGCCGGCACCGCGTGCACCTCCCCCACCATCTCCCCGCGCACCCCCCGGTCGCTCCGCACCTCGTCCACGCGCCGGCGCAGCTCCTCCATCTGCAGCTTCAACTCCACCAGCGAGCGCACGATGAACTCCAGCTCGCGCCCCCCGGCCGCGTCCTGCGCGCGCAGCACGGGACCCACGTGCACCGGGAGGAGACGGGCGCGTCCCCCTTCCCGCAACTCGCGCGGGATGTCCGCCGCCGTGATCTCCCGCCCCGGCGAGAGCACCACCATGCTCTCGATCAGGTTCCGCAGCTCGCGCACGTTCCCCGGCCATTCGTAGTCCGTGAGGATCTGCATCGCGTCGGCGCTGATGCCGTGGAAGGCGCGGTCGTGCGCCTTCGAGAACTCCTGCACGAAGCTCCGCACCAGCAGCGGGATGTCCTCCCGCCGGTCGCGCAGCGGCGGCAGGTAGATCGTGAGCACGTCCAGCCGGTAGTACAGGTCCGCGCGGAAGCGCCCCGCCTCCACCTCCTCCCGCAGCGGGCGGTTCGTCGCCGCCACCACCCGCACGTCCACCTTGATAGGCTGCGTCCCGCCCACGCGCATCAGTTCGCGCTGCTCGAGCACGCGCAGCAGCTTCACCTGCGTGCTCGGCGGCGCTTCGCCGATCTCGTCGAGGAAGAGCGTCCCTCCGTTCGCCAGCTCGAAACGGCCGAGCCGCCGCTCCGCCGCGCCGGTGAACGCCCCCTTCTCGTGCCCGAAGAGCTCGCTCTCGAGCAGCGTCTCGGGGAGCGCGCCGATGTTCACGGCGATGAAGGGCTTCGCGCGCCGCGGGCTCAGCCGGTGCAGCGCGCGCGCCACCAGCTCCTTCCCCGTGCCGCTCTCCCCCTCGATGAGCACCGTGCTCGACACCGGCGCCATCTGCTCGATCTTGACCAGCACCTCGCGCAGCGGCTCGCTCTCCCCGATGAGCCCCGTCTCCTGCGCCAGCCGCCGGCGGTCGCCGAGCCGCCGGATCCCCGCCGCCACCTCGTCGAGGTCCGCGGGCTTCGCGTACACCTCGGAGTAGCCGAGCTCGCGCAGCCGCGCCATGACCGACGCGTCGGCCACGTCCGCCAGCCCCACCACGCTCGCGCCGTTCCAGAGCTGGCGCCGCACCAGGTGCACGGTGGAGGGCTCGCTCAGCCCGCCCGTGAGCACGATCACATCGGGCTTCTCGCGCGCGAGCGCCCCCGCGATGTCGTCCATCGGGCTCACGAGCGCGGTCTGGATCCCCGCCCCCTCGAGCATCGCGTTGAGCCGCACCGCGGGCTCCACGTCCGTGAGCGTCAGGAGGACCTTCACGCCGTTCCCCCCGCGTCGTGCGACGTGACCGTGCCGCGCGCGATCGCCACCGCGTGCTCCACCACCGCCTCCAGCGCCGCGAGCCCGTCCTTCACCCCCGACGGCGACCCGGGGAGGTTCACCACGAGCGTGCGCGCCCGCACCCCCGCGACGCCGCGCGACAGCACGGCGCGCGGGAAACGCGCCGCCCCGCTCAGCCGCAGCCACTCCGCGATCCCCGGCGCCTCCCGCTCGAGCGCCGCGCGCGTCCCCTCCGGCGTCACGTCGCGCGCCGCCAGCCCCGTGCCGCCGGTGGTGAGCACCAGGTCCGCCGCGTCGTAGTCGCACCATCCGATGATCGCCGACGCGATCGCCACGGTGTCATCGGGCACGATCCTCCGCTCGGCGACGCTCCACCCCTTCCCCGCCGCCCACGCCGCGATGGCATCCCCCGACGCGTCGGCCCGTTCGCCGCGCGCCCCCGCATCGCTGATCGTGAGGATGGCGACTCGCATCATTCCCCTTCCCCGCCCTGGTGGCCCGCTCGCGCGCCGTGCCCGGCCTACAGGTGGGACCCCTTCGTCCAGAAGGGCATCTTCACGATCCGCGCCGGCACGCGCTTCCCGCGGATCTCGATCTCGAGCGTTCCCCCCTCCTTCGCCGCGGCGGCCGGCACGTACGCCGTCCCGATAGCGATGCCCAGCGACGGGCTGCTCGTCCCGCTCCGCACCTCGCCGCTCGGCGCGCCGTCCACGAACACCGGGTAGCCGTGGCGCGGGAAGACGCGCTCCTCGCTGGTGAAGCCCACGAGCTTCCGCGGGACCCCCTTCTCCTTCTGCGCCACCAGCGCGTCGCGCCCCACGAAGTCCCCCTTCTTGAGCTTCACGAGCCAGCCGAGGTTGGCTTCGAGCGGCGTCACGGTGTCGTCGATGTCGTTGCCGTAGAGCGCCATCCCCATCTCGAGGCGCAAAGAGTCGCGGCAGCCGAGCCCGGCGGGGGCGATCGCCTTGGTGGCCATGAGCGCCTGCCAGAGCTTCGCGGAGTCCTTGGCGTCGTGATAGAGCTCGAAGCCGTCCTCGCCCGTGTAGCCGGTGCGCGAGATGACCGCCTTCACGCCGCCGATCTCCCCCTCCACGAAATGGTAGTAACCGATCGCCGAGAGATCGCTCTTCGTGAGCGGCTGGAGGATGGCCGCCGTCTTCGGCCCCTGCACGGCGAGCAGCGCGATCCGGTCGCTCGCGTCCTCCACCTTCACCGCGAAGCGCGGCGCGTACTTCATGACGTGCGCCAGGTCCTTCGCGCGGTTGGAGGCGTTCACCACCATCATGATCCGGTCGGCGAAGCGATAGACGAGGCAGTCATCCTCGATCGTGCCGCGCTCGTTGAGGATGGTGGAGTAGTGCACCTGCCCCAGCGCGAGCGCGGCGACGTCGTTCGTCGTCACGTGATTGACGAAGGCGACGGCGTCGGGGCCCGTGATCATGAACTCCCCCATGTGGCTCACGTCGAACACGCCGCACCCCTCGCGGATGTTCCGGTGCTCGGCGGTGATGCCGGTGGGGTACTGGACGGGCATCTCGAAGCCGGCGAAGGGGACCATCTTGGCGCCGAGGGCGACGTGGAATTGGTGGAAGGGGGTCTTCTGGAGCGGGAGTGGCATCGTGGCGAGTGGGGCGTGGGTGGGAGGGGCGCGACTGGCGACTGGCCAGGGGACGCGAGTGGAGAGTGGCGAGTGGGAGGGGCGGAAGTGGTGGGGGGAGTGGAATATGCCGAGGTGGCAGGAGGACTGCCAGTAACAAGAGAGCGCCGGCGCGGGGGGCGCCGGCGCTCTTCGCGCGAGAAGCGAGTGGGGAGTGGTTAGTAGCCCGCCTGCAGGTTCTGGAAGAGGGAGACCACGTTGAAGCGGGCGGGGTCCATCTCGTAGAAGCGGTTGTCGATGTAGCGGCCGGTGACGGGGAAGTACGGGGGTGACTGCTGCGTGAGGCATTGGTCCACGCTGCGATTCTCGCCGTAGCCGTCGCCGCTGTTGGTGAAGGTGGGGGCGATGGTGTTCTGGATCACGCCGCCGGCCTGGCGGATGCAGCCGCGGCCGCTATTGGCGGCGCCGCAATGCTTGAGGTTCTCGGCATGGGATCCATAGTTCTCCACCGTGATCGAGCCGGTGCGGCTCATCATCACGCCGTGGAAGACGAAATCGTTCGCGGTGAGCATGCCGTTGTCGTCGCCGTCGCTCCAGCGGTAGGGCTTGCCGCCCCCCGCCCGCGACGGCGAGTTGATCGCGTTGTCGGCGACGGTCTGGTCCTCGTCCGAGAGCACGCCGAGCAGGTTCGCGCAGAGCACGGACGACGGATCCTGCGCGTACACGAGATCATCGATGTACGCCACCTGGCCGTGCTTGCCGCCGGTGGTGGCGGCGTACACGGTGACGCGGCCGCGCAGCACGCCGCTCATGGCGATCGGGCCGTGCACGTGGATGGCGCCGTGTGAACCGGGATTGATCGACTTGTAGAGGGGCCAGAGCCAGAGGTCCTGCTGCTTGTACCCCTCGTACGGGCTCCCCGCGGCGATGGTGGAGAGCGCTGCGGTGGTGTTCCCGCTGGGGCCGCCCCACTTCTCCCAGTAGCCGAAGGTGGTGCTGTCGGTGAAGGTCGTGTCCTCGCCTCCCTTCTGCCAGTCGGCGGGAACGGGCGCGGGCAGCGAGAGCTTCTGCGGCCGCTCGGTGGCCACGAGGTGCGGATCGCCGCGCGGATAACAGCGGAATCCCGGGTTCTGCATGATCACGTCGCGCTGGTTGTTGTTCGGGCCGCCTCCGCCGGGATACATGTCGGCAGGCGGCGCGCCGGCGAAGCGCGCCTCCATCCAGCTGCCGCTGCCCAGGTGGTTGTGCTCCGACACCGGGAAGAAGGTCGCGTGCCGCGGCACGGTGAGCGAGTCGATGTGCCAGTCGCCGCACTGGTCATCCGGACCGTGCGTCCCGCTGCGGTCCGCGCGGACGTCGTTCGAGTTCACGCCCTGGTAGACGCGCAGGAAGCCTTCCGCATCGCCGTTGATGTCGCCGTCGTTGTCGAGGTCGATCGCCACGAACTCGATGCGCGTGCGCACGTTGTTCGCGTCGTTCCCGTGCGGGATGATGTCCAGGTTCCCGTCCAGCGCGCGCGTATGGATGATCGCGAGCTTGGTCACCGGCGGGATCGCGATGAAGGGCGCGCCGTCGATGTGGCCCTTGTGGTAGAAGGGGGCGCCGCCGGTCGCGGCGAAGTGCGCCGAGATGGTGTCGAAGTAATTGGGCGAGCCGCAGGACTGCCAGTTCTCGTTGCTGTGCCCGCGGCCGCGAATGAACTCGCCCGTCGCGTAGCACACGCCGGGCCAGTGGTTGGTGAACATCGCGAAACGCGCGAAGTTCTCGGCCTGCAACTCCAGGCGCCGCACGTAGCGCGTGCCGGTGAAGTCGTACGCCTCCGCGACGATGCTCGCGTACTGCCCGAACTGTCCCGTCGAGTTGCCGGTGACGCCGGCGTAGACGTTCACGTGCACGCGCGGGACGGCGAATCCATCCGCGCCCATGATCGTGCCGCCCGAGATCAGCGTGATGTATCCGCTGTCGGGGAGCGCCAGCGTGGTGTCCTTCTCCAGCTGCGCCTTGCCCATCGCCAGCGCCGCCTCCGCCGCGTACCGGAAGTCGTTCTCGTGATCATAGTAGTCGCCGAGCAGGACGCTGCTCCGCATCATGATCATCGCCGACATCGCGACCGCGGCGAGCGTCATGGTGAGCAGCAGCACGAGGATCACGGCGGATCCACAGCGCCCGCCAGACGTCGGATTGGGAGTGGGGGTATGGTCCATGGCCTGTCCCGTTGCTCGGTGTCGCGCCGGTGGAGCCGGATCTCCCTCTCCGCCGGCAAGAGTAAAGAATCTTAACGATCGCGCTGATGCCCGGTACCGGAAGCACGACGAGCGGCCCTGCCGCGGACTGTCCGCGGCGGCCGC
>DATKOH010000040.1:0-6352 GCA_035524735.1 Gemmatimonadaceae bacterium
CGCCCGCCGCATCGCCGCCGAGACCCAGGTGGACCCGAGCACCGTCCCCGCCACCGGCCCCCGCGGCACGGTGACGAAGGAGGACATGCTCCGCGCCACCGAGCGCCCCACCCCCTCGCCGAGCGCCGAGCGCCGCGCGCCGAGCGCCGAGCCGGCAACGCCGAGCGCCGAGCGCCGCGCGCCGAGCGCCGAGACCCGCGCGCCGAGCGCCGAGACCCGCGAGAAGATGTCCACGCGCCGCAAGCGCATCGCGGAGAACCTCCTCCAGGCGCAGCACGCCACCGCGCATCTCACCACCTTCAACGAGGTGGACATGTCCGCGGTGATCGCCTTCCGCGACCGCCACAAGGAGCGCATCGAGAAGGAGCAGGGGGTGAAGCTCACCTTCATGCCCTTCTTCGCGAAGGCCGCGTGCATGGCGCTCGAGGCGTACCCGCGCATCAACGCCATCGTCGACGGCGACGCGATCGTCTACCGCCACTACGTCAACCTGGGCATCGCCGTCGCGAGCGACCAGGGACTCGTCGTCCCGGTCATCAAGGACGCCGACCGCCTCGGCATGATCGAGTTCAGCCGGCAGCTCGCCGCCACCGCCAAGCGCGCGCGCGACGGCAAGCTCACCATGGATGACCTCACCGGCGGCACCTTCACCATCACCAACGGCGGCGTCTTCGGCTCCCTCGTCTCCACGCCGATCCTCAACTACCCGCAGTCCGGCATCCTCGGCCTCCACAAGATCCAGGAACGCCCCATCGCCGAGAAGGGACAGGTGGTGATCCGCCCCATGATGTACCTCGCGCTCTCGTACGATCACCGCATCGTCGAGGGACAGCACGCGGTGCTCTTCCTCGTGCGCGTGAAGGAGCTGATGGAGGATCCCACCGCCATGCTCCTCGAGTAGCCGCATGGCCGATCGCACCTGCGACGTCCTCGTCCTCGGCGGCGGGCCCGGCGGTTACGTGGCCGCCATTCGTGCCGCGCAACTCGGGAAGTCCGTCGTCTGCGTCGAGCGCGACCGCACCCTCGGCGGCACCTGCGTCAACGTCGGGTGCATCCCGAGCAAGGCGCTCCTCGAGACCTCGCACCATTACGAGTTCGCGAAGCAGGACGCCGCCGCGCACGGCATCACCTTCGGCAAGGTCGCGATCGACGTCGCCGCGATGCACAAGCGGAAGGACGACGTCGTCGCCGCCAACTGCAAGGGCGTCGAGTTCCTCTTCCGCAAGCACAAGGTCACGTGGGCGCAGGGCACCGGCACGCTCAAGGGCGGCAACGTCGTGGACGTGCAGGCGGCCGACGGCACCGTGACCACCTTCACCGCGGCGGACGTGATCATCGCCACGGGCTCCGACCCGATCGCGCTCCCCTTCCTCCCCTTCGATGAGGAGCGCGTGCTCTCGAACGTCGGCGCGCTCCGGATCCCGGAGGTGCCGCGGCATCTGGTCGTGGTGGGCGGCGGCGTGATCGGGCTCGAACTCGGCTCCGTCTGGCGCCGCCTCGGCGCGAAGGTGACGGTGGTCGAGCTGTTGCCCGCCATCCTCCCCGGCTACGACGCCGAGATCGTGAAGGAGGCGGACCGCGCCTTCCGCAAGCAGGGGCTCGACATCCGCACCGGCACGAAGGTGACGGGCGCGACGGTCGAGAAGAAGCGCGTGCTGCTGGAGATCGAGAAGGACGGGGCCAAGGAGACGCTCGACGCCGACCGCGTGCTCGTGGCCGTGGGGCGCAAGCCCGCGCTGCGCGGCGTCGACGCCAAGGCGCTCGGCCTCGCCCTCGGCCCGCGCGGCGAGGTGCGGGTGGATGCGCAGATGCGCACCAGCCTGCCCCGCGTGTACGCCATCGGCGACGTGGCGGGCGGGATGCTGCTCGCGCACAAGGCGGAGGAGGAAGGGGTCGTCGCCGCCGAGGTGATCGCGGGGAAGCCCGCGCGCATGCACTACGGCGCGATCCCCGCCGTGGTGTACACCTGGCCCGAGATCGCCGCCGTGGGGCTCACCGAGCAGCAGGCGCGCGAAGGCGGGCGCGAGGTGCGCGTCGGCAAGTTCCCCTTCAGCGCGAACGGCCGCGCGCGGACCGCGGGGGAGAGCACCGGCTTCATCAAGCTCGTGGCCGACGCGCGCACCGACACCCTGCTCGGCGCGCACCTGATCGGCCCGCAGGTGAGCGAGCTCGTGGCCGAGGCCGTGCTCGCGATGGAGTTCCGCGGATCGAGCGAGGACATCGCTCTCACCGTGCACGCCCACCCCACGCTGAGCGAGACGATGAAGGAAGCGGCGCTCGGCGTGCTCGGGCGTGCCGTCCACATCTGACCATGACCCAGACCAGTTCAGTCGCCCGCCCGATCGAGCGCGAGGACCTCCAGGCCGCGCGCGCCCTGCTCAAGGCCGACGCCGCCGTGCAGAAGTATCTGAAGCGCGCGCGCGAGATCATCGAGGACGCCGCCACCGGCAGCAAGGAGCACCTCGCGCTCGTCACCGGCAACGCGCGCGAGCTGCGCGGCGTGGTGCTCTTCGGCCCCGTGGCGGGCGCCGATGGGGCGGCCTCGCTCGCCGGGGTGAGCGTGCTCGAGCCCCGCCGCCGCCGCGGCGTGGCGAGCGCGCTGGTGAGCGCGGCCTGCGCGCGCATGCAGGAGCGCGGCGCGCGGCTGATCGTCGCGGAGCTCGCGGACGATCCCGTCCTCGCCGCCGCGCACGGCCTGCTCGCGAAGTGCGGCTTCGCGCAGAGCGGGCGCGTGCCCGACTTCTACAAGAAGGGAGTGGATCTGGTCGTCCTGGAGCGCCGGCTGGTGGGCTGAAGACGCTAAGGCCGACCTTCGATGACCGACTCTCGATAAGGCATGACCAAAATAGTGTGGCACCGTGCCACACCATCATGGTCATGCCTCATCGACGGTCGATCATCGAGAGTCGGCAGTACCCCACCCTCCCACTATCCACCCCAGGATGCGAAGAGCGCCGGCCCCTGTCGGGGACCGGCGCTCGTTCCTTCGCCCGTGCCGCGGCTACTTCGCCAGCAGCTCCGCGCCGATCGCCATGCCGAGCGCGAGCGTCGCCGCCGCCACGGCGGCCGCCGTCAGCGGCGTCACCGAGACCGGCTTGTTGTACCACTTCACCGCCGCCCCCGGCGCCGCCAGCGGCAGCGAGGCCATGATCTGGCCGTACACGTGCGCCGGCGCCGTCGTCGCCTTCCGCGCCGTCAGCTCACGCTCCAGCCGCTTCCAGAAATCGACATCGCGCGCGAGATCGCCGTGGCGCGCCGCGGTCTCCGGCACGTCACCATCCAGCCACGCGTTGAGCATCGCGGATCCGGTCCGTCCGGTCAGCGGCACCTCGCGGTCGGCGAGGGGGCGCTCCACCGGCGTCTCACGCGTCTTCGGCGTCCGCGGCTCCTTGGGATCCAGGTTGTCGTGCATCATGCGTACTTGTCCTCGAGAAGGGCCTGGAGCGCCTCACGCGCGCGATGTACGCGCATCTTCAGCGCCCCTACCGTTGTGCCCAGCAGGTCGGCCATCTCCTCGTATGACCGGCCTTCCACGTGCTTCATCACGAACGCTTCGCGGAGCGACGGCGCCAGCGCCTGCAGCGCACGGTCCAGATCCGACCGCAGCTCCGTACGGTCCAGTTCATCCTCCGGTGTCGCGAACGCGGAGGGCTGATCGTCCTCCTCGTAGCTCAGGTGCGTGCGACGGATGTTCTTCAGCCAGTCCTTGCACCCGTTCGCCACGATCCGGAAGATCCACGCATCGAAGCGGCCATGCACCTCCGCGAGGTGCGCGTACGCCTTGATGAACGACGCCTGCAGGATGTCCTCGGCCACGTCCGGACTCCCCGTCATGCCCAACGCATGGCGGTAGAGCGGGTCGCTGTAACGGCCGATGAGGGAGCCGAAGGCGTTGCGGTCGCCGCGCAGGACGCGGGCGATCACCTCGTGATCCGCCTCGGCCGAGTCCACCGGGCGGGGGGCGATGACACTCGTCTTCACGACGAAAGTGTAACGCTTTGTTCGCCCTGTGGACAGCCCTCGCCGAACAGGCAGGGGACGTACTGCGGTCGCCATGCCCATAGGACGAAACTGGCGCGGCGGAGTAACGCGCTCATCGCGCCCCGCCGGGCGGCCCCGCGGCGAAATCGCGGCGGCGGTTCACCTTAGCCGCGCGTGATAGAGCAGCTCGCGCAGCGCGTCATCGCGGTATCTTCGGCGCGCCGAATCGCGGTCCGACCGGTAGCGCGGATACGAGCGCGCGAAGCGCCGCACCCGGCCATCCACCGAAGCCTCCTCAAGCGTGCGGCGGAGCGCTCCCTCGGCGATGTGCCCCTCCGAGTTGTAGCTCACCAGCACGTGCTTCGCCCCCGTCGCGGCGAGCAGCGCCTCGAGCGACGGCAGCGCGCGCCGCGGATCGCACCACGCGCTCCGCGACGCGCCGCGCACCGGCAGCCCCGTCTTCCCGCCGAGCGCCGGGACCTCGTCGAACCAGCCCCGGGCGATGATCTCCGGCACGTGGTAGTAGCCCGAGTACTGCCGGGAGTTGTACGGCGGGTCCACGTAGAGCAGGTCCACGGCGCCGAGCGCGCGCGCGACGTCGGCGGCGTCGCCGAGGTGCGCCGTGGAGCCGCTCGCGCCGCGCACCGGCGGCACCGGCAGGAGGTCCAGCGCGCGCTTCGCGTTCGCCTGCCAGCTCTTGATGAACGCCGCGTACACGCCGGCCGTGTTCGCCACGCGGTCCGCCCCCTCCAGGAGCGCGGCCAGCAGCACGTAGTACGCGTCGTCGCCGATCGATCCCGCCTCGCGCCACCGGTGGAGCCGCGCGCGCACCGCGTCGATGCGCCGCGCGTTCTCCTCGGTGAAGTACATCCGCCCCCCCGCCGGCGAGAAGTGCGCGGTGACGAAGCCCGATTCCGGCTCGATCCACCGCGCCAGGAACTCCGCCACCTGGTGCAGCGCGCCGACGCCGCGCGACTCCGCCGCCGCGCGGAAGCGCGCGCTGGTGAGCGCGCGCCGCAGCTCCGGCTCGGCGGCGCGCAGGTCCGCGAAGCCCGGCGCGCGCTGCGCCACGACGTACGCGCGCTGGAAGACGTACGAGTAGGTCATGAGATCGCTCGACGCCACGCGCCAGCCCGCCCCCTTGAGCGCGCGCCCCACGCTCGCCGTGCCGGCGAAGGCATCGTGCGCCGAGCCCGCCGCGATGCCGGCCCGCTCCAGCGCGCCGGTGATGAACGGGAGGAGCCGCGTCTTGTTCCCGAGGTAGCGCACGCGGCTAGCGGCGGCTCATGGGAAGGCCCGCCAGCCGGCACGGCGGATCTCAGCGCCGTGCTCGTCGAGCCGCGGCGGCGGCAGGCGCACCGCGCCCGGCGTGGCCGGAGCGACGCCGGTGAGCGCGGAGGCCTCCACCTCGCGCAGGCTCTCGAGCACCCCCTTCACCAGCCCGCAGGGGACCCCCGCGGCGTCGAGCCGCGCGATCCAGTGCGCGGCGTCGCGCTCGCGCACGCGCCGCGCGATCGCGCCCACCACGCGCGCGCGCTCGGCGAGACGGCCGGCGTTCGCGGCGAGCGCCGGGTCGGCGGCCAGGTCGTCGAGGCCGAGAGAGCGCGCGCAGGCCGCCCACTGCGCATCGGAGCCGACCGCGATCGCGATCGCGCGGTCGCGCGCGTCGAAGATCTCGTAGGGCACGAGGTTCGCGTGCGCGTTCCCCCAGCGCTTCGCCTCGGCGCCCGTCACGAGCGCATTCTGCGCCACGTTCACCAGCGCCGCCGACGCGCTGTGCGCGAGGGAGATGAAGAGGCGACCGCCGGTGCCGGTGCGGCCGCGCGCGACGAGCGCCGCGAGCACGGAGACCGCGGCGTCCTTCCCCGCGATGACGTCGGCGAGCGCCACGCCGGCCTTCATCGGCGCGCCGGCCGCGTCCCCCGTGATCGCCATCCACCCGCGCTCGGCCTGCACCACGAAGTCGTAGCCGGGGCGCGCGCTGTCGGGGCCGAATCCGGTGATCGTGCACCAGATGAGCCGCGGATGCGCCGCGAGGAGCGCCGCCGGGTCCACCCCCGCGCGCTCGAGCGCGCCGGGGCGGAAGTTGTCCATGACGACGTCCGCCTCGCCGATGAGCCGCGTGATGAGCGCGCGATCGTCGGCGCGCGCGAGGTCGGCGGCGATGCTCTTCTTGTTGCGGTTGACGCTGAGGAAATACGCGCTCTCGCCGCGCGCGTCGAAGGGCGGCCCCCATCCGCGGGTCTCGTCGCCGGCGCCGGGACGCTCGACCTTGATGACATCGGCGCCGAGATCGCCGAGCATCATGGTCGCGAGCGGGCCGGCGAGAACTCGCGTGAGGTCGAGCACCTTGGTGCCGAAGAGCAGCGAA
>DATKOH010000041.1:0-23333 GCA_035524735.1 Gemmatimonadaceae bacterium
CGCTCGGCGGGATGGCTCTTCGGCGAGATCGGGCTGCGCGTGCTCTTCGCGCGGGAGGTGCTGCGCGCGCTCGGCGACGTGCGCACCTGGATGCCGCTCACCGTGAAGCAGATGCGGAACGTGGGGGTGGACTCGCTCCCGCTCGCGGGGACGGTGGCGGCGTTCATCGGCGCCGTCACCGGCTACCAGACGGTCTACCAGCTCTTCCCCGGCGCGCAGCTCTCGGCGGTGGGGTGGATCGTGCGGCAATCGATCGTCCTCGAGCTGGGGCCGCTGATCACGGCGCTCGTGCTCGCGGGGCGCGTGGGCGCGCGCATGACGGCGGAGATCGGCACCATGCGCGTCACCGAGCAGATCGACGCGCTCGAGACGCTGGCGTACGATCCCGTGGCCTACCTCGTGGTGCCGCGCGTGGTGGCCGGCGTCACGATGCTCCCGCTCGTCACGACGATCGCGGTGGCGACGGGGATCACGGCCGGCGGGCTGATGGTGGTGGCCTTCACGCACGTGACGGCCACCGACTTCACCACCGGCTTGCACATCACGTTCATCCCCTTCCAGGTTTACTACGCGCTCATCAAGGCGACGCTCTTCGGCGCGGCGATCTCGCTCATCGGCTCGTACGAGGGCTACCACGCCGACACGGGCGCCGAGGGGGTGGGCAGCTCGACGGCGCGCACGGTGGTCATCTCCTCGGTCGTCATCCTGCTCCTCGACGCGCTCACCGCGCTCTACCTCGCACCGCAGCTCAAGCCATGAAACGCACGGATGAGGTCATCGTCGGGATCTTCGTCACCGTCGCGGTGCTGGTCGGGATCACCGGCACGCTCTACCTCGCGCGCCGCGGGTGGACGAAGACCTACCCGATGTACGCTCGCTTCGACTGGGGGCAGAACCTGAAGGTGGGGCAGCCCGTGTACCTGGCCGGCGTGCAGGTGGGCTTCGTGCAGAAGGTGGACCTCGACCCGGGAGGCTACCTCGACGTGACGATGTCGGTGGACCGCGACCGGAGGATCCCCGAGGGGAGCACGGTCTCGGTGCAGTCCGAGGGGATCTTCGGCGACAAGTCGGTGGCCATCAAGCCCTGCCGCCGCCCCGAGCCGATGGCCGGCGCGCCGTCGGAGACCTCGCGCGGCGCGCCGCCTCCGGTGCGGGCGGCGGACGCGACGCCCACCTGCCGGCCCGGCGCCTTCCTGCCGCCGTCGGACACGATCCCGACGGGACGCGCGGCGCCCACCATGGACGAGATCCTCGTGCGCGTCGACTCCATGTCCGCCGCGCTCGGCGACGTGACGCGCACCGTGCGCCTCGAGTTCGTGCAGAACGGCGGGATCGCGAGCCTCCGCAAGACGATCGCCTCCACCGACACGCTCGTGCAGACGCTCACCGGCGTCGCGCGCACGCAGTCGAAGGCGCTCTCGGCCACGCTCGCCTCGCTGCGCCGCACGCTCGACGCGATCGACTCGGCGGCCGTGGACTCCACGATGCACAACATGGCCACGACGTCGCGCAACCTGAACGCCCTCTCCCGCGACCTCGACTCGGCGAGCCTCCGCATGAACCGGATCCTCGCGAAGATCGACGAGGGAAAGGGGACGGCGGGGCTGCTGATCAACGATCCCGGGGTGTACGACAACCTGCGCTCCCTGCTCGCGCGGCTCGACTCGCTGACGGCGGACATCAAGGCGAATCCCAAGAAGTACATCAACGTGAAGGTGTTCTAGCGCGGCCCGCGCCGCGGCGCCCCCGCTCCCACCTCCCATCCCCGCCGTTCAGGGATCGGTGCCGGGGCGCGGCATGGCCGCGCCCCGGCGGTCCCTTCGCCAGTCGCCAGCCGCGCCCCTCAAGCCGTAGGAAATCGCGCCTCTACCCCGCGGAGCCTGAACGGTCAAATGAAGAGGGGCGCCGCTCTCGCGGCGCCCCTCGTTCATCATCCGGCCGTGCGACCCGCCACGGCCGATCTCACCACTCGAACCGCGCCGACAGCTGGAGCTGGTAGTAGTTCGACGCGCTGTTCTGCACCGGGTACTGCACGTACGTGGGCTGGAACTGCACGATCGGCACCGAGCCCTTCGCATTGGCCGGGCAGACCGCGACGCCGGCGGCGCAGCCCGCGACGGGCGTCATGCCCGTGACCGTGAGGAGGGGCACGTCGGAGTTGAGGCCGGCGAGGTGCACCTTCCCCCAGCCGCCGTACAGGAAGTTGGCCATGTTGAAGATGTCCAGCCGCACCGAGATCCGGTGCCCGCTCACCTGCGGCAGTTGCTGGATGATCGACATGTCGAACTGGTTCACCCAGGGATTGAAGCAGGCGTTGCGGCCCATGATCGAGCCTTCGGCGCGCTTCAGGCAGGGGGTGGACTGGATCAGGTTGTAGAGGGCCAGCGCCTGCTGCTGCGCGGTGACGGCCGACTTCCCGCCCGACGCGGGGATCGTCGCGAACTTGATCTCGGTCGTGTCGAAGGGGTTCTTCGGCACGTAGATGATGTCGTTCACGTTCCCGTCGCCGTTCATGTCGCCGCGGCCGCCGGAGCCGGAGTAGACGTAGTCGAACGGCTGCCCCGTGTAGCCCGTGTAGATGACGAAGAACTGGGTGGCCCACTTCTTCCACGGGAAGGTGTAGTCCGCGGAGATGAGCAGCTTGTTCGGCTGCGAGTAGATCGAGCGCGTGGGGTTCGTGGCGAGCAGGTTGTAGGCCTCGTCGCGGCCGAAGTTCCAGTTCGAGATCGCGCGGCTCGAGGTGAGGCTCTGCACGTCGTACGCGGCCGAGTACGTGTAGGCCACGTTCATCTGCAGCGACTGGATGATCCGCTTCTGCAACTGCACCGTGAGGTTGTACGAGTAGTCCTTCGACTCGTTCACGACGTCGATGACCTCGGCGTAGCGGTGCGTCGTGTCCACGACGTAGGTGGTGCCGACGCCGTTGTTCGCGAGCGTGCCGTACATGTACCGGCCGTTGCGGCCGATGTACGACTGGTTGTAGTTGATGTTGCGGTTGACGTAGAAGAAGTTGTGCAGCCCCTGCGTGTACATCCCCTCGAGCGTGAGGAACCAGTCGCCGGGGAGCCGCGTGTCGTACGCGAGGTTGCCGCGCAGGACCTGCGGGAAGAGGAGGCTGGGGTCCATCGTGTCCGTCGGGCCCACGACGCCGCTCGCGACGCCCGCGCCGTTCGCGCAGGTCTGCGGCTGGGCGGCGGAGTTCGGGTTGAACGCGGGCGTGATCGGCCCCGGGTCGGTGGCGCGGCCGCATTGCAGGAAGCCGAGGCCGCTGCCCGAGTTCTGGAAGCTGTTGGACACCCAGACGTAGGCCGGCCGGCCGTCGAAGACGCCGATGCCGCCGCGCACCTGGTGCTTGCCGTCGCCGTTCACGTCCCAGTTGAAGCCGACGCGCGGCGCGATCTCCACGTTCCCGCTCGGCATGAGCGTGGTGTTCGCCTGGCGGCCGAGCGCCGCGTAGGTGGGGCCGAAGATCGTGTCGAAGCTCGCCGTGTAGGGGGGCGAGTTCGTGATCACGGGATCGTCCACGCGCACGCCGAAGAGCAGGTTGAAGTTCTGCGACGGCGTCCAGTTGTCCATGATGTACGCCGCGTACGTCACCCCCTGCGGGTTGGCGATCACGCTCGGCGGGTTCGTCAGCGCCAGCGAGAGGCGGTAGCGGTTGGCGTTCCCCGCCTCGAGCGAGTCGAGCGAGTTGAACGTCCAGACGCCGTACGAGCTCTCGGTGAAGGTGTTCGTGAACTGCCACCACTCCGACGCGACGCCGAGCGTGACGCGGTTCTCATCGCCCGCGTAGAACGAGTAGTTGTCCTGCAGCTGGATCATCTTCTGGTCGAGCACGTTCCCCTGCGAGAACTGCTCGGCGCCCGCCACGAGGTTCACCGAGCTCGACTGGAGGCCGGGCACCGCGACCGTGATCTGCGGCTCGAAGCCGGCGGCGGGGGTCCGGTTGTCGGTGATCGTGTTGTACGAGAAGATGAACTCGTTGTCCTTGCCGTTCGCGAAGTTGGACGTCAGCTGCGCGACGATGCTGTTGTTGTCGTTCTTGATGGTGTAGAGGTTGGACGTCAGCGCGAACGTGGTGGGGCTCGTGCGGCTGAAGACGTCGAGCGACGACGTCGCGTAGTTGTCGCGCACGGTGAGGATCGAGTTCCACGCCGGGATCGCGTAGTCGAGCCGCGCGAAGAAGTTCTGGTTCGGGTTGGCGATGTTCGCCACGCCGCCGGTGCCGGCGGTCATCCCGTACTGGTTCGTGAGGTCGTTGATGAACCGCTGCACCGTGGCCGAATCGACCGTGAGCGGCGACGCGGCGTTGGACGACTGCCCGATGTACGGGCCGACCGACGGCTGCGACCGGTCCTGCCACTCGCCGGCGACGAAGAAGTGGAGCTTGTCCTTGATGATCGGGCCGCCCGCCGAGAAGCCGTACTGCGCCACCGAGAGGTCCGACTGCTGGATGAACGCGACGGGCGCGGCCATGTTCTGGCTGCGATAGTAGTAGTAGAGCGACCCGGTGAAGTCGTTCGTGCCGCGCTTCGTCACCGCGTTCACGAGCATGCCGTTGAACTGGCTGTAGCGCAGGTCGTACGGCGCGAGCAGCACCTGGTACTCCTGCACGGCGTCGAGCGAGATCGACTTCCCCGCCGACTGCCCGCCGGGCTGCCCCGTGGAGCCGAGCCCGAAGAGGTCGTTCGAGTTCGAACCGTCGATCTGGATGTTGTTGTACCGGTTGTTGACGCCGCCCGCGGAGGAGCCGGGGCCGGCCGAGGTCACCTGCGGCACCGTCTTCACGAAGTCCGTGAAGTTGCGGTTGAGCGTCGGCGCGTTCTGCAGCGTGCTGTCGTTGACGAGCGACGCCGTCCCGCGGCGGTTCGGATTGATGATCGGCGCCGCGATGCCGCCGCCCTCGACGGTGATCGCCGCCAGCGTCGCCGCCTGCGGCTCCAGCTTCACGTCGACGACCTTGCGCTGGCCGAGCGAGATGTTCCCCGCGTCCACCGTGGTCGGACGGTAGCCGATCCGGCGCACGGTGACCTTGTACGGGCCGCCGACGGCGAGGCCGGACACGAAGTACACGCCCGACGGCCGCGACTGCGCCGTGAGCGCGACGCCGCTCGCCACGTTGACGACGGTGACCTGCGCCGCGTCGACGGGCTGGCCGGTGGTGGAATCGGTGATGGTGCCGGTGATCGCCGCCGTCGTGACGCCCTGCGCAGCCACGCGCGCCGGGAGCACGACACCGGCCGCCAGCGCGAGCACCGCGAGGGGACGCAGCCAACGAGTCGTGTGCATGAGAGGACCTCTCTCTGGGTGGTGGCGGGAACCCGCGGTCCCCGCCGGGGTATCGGGTGCCGACGGAGTCCGTCGGCGCGACAATCTTACGGCGCGCTCGGGTGGAGCGTCAAGCGCACCCCGTCACGGTCCGGACACGTCACGCCTCCGGCCCGATGTCAGGGAAAACACGGGGATGCCGGCCGCCACCACGCCGAGCACCGCCAGCGTGGCCCACCGGCTCGACGCATCCGCCACCGCGTTCACCAGCAGCGCCACCGTGCTCGCGATGAACAGGAGCGGCACCACCGGATAGCCCGGCACGCGGAAGGGGGGGTCGTAGTCCGGGCGCTTGCGCAGGCGGAAGACGCCGAGCACCGCCAGCGCGAGGAAGGGGACGATCGCGATCACGAACGCGTCGGCGAGCTGCTCGAAGGTGCGCGCGAGGACGAAGGCGATCCCGAGGAGCGCCGAGAGCACGATCGCGCGGCTCGGCGTGCGGAAGCGCGGGTGCACGCGCGCGATCCCGCGGAAGAAGAGCCCGTCGTCCGCCATCGCGAAGAAGATCCGCGGCGCGGTCATGATCGAGCCGTTGAGCGTCCCGAAGGTCGAGAGCATGACCGTGATCGACACGAACACCACGCCGGCCGGCCCGATGAGCCGCTGCGCCACCTCCGCCGCCACGAGCCGCGACTGCGCGATCTGGGTGACGTCGAGCACCGCGAGGTACGCGAGGTTGGCGAGCAGGTAGATGCCGATCACCGCCAGCGTGCCCACCACGATGGCGCGCGGCAGCACGCGCCGCGGCTCGCGCACCTCGCCGGCCACGAACGTCACGTCCTCCCAGCCGTCGTAGGCCCAGAGCACCGACACGAGCGCGAGCCCGAACGCCGCGACGTGGAAGCTCCCCGCGGGCACCGCCGGCGTGTAGTGCCCGCCGCCGGACGGGAGGGCGAGCACGAAGGCCAGGAGGATGATGAAGAGCAGCCCGCCGTACTTCGCCAGCGTCGTGAGGTTCTGCACGAGCGAGCCCCAGCGGAGTCCCACGTAGTTGAAGGTCGCGGTGAGGGCGATCGCGCACGCGGCGGCGTAGTGCACGTAGGTCGCGTTCGGCTCGGCGCCGGGGTCGCGTCCCATCACGCGGAAGAGGTATTCGGCGAAGGTGGTGGAGATCGCGCCGTAGCTCGCGGCGCGGATCACGACCAGTTCGGCCCATCCGAAGAGGAAGGCGGCGCCGCGCCCCCACGCCTCGCGCAGGAAGACGTAGATGCCGCCGGTCTGCGGGAAGGCGCCCGCGAGCTCGGCGAGGGTGAGCGCGCCGCAGAGCGCGAAGAGCCCGCCCGACACCCAGACGAGGAGGAGGGGGAGGGGCCCGGGCAGCTTCGCCGCGATCCCGGCGGGAGAGCGGAAGATCCCCGAGCCGATCGTGGAGCCGACGAGCACCGCGGTGGCGCTCCACAGCCCCAGCTGGCGGGGGAGCTTCGCGGAGGGGTCCGTCATGCGCGGGAACTTACGCGCAACGGTGCGCGGCGGCGAGGGCGGTCCCGCGGCGCGCGCGGTTGACCGCCCTCGGGCCGGGTGCGAGCTTTCGGGTCGCTTCACTCCCCCTTTTTCGGCGGTCATCCCCCCGTGCGCGTCATGGTCTTCTGGGTCGCCGTCCTCAGCTGCGTGCTGGGGCAGGCGATGATCCTCCGCTCGGCGATGCGCGCGCGTGCGCACGTCGGGGCCGCGGGCCTCGCGATGCCGCGGCGCGCGTCGGAGATCGCGTGGACGGTGCTGCCGGCCCTCGTGCTCGCCGCGACGCTCGTCGCGACCTGGCGCGCCATCACCGGCGCCGCCCCGCTGCCCCACTGAGCCTCCCCGCCATGGAGATCCCCCGCTCGCTCCGCGCGCTGCTGCGCCTGTCGCTCGCCGTCGCCGTGCTGCACATCGCGTTCGGCGCGATCGTGCGCATCTCCGGCTCGGGGATGGGCTGCGGCGACCACTGGCCCAAGTGCCTCGGCGCGTGGTTCCCGCCGATGGACCAGCCGACGCTGGTCATCGAGTGGACGCACCGGCTGCTGGCCGCGATCCTGGTCACGACGGTCTCGGCGACGGCGCTGGTGGCGTGGCGCGCGCGGGGGATGAAGGGGGTGGGCGGGCGCGGCGGCGTGCTCCGGCCGGCGCTCCTCGCGCTCGCGCTGGTCTTCACCACCGCCCTCTTCGGCGCGGTGACGGTGTGGCTGCAGAACGCGCCGCTCGCGACGGTGGGGCACTGGTCGCTCGCCGCGGCGCTCCTCGCCACGCTGGCGACGGCGCTCGTGCGCGCGGGGGACCTGGGGGGCGCGCGCTGGAGCGTGGGGACGGCGAAGCTCGCGCGCGGCGCCGCCGCGGCGGCGGGACTCGCGTTCGTGGTGCTCATCCTCGGCGGGCTCACGGCGAAGGTGCCGGGCGCGAACGCGGCCTGCTCCGGCATCCCGCTCTGCGGCACGCCCACCGACCCGAACGCGCCGGGGCTCGCGACGCTGCAGCTCGTGCAGATGTTCCACCGCGTGCTCGCCTACCTCCTCTTCTTCCACCTGATGGGGCTCGCGATCAGCACGCGGCGGATCACCGAGGCGCCGGCGGCGGTGCGCGCGGTGCGGATCGCGTTCGCGCTCGCCCTGCTGCAGGTGGGGATCGCGTTCTCGATGGTGCTGCGCCACCTGCCCGGGGTACTGCGGTCGGCGCACCAGATCACCGGCGTGCTGCTGTGGCTGGCGGTGGTGGTGGCGACGCTGCTCGCGCGGCGCGCGGCGCCGGCGGAGGCGCCGGTGCCGCCGAGCGTGGCCGTGCTGATCGCGCGCGGCGGCGGCGCGTGAGCGGAGCCGCCGTGGCGACGCCGCGCAGCGGGACGCTCGTGCGCGACCTGGTGATGCTCACCAAGCCGCGCATTATCTCGCTGCTGCTGGTGACCACGGTGGCGCCGATGTTCGTGGCCGGCGTGCCGTCGCTGGGGTTGGTGGCGGCGGTGGTCGTGGGCGGCTACCTGATGGCGGGGGGCGCGAACGCGGTGAACATGTACCTCGACCGCGACATCGACGACCGGATGGCGCGCACGCGGCTGCGCCCGCTGCCCGCGGGGCGGATGGCGCCGCGCGCGGTGCTCGCGTACGGCGTGGCGCTCGCGACGGCGGCCACGGCCCTCTTCGCCTGGCGGGTGAACGTGCTGAGCGCGGCGCTCGCGCTCGCCGGCTTCTACTTCTACGTGTTCGTGTACACGCGGTGGCTCAAGCGCCGCACGCCGCAGAACATCGTGATCGGCGGCGCGGCGGGCGCCTTCCCGCCGCTCGTCGGCTGGGCCGCGGCCACCGGCTCGCTCGACCTCACGGCGCTCTACCTCTTCCTCATCATCTTCTACTGGACGCCGCCGCACTTCTGGGCGCTCGCCCTGCTCAAGCAGCACGACTACGGGCGCGCCGGCGTGCCGATGGCGCCGCTCATCTGGGGCGAGCGCGAGACGATGTGGAACATGGTGTGGTACACGCTCATCCTCATCCCGCTCACCCTGCTCCCCGCGGCGTTCGGCGCGTTCGGGGCGGTGTACGCGGTGAGCGCGGCGGCGCTCGGCCTGATCCTCCTCGCGGGCACCATCGCGGTGCTGCGGCGGCCGGAGTGGGTGCCCACCGCATGGCGCGTGTACAAGTACTCCCTGCTCTACCTCGCGCTGCTCTTCGCGGCGATGGTGGTGGACCGCGGGGTGGCGCGCGGATGACGGCGATCGGCGGCACCGCCGAGGCCGTGGTGGAGCGCACGGTGGAGAAGAAGCGGCGCATCCCATCGCCCAAGCCGCTCGGGCCGCTCTTCGCGCGGATGCGCGGCTACCCGAAGCTGCTCGCGGTCGCCGCGGTCACGCTCGTCGCGAGCGTGGCGGCGGGGCTCGTCTTCCCGTTCGTGGTGGGCAAGCTCCTCAACGCCGCGTTCGTGGACAAGAGCGCCGGGAAGCTCAACGAACTGACCCTCGGGCTGATCCTCCTCTTCGCGACGCAGGGGGTCCTCAACTTCGTCCAGGTCTGGACGCTCACGACGGTCACGGAGCGCGTGATCGCGCAGCTCCGCGGCGACCTCTTCGCGCATCTCGTCCGTCTCTCGCCGGGCTTCTTCTCGGAGAAGCGCTCAGGGGAACTCTCGAGCCGGCTGTCCGCCGACCTCACGCTCCTCCAGGGGGTGATGGGCTACCAGCTGCCGGAGCTCTTGCGGCAGGTGTTGTACCTCTCGGGCGGCATCGTGCTGCTCACGTACATCCATCCGCAGCTCACGCTCACCACGCTCGCGGTGGCGCCGCTGATCGTGGGCGCCGGGTTCGTGTTCGGCCGCCTGCTGCGGCGCTCGAGCACCAGCGTGCAGGACCGGATCGCCGACGCGATGGGCATGGCCGACGAGACTTTCGGGCACATCCGCGTCGTGCAGAGCTTCACCCGCGAAGCGTACGAGACGAAGCGCTACGTCGCGCTCCTCGCCGACGTGGTGAGCGCCGCGCTCCGGCGTGCGTGGATCCGCGGCGTCTTCTTCGGCATGATCACCTTCGTGGGCTTCAGCGGCATCGCCGCGGTGCTCTGGCAGGGCGGACGGCTCGTGCTGCAGGGGCAGCTGACGGCGGGGGCGCTCTTCCAGTTCCTCCTGCTGGCGTTCACCGTGGCGGCCGCGATCGGCGCGCTCGCGCAGCTCTTCGGGCAGTTCCAGGAGTCCGTCGGCGCGGCGCAGCGCGTCTTCGAGCTGCTCGAGACGAGACCCGAGATCGCCGATCCCGCGCGGCCGGTGCCGCTGGCGCGCCCCGTGCGCGGCGACGTGCGCTTCGACCGCGTGAGCTTCCGCTACGGCGAGGGGCTCCCCACCGTGCTGCACGATGTCTCCTTCCGCATGGTGCCGGGGGAGGTGGTGGCGCTGGTGGGCGCCTCCGGCGCGGGGAAGACCACGATCGCCTCGCTCATCCCGCGCTTCTGGGACGTGACCGGCGGCACGATCACGCTCGACCGCGTGGACGTCCGCACGCTCGCGCTGGACGACCTGCGCGGCGCGATCGGCATCGTGCCGCAGGAGCCGGTGCTCTTCAGCGGCACCGTGCGCGAGAACATCGCCTTCGGCCGCCCCGACGCGTCCGACGACGACATCGCGCGCGCCGCGCGCGCCGCGCACGCGATGGAGTTCATCGAACGCCTCCCCGACGGGATGGCGACGAAGGTCGGCGAGCGCGGCGTGAAGCTCTCCGGCGGGCAGCGCCAGCGCATCGCCATCGCGCGCGTCTTCCTGAAGGACCCCGCCGTGGTGATCCTCGACGAGGCCACGTCCAGCCTCGACCGGGAGAGCGAGCGGCTCGTGGAGCAGGCCATGGAGTCGCTGCTGCGCGGCCGGTCGACGCTCATCATCTCGCACCGCATGGACACCGTGCGCCGCGCCGACCGGATCGTGGTGCTGAGCCACGGCCGCGTGATCGAAGAGGGGCCGCAGGAGCAGCTGCTCGAGGAGCGCGGCGCCTATTGGCGCCTGCTGCAGCGGCGCCCCCGCCGCGAGGACTCCGCGAGCGTCTAGCGCGAGCGTCTAGCGCGAGCGTCTAGCGCGAGCGCCTGGCGCGCGCGCCGAGCGCGTACGCGCCCGCGCCCGCCGCGAGCAGCCCCGCCCCGATGAGCGACACCGTGGGCGCCGCGAGCACGGCGCTCGCCACCCCGCCCACCGCCGCCGCCACGAAGAACGCCGGCAGCCACGGGTAGCCGCGCACGCGGTACGGCCGCTCGGCGTCCGGCCGGGTGCGCCGCAGCACGAACACGCTCGCCGCGCCGAGACCGAAGAAGATCCAGTCGGCGAACACCACGCCGTCCAGCAGCGTCCCCAGGTCGCCGCGCGCGCCGAAGAGCAGCACGAGCGACCACGCGGCGAGCAGCAGGATCGCCACGTGCGGCGAGCCGAAGCGCGGATGCACGCGCCCCGCCGCGCGCAGGAAGACGCCGTCCGCCGCCATCGCGTACACGATCCGCGAGTTGGACAGGATGGCGACGCTCGTGAAGCCGAAGATCGAGATCATGGCCGAGAGCGCGATGAAGGTGCCGCCCGCGGGACCGAAGATCCGCGTGGCCGCGTCCGCCGCGGCCGCGTTCGAGAGCGCGAGCCCGTCGCGGCCGAGCGCGTGCAGGTAGACGACGTTCGCCCCGAGGTAGATCGCGATCACGAGCGCGACCCCGGTCACCAGGGCGCGCGGGATGGTGCGCGCCGGATCGCGCACCTCGCCGGCGGCCATGTTCATCTGCTGCCAGCCGCCGATCGTGAAGAGCACCGGCACGAACGCGGCGCCCAGCGCGGCGATGAGCGGCGTGCGCGGCGCCGGCGCCCCCGGCACCGCCGCCGGCGGCGCCACGCGCCCCCACAGCACGAGCCCCCCCACGATCAGCGCCGCGAGCGCGAGCACCTTCGCCACGGTGAGCACGTTCTGCACCACGGCCCCCGGCTTCACGCCCAGATAGTTCACGAGCGAGAGCAGCAGGATCGTGAGCGCCGCCGTGCCCATCCGCCCTCCCGCCGGCGCGAGGTCCACGAAGCGCTCGAGGTAGCCCGCGAATCCGAGCGCCACCGCCGCGATCGCGCCGCTCGCGATGAGCACCAGCGCCATCCACCCATAAAGGAATGCGATGAACGGACCGAAGGCCTCCCGAAGATAGACGTAGGGACCGCCCGCATCCGGGAGCATCGTGCCCAGCTCCGCGTAGGTGAGCGCGCCGGCGAGCGCCACCACGCCGCCCGCCGCCCACACCGCGAGCACCCAGCCCGCCGACGGCAGCGCGCGCGCCGACACGGCCGGCGTGAAGAAGATCCCGCTGCCGATGATCCCGCCCACCACCATCATCGACGCGGAGAAGACGCCGAGCTCCCGGCGCAGCCCTCCGCCGGCGGCGGACGGCCCGCTCACAGCACCGGCAGGTCGCGCTGGTACTCCCGCGGCGTGACGGTGAGCGCCCCGGTCCCGTCGAGGAAGGCGTTCACCTCGCTGCGCACGCCGATCTCCCCCGGGATGTACACGCCGGGCTCGATCGAGAAGCCCGAGCCGGGGATGAGCAGCCGTTCCTCGCGCGTCTCGAAGTTGTCGATGTTGGGGCCCGCGCCGTGCAGGTTGCGCGCGTCGATGGAATGGCCGGTGCGGTGCGTGAAGTGCGGGCCGAAGCCGCGCTGCACGATCACGGCGCGCGCGGCGTCGTCGATCTCGCCGCCGCGGATGGGCTTCCCCGCCGCCACCAGCTCCCGCAGCCGCGCGATCGCGGCATCGCGCGCGTCGCGCACCGCCGTCCAGACCTCCACCGCGCGCGCGCTCGGCGCGCCGAGCGCGGCCATCCACGTCTGGTCGGCGAAGATCCCCTTCGGCTCGCGCGCCCAGAGGTCGATGAGCAGCAGCTCGCCCCGCTGCAGCGCGCGCGGCCGCTTCTCGGAGGGCGCGTAGTGCGGGTCCGCCGCGTTCGCGCCCGCCGCGACGATCGGCTCGTGGTCGTAGTCGAGCCCGGCGTTGGTGAAGCGCTCCACGAGGAAATCGCGCAGCTCGTGCTCGTGGATCGCCTTCCCCTGCGCGAGCGCGTCGCCCGCCAGCGCGAACGCCGCGTGCGCGGCGCCCGCGACGAACTCCGCGGCGCGGAGGTGCGACGCCATCTGCGCCGCCGTCCAGGCCGCGGTGAAGCGGGTGACGATCTCCCCGGAGCAGACCACCGTCGCCCCCGCGGCGCGCACCAGCTCGAGCACCCCCGCCGGGACGTAGTCGACGTACGGCACCGCGTCGCCCGGGGAGTACTCCATGGCGATGCGCTTCCCCCGCACCAGCCCCGCCACCGCGCGCTCGAGCTCCTGCCAGGTGCTGTAGCGCTCCTTCTTCCACGCGGCGGGCCATTCGCGCCACGGCCCCTGCTCGATGTTGTGCGTGATCGCGGCGGGCACGCCGTCGCGCGGCACCCAGCAGAAGATCCGGCGCGACACCATGCCGCGCAGCGCGAGCGCGCCGTTGGCGACCGGGTTCACGCCGCGGAAGTCGAAGAGCAGCCAGCCGTCGACGCCGGCGTCGGCGATCGCGCGCTGGAGCGCGGGGAGGGTCTCGGGGGTCAGCATGGCAGGAATAGAACGCCGCGCGGGGTGCGCGGAAAGGGCGTCCGGCTTACGCGATGTTCCGCCAGTCGACGCGCCACTCGCAGTTCCCCTCGCCGCGCGCGCGGCAGCGCACGTGGTCCACGCGCCCGCTCGACGCGCCGAGGAGCCGCAGCAGCTCGTGCAGCGACTCCTCGTAGTACGAGCAGCCGAGGGAGTTCGGCGCGCTCTCGACCGTCACCGACTCCGGGACCTCGAGCAGGAGGTGCCCCCCCGAGCGGCGCACCGCGCCGTTCCAGTAGCGCTCGGCCGCCTTGCGCGTCTGGCGCAGCGCGAGCGGCCGCGAGAGCAGCGCGGGGAAGAGCGCGATCATCTGGCGGGTGGGCAGCGCGATGCGCTGGTAGCTCTCGCGCGCCACGTAGCGGCCGGCCGCGCGGAAGACCTGCTCGGCATCGGAGCGCCGGCCGATGAGCGTGGCGAGCGCCACCGCCTCCTCGTGCGATGGGCGCTGGTTGCGCTTCACGGCATCGGTGTAGCGGCGGATCTGCGCGTAGACCGTGTCGCTCAGCCCGAGGCGCTTCGACCGCAGCTCGGCGACGAACTCGGCCTCGAGGTCGCCATCCGGACTGTCCACGCTCCGCACCGCCTCCAGGAACGAGAGGGGGATGAGCGCGTCCACGGTGTTCGGCATAGGTGGGACAAACTATGGTGCCGCCGATGCGCGTTCAACTGCCGCGCCGCGGGATCGCCGGCGGCGGCGTCCTTGCCGCCGCCCGCGTCCCCGCCGCACTTTCCCTCCATGGACCAGTTCATCCTCACCGATGACGCCTTGCTCACGCGGAGCCTCATCGGCTTCGCGCTGGCGGTGGCGATCGCGGTCGGGGCGAGGCGCCTGCACGCGCTCACGGCGTCGGGCGCGGTGGCCGCCGCCGCGGTCGGCGCGTGCGCCGTGGCCGCGGGCTGGGGGTGGGGGGCGCTGCTGCTCGCCTTCTTCGCGAGCGCGACGCTGCTCTCGCGGCTGCGCCGCGACGAGAAATCGGCGCGCACGGCGTCCGTGGTCGAGAAGGACGATGAGCGCGACGCGGTCCAGGTGCTCGCGAACGGCGGCATCTTCGCCGCGATGGCCGTGATGTTCAAGCTCCGCTGGCTGCTCGCGTGGGGGGAGATGGATCCCGCGCCCGCGATCACGGCCGCGTTCATGGCGCTCGGCGCCGGCGCGATCAGCGCGGCGTGCGCCGACACGTGGAGCACGGAGATCGGCACGCTCTCGCCGGCCGCGCCGCGCTCGATCACGACGGGGCGTCCCGTGCCGCCGGGGACCTCGGGCGGTGTCACCGGGTACGGCCTCCTGGGGATGGTGGCGGGCGCCGCGTTCATGGGCGCGGTGGCGCGGCTCGCGGGTTCCTCTCCGGCGATGGCGGTCGCGGCCGCGGGCGGGGGAATCACCGGCGCGCTCGCGGATTCGTTCCTCGGGGCGCTCGCGCAGGAGCGGCGGCGCTGCCCGCGCTGCGATGCGCTCACCGAGCGCCTCGTGCACGACTGCGGCACCGCCACCGAGCACGCCGGAGGGTTCGCATGGCTGGACAACGATGCGGTGAACGCCCTCGCCACCGGAGTCGGCGCGCTCGCCGCGTTCATCATCTGGCGCGTGCTCGTCTGAGGGCGTCGTGACGCACGCCGGTCGGACGCGGCCGCGCGTGCTGCTCGTGAGCGCGAACCGGGAGCGGCAGCCCATGCCCGTGGTGCCCAACGGCGTCGCGTGCGTCGCGAGCGCGCTCGACGCCGCGGGGCACGACGTCCGAGTGCTCGACCTCGCCTTCGTGCGCGACCCGCACCGCGCGGCGCGCGACGCGGCCCGCGCCTTCGCCCCCGACGTGCTCGGCCTCTCCGTGCGCAACATCGACAACAGCGACCTGCTCGCGCTGCGCCACTACACGCCCGAGGCGGCGTCGCTGCTGGCCGCGCTGCGCGAGGCGGCGCCGGGGGCGCAAGTCGTGGCCGGGGGCGCGGCCTTCGGCGTGGCGCCCGAGGCGCTCTTCGACGCCCTCGGCGTGGACTACGCCGTGGCGGGCGACGGCGAGCGCGCGACGGTGGCGCTCCTCGACGCGCTCGCCGCCGGCCGCGCCCCCGGCGCGCTGCCCGGCGTGGTGCAGCGCGGCGCCGCCGGCCCCGTGCTCACGCCGCCGTCCGGGGACGCCGCCCTCGATGCGCTCCCCGCCGCGCGCATGCACCGCTGGCTCGATCTCCGCGCGTACGAGCGCCGGGGCGGCACCGTGCCCATCCAGACCAAGCGCGGCTGCGTGTTCAAGTGCGTGTACTGCACCTATCTCAACGTGGAGGGCTGGGGCTACCGCCTGCGCGACCCCGGGCTCGTCGCCGACGAGATGGCGGAGCTCGCGCGCGACGCGGGGGTGCGCGACTTCGAGTTCGTCGACTCCACGTTCAACGCGCCGCCGCGTCACGCGATGGACGTGTGCGACGCGATCCTGCGCCGCGGCCTGCGCGCGCGCCTCGACACGTCCAACTTCACGCCGGCCGCCGCCCCCGACGAGCTGCTCGCGCTGATGCGGCGCGCCGGTTTCCGCTGGCTCGGCATCACCGCCGAGAGCGCGAGCGATCCGGTGCTCGCGCGGCTGCAGAAGGGGTTCGACGCCGCGCAGGTGCGCGACGTGGCCGCGCGCGTCGAGCGCGCGGGGCTCGGCGTGCTCTGGATCTTCCTCGCCGGCGGCCCCGGCGAGACGCGCGAGACGCTCGAGGAGACGCTGCGCTTCGCCGCCGCGCGGCTGGCGCGCGGCGATGCGGTGTACCTCACGGTGGGACTGCGCATCTATCCGGGGACGACGCTCCAGCGGATCGCGGCCGACGAGGGCGTGGTGGCGCGCGGCGACCCGCTGCTCGCGCCGCGCTTCTACTTCTCCGGCGCGCTGCCGGTGGAGGAGGCCGTGGCGCGGCTCCGCGCCTTCGCCGCCGCCCATCCGCGCTTCATGTTCTCCGCCGACTCCCGCTCGCCGCTCCTGCCGCATCTCACCCGCCTGGCGGGCGTGCTCCGGCTCCCGCGGCCGCACTGGCGCTACATGGGCCTCTTCCAGCGCCTCGCGCGCGCGGTGTCGTGACGGCGGGCGCGGACGTGATCATCGTCGGCGGCGGGCCGGCGGGGAGCTCCACCGCCTGGCATCTCGCGCGCGCCGGCGCGCGGGTGACGGTGGTCGACCGCGCGGGGTTCCCGCGCGCGAAGCCGTGCAGCGAGTACCTGAGCCCGGAGGCCTCGCGGCTGCTCGACGCGATGGGCGTGCTCGTGGCGTGCGAGCGCGCCGGCGCCGCGGAACTCGCGGGGATGGCGATCCGCGCGCCCGACGGCGCGCGCGCGGTGGGGCGTTTCGACGGCGCGCACGGCTTCCACGGCTACCGCGATCGCGGTCTCGCGCTCCGCCGCACGGTGCTCGACGGGATCCTGCTCGACGCCGCGCGCGGCGCCGGGGCGCGCGTGGCCGAGGGGACGCAGGTCACCGACCTCCTGCGCGGCCCGCATGGGGAGATCACGGGCGTGCGCACGCTCGACGACCGCGGCGCCGCCGCGGAGATGCGCGCCACGCTCGTCGTCGGCGCCGACGGCCTGCGCTCGGTGGTGGCGCGCCGCCTCGGACTCGCGCGCACCGCCGCGCACCCGCGCCGTCTGGCGTTCGTGTCGCACTGGCGCGGCGTGCGCGGCATGGGCGCGCTCGGCGAGATGCACGTCGAGCGGGACGGCTACTGCGGGCTCGCGCGCGTGGACGACGGGCTCACCAACGTCGCGGTGGTCGTGCCGGTGGAGGACGCGCGCGCCGCGAAGGGGCGCGCGGCGGACTTCCTCGCGTCGTGGATCGCCGCGCGGCCGCACCTCGCGCCGCGCTTCGCCGGCGCGCAGCCAGTGGACGACGTCATGGTCACGGGCCCCTTCGCGCAGCGCGCGCGCCGCGCGTGGGCGCCCGGCGCCGCGCTGGTCGGCGACGCCGCCGACTTCTACGATCCCTTCACCGGCGAGGGGATCTTCGCCGCGCTGCGCGGGGGAGAGCTGCTGGCGCCCTTCGCGCTCGCCGCGCTCGGCGCCTCCCGCGAGCGCGAGGCGCGCGCGGCGATGGCGGCGTACGACCGCGCGCGCCGAGCGGCGTTCGGCGGGAAGTGGCGGCTCGAACGGCTCGTCGCGCTCGCCGTCGGCTCGCCGGTGCTCATGGGGCGCGCCGCGCGCGCGCTCGCGGCGCGCCCGGAGCTGGCCGACCTCCTCGTGGGCGTCACCGGCGACTTCGTCCCGCCGCGCGAGGTGCTGTCCCTGTCGTACGTGTCGCGCCTGCTCTGGTTCGCGGCGCGCCCCGTGCCCGCTCCCGCGGTCCCCTGAGCGCCGGCATCCGGCATCCCCCATCGTGCTCTCTCCCGAGATCTTCCGGTCGGCCCTGGCCCGCTTCCCCACCGGCGTGACCATCGTGACCGCGCGCGACCGCGCGGGGGGCGACCACGGCATGACCGTGAGCGCGTTCTGTGCGCTGAGCCTCGCGCCGCCGATGGTGCTCCTCTGCGTGGACCGGGGCGCGCGCCTGCACCCGCTGCTGCCCGAACTCACGCACCTCGCGGTGAACGTGCTCGCGCACGACCAGGAGCCGCTCTCCCGCCGCTTCGCGGACCTCGACGTCGATCGCTTCGACGGCGTCCCCTTCACGCGCGGGGGCACGGGCTGCGCGATCCTCGAGGGGACGGTGGCCGCGTACGAGTGCGCGGTGCGCGACCGCTTCCCCGGCGGCGACCACACGATCGTGACGGCGGAGGTGCTCGCCGTGGCGGTGCGCGAGGGCGTGCCGCTCATCCACCACCGCGGCGGCTACAGCCGCCCGGAGCGCTAGCGTGCTCGCGGCGCTCGCCCCCCGCCGCCGCCGCGGCGCCGAGCTGCTCGACGACCCGGACGTCAACGCCGCCGTGCGCACGCGCTCGCTGGGCGACGTGGCGCGCGCGAATGCGCTCTTCGGCGGCGCACACGCGGTGCTCGCCGAGCTGGGGCTCGCGCTCGCGCGGCTCCCGGCGGCGCGCGCCTCGCTGCTCGACGTGGGCACGGGGCTCGGCGACATCCCGCGCCGCGCGCAGGCGCTCGCGGCGCGGCGCGGCGTCGCGCTCTCCGCGGTGGGGGTGGACCTCGCCGAGGCGCTCGCCCGCGCCGCGTCGGGGGATGGCTTCGCCGTCGCCTGCGCCGACGCGCGCGCGCTCCCCTTCCCCGACGCGAGCGTGGACTTCGTGACCTGCTCCCAGCTGCTGCACCACTTCGACGGCGAGGAGGCGCGCGCGCTCTTGCGCGAGCTCCACCGCGTGGCGCGGCGCCTGGTGATCGTGAGCGAGCTCCGCCGCAGCTGGCCCGCGGCCGCGGGCATCTGGCTCGCGTCCTGGCCCCTGCGCTTCCACCCCGTGAGCCGCCACGACGGCGTGCTCTCGGTGCTGCGCGGTTTCCGGCGGGGCGAGCTCGGCACCCTCGTGCGCGACGCCGTCGCGCGCGAGGCCGTGGTGCGCGACCGCGTGGGCTTCCGCACCACCGCCGTGTGGGCGCCATGAACGCGCCGCTCGGCCCCATGCCCGCCGGCCGCCGCATGGTGACGGTGGACGAGCGTCTCGTGCGCGCGCCGGTGGGCGCGATCTTCGCGCTCGCGCGCGACGTCGAGCGCTGGCCGGCGCACCTCCCGCACTACCGCTGGGTGCGCGAGGTGCCCGCGCCCGCGGGCGCGCCCGCGGGGCGCGTGGTCGAGATGGCCGCGTGGCGCCCCTTCGGCCCCCTCCGCTGGCCCACCTGGTGGCGTTCGCTCATGGAGACCGATGAGGCGCGCCCGGCGGTCCGATTCCGCCACGTCGGGGGTATCACCACGGGGATGGACGTCGAGTGGACCTTCGAGCCCCGCGGCGCCGGCACCTTCGTCCGCATCGTGCACGTGTGGGACGGACCGCGATGGCCGCTCGTCGGCGCGCTCGCGGCGACGGCGGTGATCGGCCCCGTCTTCATCCACGGCATCGCCTCGCGCACGCTGGCCGGTCTCGCGGCCGCCGCGGAACGCGATTCCTCGAACCCGCAGGGCAGCCCATGAAGCGTCGCGTCGCGATCACCGGCATCGGGGCGATCACCCCCATCGGCACCACCGCGTCCGGCCTCTGGGACGGGCTGCGCGCGCGGCGCAGCGCGGTGCGCGAGCTCACGCGCTTCGACGCCTCCATCTTCCGGAGCCGGATCGCCGCCGAGGTGGCGGACTTCGTCCCCACCGACCATCTCGAGCAGAAGCGCGCCCGTCGGCTCGACCGCTTCGGGCAGTTCTCGGTGGCCGCGACCCGGCTCGCGATCGAGGACGCGGCGCTCGACCTCGCGCGCGAGGACCGCGAGCGGATCGGCGCGATGATGGGGAGCGCGCTCGGCGGCGTGGGCTACGCCGAGGAGCAGTGCGGCGTGTTCTACCGCGGCGGCGTGCGGGACGTGGACCCGATGCTCGCGCTCACCGTGTTCGGCGGCGCGTCGAGCTGCAACATCGCGATCGAGTTCGGCGTGCAGGGGCCCAACAGCACCAACGCCATGAGCTGCGCGAGCGGCACGATCGCCATCGGGGATGCCTTCCGGCAGATCCGCGACGGCTACGCCGACGTGATGTTCGCCGGCGGCGCGGAGGCGCCGCTCTGGCCGCTCTGCTACGGCGCGTTCGCCCTGATCCGCGCGATGAGCACGCGCAACGATGCGCCGGCCGCGGCGAGCCGCCCCTTCGACAAGGACCGCGACGGCTTCGTGATGGGAGAGGGCGCCGCCGTGCTCGTGCTGGAGGAGATGGGGCGCGCCCGCGCGCGCGGCGCGCGCATCTACGGGGAGCTCTGCGGCTACGGCACGAGCAACGACGCGTACCACATGACCGCGCCGCGCCCCGACGGGTCGCAGGCCGCGCGCAGCATGCAGCGCGCGCTCGACGACGCGGGGGTGCGGCCGGCGGAGATCGGCTACGTGAACGCCCACGGCAGCAGCACGCCGCTGAACGATTCCACCGAGACGCTCGCGATCAAGCGGGTGTTCGGCGAGCGCGCGGCGGCGCTCCCGGTGAGCGGCACGAAGGGCTACTACGGCCACGCGCTCGGCGCGTCGGGGGCGATCGAGGCCGCGATCTGCTCGCTCGCCATGGAGCGCCGCTGGCTCCCCCCCACCGTGAACCTCGACGCGCCGGATGCGGCGTGCGCCCTCGACCACGTCCCGTGCGAGGGGCGCGACGAGGCGCCCGAGTACCTGCTGTCGAACTCCTTCGGCTTCGGCGGGATCAACGCCGCGCTCGTGATGCGGCGCGCGGAGTGAGCGCTACGGCGTGGCGGTGAGGAAGGCCTTCGCATAGCGCTCGATCCCCTCGCGGATCACGCGCATCGCCACGTCGCTCTTCCGCCAGCCCACCGTCTGCACGCGCTTCCCCTCGAGGTCCTTGTAGATGTGGAAGAAGTGCTCCACCTCCTTGAGGACGTGCTGCGGGATGTCGGCGATGTCGAAGAATTCGCCGAAGAAGGGATCGTTGATCGGCACCGCGAGGATCTTGTCGTCCGGCTCCCCGCGGTCGGTCATCGAGAGCACGCCGATCGGCCGCGCGTCGATCTGGCAGCCCGGGAAGGTCGGCTCGTTCACCATGACGAGGATGTCGCACGGGTCGTGGTCCTCGGCGAGCGTGCGCGGGATGAAGCCGTAGTCGCCGGGGTAGTGCACGGCGGAGTAGAGCACGCGGTCGAGGCGCAGGAGCCCCGACTCCTTGTCGAGCTCGTACTTGTTGCGGCTCCCGCTCGGGATCTCGATCAGCGCCGTCACTTCTTCCGGCGGATGCCGCCCCGGCGCGAGCTGATGCCATGGATGGAGCACGGGCCGTCCCTGGTGGTGGACTCCCCGTAAGCTAACGCCCCGCCATCCTTCCGCTCACGGCCGCCCATCGCGTATCGTATCCCACGCCCACCCTTCCCCGCTCCTTCTCCCTGCCTCCGGTATGAGCGACATCGACGTCCTCCTGCACGAGCACCGCAAGTTCGCCCCCGCCGAGTCGTTCGCGCGCGCCGCGCACGTGAACGGCCGGGCGATCTACGACCAGGCGGCCGCGGACTACGAGGCCTTCTGGGCCGACCGGGCGCGCGAGCTCGAATGGTCGCGGCCGTGGGGGCGCGTGCTCGAGTGGGACCCGCCCTGGGCGAAGTGGTTCGCCGGCGGCACCCTCAACGCGAGCGTCAACTGCCTCGACCGCCACGTGCGCGGCGCGCGCCGCAACAAGGCCGCGCTCGTGTGGGAGGGGGAACCCGGCGACACGCGCGTGCTCACGTACTGGGACCTGTACCGCGAGGTGAACAAGTTCGCGAACGTCCTCGACGGGCTCGGCGTGAAGCGCGGCGACCGCGTGGCGATCTACCTGCCGCTCATCCCCGAAGTGGTGATCGCGATGCTCGCCTGCGCGCGCATCGGCGCGCCGCACTCGGTGGTGTTCGGCGGCTTCTCCAGCGACAGCCTGCGCGACCGCATCAACGACGCGCAGTGCAAGGTGCTCATCACCGCCGACGGCGGCTTCCGCCGCGGCCAGGTGCTGCCCCTCAAGCGCAACGCCGACAAGGCGCTCGAGGAGACGCCGAGCATCACGCACGTGGTGGTCGTGAAGCGCGCGCCGGGGGACGGCAGCGAGACCTTCGCCGAGATGCGCGAGGGGCGCGACCACTGGTGGCACCGGCTGATGACGCACGCCGCCCCCTACCGGAAGCCGGAGGAGATGGACGCGGAGGACATCCTCTACATCCTCTACACGAGCGGCACCACGGGGAAGCCGAAGGGGATCGTGCACACCACGGGCGGCTACATGACCGCCGCGCACGCGACCACGAAGCTCGTCTTCGACCTGAAGGATGAGGACGTCTACTGGTGCACCGCCGACGTGGGCTGGGTCACCGGCCACACCTACCTCGTGTACGGCCCGCTGTCGAACGGCGCGACCTGCGTGATGTACGAGGGCGCCCCCGACTGGCCCGCCAAGGATCGCTTCTGGGAGATCTGCGAGAAGTACGGCGTCACGATCTTCTACACCGCGCCCACCGCGATCCGCGCGTTCATGAAGTGGGGGAAGGAGCACCCGTGGAAGCACGACCTCTCCCGGCTGCGCCTGCTCGGTTCCGTGGGCGAGCCGATCAACCCCGAGGCGTGGATCTGGTACCACGAGCACATCGGCCACGGCCGCTGCCCCATCGTCGACACGTGGTGGCAGACGGAGACGGGCGCGATCATGATCACGCCGCTCCCCGGCGTGACGGAGACCACCCCCGGCAGCGCGACCGTCGCCTTCCCCGGCGTCTTCCCGGAGCTGCTCGACCAGCAGGGGAAGCGCATCGCGGTGGGCGGCGGGCTGCTCGCGATCACCCGCCCCTGGCCGTCGATGCTGCGCACGATCTGGGGGGACCCGGAGCGCTACGTGCAGACCTACTTCTCGAAGTGGCCGGGACGCCGCGACCTCTACTTCGCCGGTGACGGCGCCAAGCGCGACGACGACGGCTACTTCTGGATCCTCGGCCGCGTGGACGACGTGCTCAACGTGGCCGGCCACCGCATCGGCACGATGGAGGTGGAGAGCGCGCTGGTGTCGCATCCGGCGGTGGCGGAGGCCGCCGTGGTGGGGAAGGCGCACGAGCTCAAGGGGCAGGCACTCGCCGCCTTCGTGACGCTGCGCGAGGGCTTCAAGAGCTCCCCCGCGCTGCGCGACGAGCTGCGCGAGCACGTGGCCGACAAGATCGGCGCGCTCGCTCGCCCCGACGACGTGCTCTTCTCGGCCGATCTCCCGAAGACGCGCTCCGGCAAGATCATGCGCCGCCTGCTGCGCGACATCGCGGAAGGGCGGGCGCTGGGCGACACGACGACACTCGCCGATCCGGGCGTGGTCGCGTCGCTGAAGGAACTGTACGAAGATAAGGAAGGTTAGCAGCGCCTCTGACGACGGAGGTCCCCCATGAGCCGCCCC
>DATKOH010000042.1:0-4816 GCA_035524735.1 Gemmatimonadaceae bacterium
GCCTGGACGGTGAGGGACATCGTCACCTGCATCTGGTCCGCCGCGGCGCCGGTGATGTTGGTCCCGCAGTCGACGTAGCGCGAGAGCTTCACGCCGCCCAGCGACCGCCGCACCGTGAACTGCGTGTTCGCGATCACGTGCGTCGTCGGGTCGACCGTGTTCGGCTCCACGTTCAGCTCGAGGAAGATGCTCGGGAGCACCTTCCACACGGTGTCCACCGGCGAGAGGATCGAGCTCTGGATCACGTTGTGCTCTTCATTGGTCGAGAGGTCGATCTTGGCGCCCGGCGCGTCGAGCGTGCGCGTCGTGGCCGTGGTGGTGACCGTGGGTGGAGCCGCCCCCGTGCCGCTGCTGCAGGCCGTCCCGAGCGCGGCCGCGAGCGCGGCGCGAAGGATCGCGCGGCTCATGGCTTCCCGGCGGATGCGGGGGCGGACTTGCGCCGGTGGGTGATGTCGTCGTTCACCATGCGCGCGATGCGCTCCTCGAGCGCGCCCGTCGTGCTGCAGTTCACCTGATTGCCGGAGAGGGCCTCCGGGACGCCGTGCGCCAGGATCTGCGTGCGCAGCGCCGTCACCGGCGGGTCGCCCACCGCCTGGACGACCAGCGACATGGTGATCTGCATCTGGTCGGCGACGGGTCCATTGATGCCCTTGCCGCAGTCGAGATACTTGGAGATGCGCACGTCCCCGAGCGTGCGGCGCACCGTGAACTGCAGGTTCGCGATCACGTGCGGCTTCTGTTCGATCACGTTCGGTTCCACCCCGAGCTCGGCGAAGACGCCCGGCAGCACCATCCACACCGTGTCGAGGGGGGCGAGGATCGAGTCCGACATCACGGGATGGTCCTCGGACTGATAGAACGGGACCGACGGATCCGCCATCGTCAATTGCGAGTCGATCCGCCCCGGCTCGATCGTCGTCGAGACGACGGGCGCCCCGCTGCTGCTGCACGCCACGAACAACGTCGCGAGGGAACAGCGAAGGAACGCGCGCATGAGGCCCTCCGGCGCCGCGGCGCCGCTGGGGTGAGACAGGAACGATGCACCGCGCGCGGCGGCGCGCAATGGCTCACGGCGCGCCCGACGGGCCCACCCACCGGCGGATCCAGCCGAGCACCTCCGTCCACCAGAAGCGCTGGTCGGCGGGCTTGAGGATCCAGTGCCCCTCCTCGTCGAACACGATGAGCCGCGAGGGGATCCCCTGCCGCTGCAGCGCCGTGAAGAGCGACAGGCTCTCGGTGTACGGCACGCGATAGTCGCGCTGGCCCGCGATCACGAGCATCGGCGTCTTGAACCGCGCCGCGTAGAGGTGCGGCGACCACGTGCGGTACTGCGTCGCCATCGCGAGCGGGTCCCAGTACGGCGCGGTGAACTCCCAGTCGGTGAACCAGAGCTCGTCGGTCGCCCCGTACATCGCCTCGAGGTCGTACACCCCCGCGTGCGACACCAGCGCGCGGAAGCGATCGTTGTGCCCCGCGATCCAGTTCACCATGTAGCCGCCGTACGATCCGCCGGCGGCCACGGCGCGATTGCCGTCCAGCCAGTTCCAGCGCGCGAGCGCGGCGTCGAAGCCGTTCATGAGGTCCGCATACGCCGCGCCCCCCCAGTCCCCCGACACCTGGTCCGTGAACCGCTGCCCGTAGCCGGTGGACCCGCGCGGGTTCACGAGCACCACGCCGTAGCCCGGCGACGCGAAGAGCTCGGCGTTCCATCGCGCGCTCCACGCGTCCAGCCAGGGCGTCTGCGGGCCGCCGTGCACGAGCAGCACCACGGGGTACTGCGCGCCCGGCGCCCACATCGGCGGACGCACGAGCATCCCCTGCACCGAATCCCCCTTCACGCTCCGGAACCAGAAGTCCTCGGCGGGCTGCAGCCTCACGGCGGCGAGCAGCGAGTCGTTCGCGTGCGTCGCCGCGTGCACGTCGGAGATCCCGCCCGCGCCGAGCACGGCCACGAGCACCTCGGGGGGACGGTCGATCGCGTCGCGCATCCACGCGATCGTGTGCCCGGCGCGGTCCATCGAGAGCTGCGTGTTGTTGCGCTCGCTCACGAGCGGCAGGGGCGCGCCCGCGGCGGCGCCCTCCGGCGCATCGGCGAGCGTCACGCGCCAGAGCTTCGTGCGCGCGGCGTCCACCGCCTGCACGATCATCGCCTTCCCGTCGGGGGTGAAGGCGTAGCGGTCGGCGTTCCGGTCCCACCGCGGCAGCAGCTCGCGCGCGCTCTTCCCCTTCCGGTCGTAGAGCATGAGCCGCCAGCGGTCCGACTCGAAGCCCGCGCGCGCCTGCGAGCGGTAGGCGATCCAGCGGCCGTCGGGGGAGTACACGGGATCGGCATCCGCGCCCGTGTTCGCGGCGGTGATGGCCGTCGCCGCGCCGCCGGCCACGGGCGCCACGTACACGTTGAGGTCGGTGCTCCACGCCGCCGCGCGCCCGGCGTCGATCGCGGTGAAGGCGATCTCCTGGCCGTCGGGGGAGAAAGCGTAGCCGTCGCTGGAGTAGAACGGCCCCGGCGGCACATCGTACGGCGCGTGCGGCGTGACGTCGCGCGGCGCGCCGCCATCGAGCCCCACCACGAAGAGGTGGACGCGCGTGCCGTCGTCCCACGCATCCCAGTGGCGGTAGAGCAGCGAGTCCGCCACGTGCGCCTTCACCGGATCGTTCGCGCGCGCCCTCGCGCGCTCGGCGTCGCACGCATCATCGTCGCACGCCGGCGTCACCGCCGACATGAACGCGATGCGGTCGCCCGCGGGGGACCAGACGGGACCGTGCGCGCCCCCCGCGAGATGCGCGAGCGAGGTGCGCGCGCCGCCGGACGCGTCGGCCACCCAGAGCTGCCCCGCCGCGACGTAGGCGATGCGCTTCCCGTCGGGGCTCCAGCGCGCCTCCGCCGCGCGCGTCGCCGAGTCGGGCCACGGGCGCGGCGCGCCGCCCGCGGCGCTCACCATCCACGTGCCGCCGCGGCGCACGTTCGCGGCGAGGTCCACGGCGCTCATCGCGTAGAGCACCGACTGTCCGTCGGGGGAGATCTGCGGGTCGGAGACGCCCTTCACGGCGAGCAGGTCGGCGATCGTCATCGCGTGCTTCGGCGGCGGCGCCGCGGCGGCGGGCTGCTGCGCGGCGGCGAAGGGCGCGGCGAGGCACGCGGCGGAGAGGCACGCGGCGAGGGGTCGGACGTGCAGGGGCATGCGGGTCCCGGGCATCAAGGGTTGAGCGCGGCGAGGGCTTCGGGGTCGTCGACATCGGCGGGCACGGGGAGCGAGAGTTCCACGTAGCGCACGCGCCGCGGGTCCTTGCCGATCACGGCCCGCGCGCCGCGATCCCCCCGCTCCGCGATGAGCTCCGCGAACGCTTCCGCGGCGAAGAGCACGGGGTGGCCGCGCACGCCGTGATAGCTCGCGGCGATGATCGCCGGACGGTCCTTCGCGAACTCGGCGAGCACTCCGGCGTACGCGGCGGCCGGCACCAGCGGCTGGTCGCCGAGCGCGATGATCGCGGCCTCCGTGCCCGGCGCGAGCGCCAGGATCCCGGCGGCGAGCGACGTGCTCATCCCCTTCCGGTACTCGGGGTTGTCCACGAAGCGCACGGCGAGCCCGGCGAGCGCGCCGCGCACGTCCGCCGCGTTCGCGCCGGTGACGACGATCGTCTCGCCGGCCCCCGATCCGAGTGCGCGCTCCACCGCGTGGCGTACGATGGGCTTCCCCATGAAGGGCACGACCAGCTTCTGCTCGCCGAAGCGGCGCGACTCGCCGGCGGCGAGCACGATGGCGGTGATCACGCGTCCTCGCTCAGCGGGCGCGCGCCGCGTCCCGTGCGCGCGGCGAGCGCTTCCGCCGCCACCGCGAGCGCGATCTCCGCCGCCGACGCCGCGCCGAGATCGAGGCCCACCGGCACCTTCACGCGCGCGAGCGCCTCGGGGGGGAAGCCCTCGTCCGCGAGGAACTGCTTGAGCGCGCGGCCGCGCCGGCGGCTGCCGAGCAATCCGATGTACGCCGGCGCGCGGCGCAGCACGACGCGCAGCACCGGCAGCTCCACCTTGTAATCGTGCGCGGTGATCACCACGAGCGTCGTGGGGCCGTACGCGAACGACTCGGCGATCTCCTCCACGATCCCCGTGCGGATCTCGTCCGCCTGCGGGAAGCGCGCGCGCGTGGCCCAGCGTTCGCGCGCATCCACGATCACGGAGCGCCAGCCGAGGGTGCGCCCGATCGCCGTGAGCGGAGGCGCCACCGGGCCGGCGCCGTATACAATGAGTGTCGTGGGCGGGGCGTGGACCTCCACGAAGCAGCGCCCCTCCCCCTCGCCGAGGTCGGCCGCGCCGGAGGTGCCGCGGCGGATCGCCTCGAGCGCCGCCGCCCGCGCCGCGGCATCGCGCGCCGCGCCGCCGAGCGAGCCCACGGTGCCGCCATCCTCGCGCACGACCATGCGGGCGGGGCGCCCCTCGAGGAGCGTCACGATCGCGGCGCGCCGGCCGGCCGCGCGCTCGGCGCGCACCGCGTCGTACGCGCGCAGCACCGGGTCCGCGGCGTCGCGCACCGCGAGCGGTTCCACCGCCACACGCAGGAGGCCGCCGCAGCTGAGGCCAAGCTCCCAGCCCTCCGCGTCGCTGAGCGCGATCTCGAGCAGCGTGCGCTCCCCCGAGGCGAGCACCCCCTCGGCCGCCTCCACGACGCGGGCGTCCACGCAGCCGCCGATCGTCACGCCGCCGAGGATGCGCCCGTCCTCGCCGACGAACATCCGGGCGCCATCGAGTCGCGGCGACGCGCCCTCCGTGCCGACGAGCGTGGCCATCGCGGCGCGCGCGCCCCCCGCGCGCAGCGCG
>DATKOH010000043.1:0-2443 GCA_035524735.1 Gemmatimonadaceae bacterium
GGACGCGGGCCAACGCGCGGTGGCGCTCGCCTGGATCCTGCATCTCATGGGCGACATCGCGCAGCCGGTGCACGCGAGTTCGCGCGTCTCGGCGCGCTTCCCGCGGGGGGACGACGGCGCGCTCCTCTTCATGCTCGACTCCACGCTCTCGCTGCACTGGTTCTGGGACCGCACGCTCGCGGAGCGCTACCCGCGCGCCGCGGGGGAGACCGATGCCGCGTACGTGCGGCGGATCGCCGACGCCGTGATGCGCGGCGCTCCGCGCGCGTACACCGCCGAGCAGCTCGACGCCGGCGGCTACGAGCGGTGGGCGAGGCACTCGCTCGCCGTGGCGCAGCGCGAGGTCTACTGCTGCGGCATCGCCGAGGACCATCCCGCGCCCCCCGGCTATCTCGCGCACGCCGACCAGGTCGTGGAGCCGGCGGTGGCGCTCGCCGGCGCCCGGCTGGCCGCGCTCCTCACGTCCATCCTCGGTTCCTGACCCATGGACTGCTACGACTACGTGATCATCGGCTCCGGCTTCGGCGGCAGCGTCTCCGCGCTGCGCCTGGCCGAGAAGGGGTACTCGGTGCTCGTGCTGGAGCAGGGGAAGCGCTTCCGCGACGAGGATTTCGCGAAGAGCACGTGGCAGCTGCGCCGCTATCTCTGGGCGCCGGCGCTGCGCTGCTTCGGCATCCTGCAGATCTCCCCCTTCCGCGACGTGGTGGTGCTGCACGGCGCCGGCGTGGGCGGCGGCAGCCTCGGCTACGCGAACGTGCTCGTGCAGCCGGAGGACGACACGCTCGACTCGCCCGAGTGGCGCCGCAGCGGCGACTGGAAGCGCACGCTGCGCCCGCACTACGACACCGCGCGGCGGATGCTCGGCGTGGCGCAGAACCCCAAGCTCGGGCCGGCGGACCACGTGCTGAAGGAGATCGCCGGCGAGCTGGGCACCGCGAACACCTTCGCCCCCACCACGGTGGGCGCCTTCTTCGGGCGGCCGGGGGAGGAGGTGCCCGACCCGTACTTCGGCGGCGAGGGCCCCGCGCGCCGCGGCTGCGAGTTCTGCGGCGGCTGCATGGTGGGCTGCCGGCACAACGCGAAGAACACGCTCGTGAAGAACTACCTCTGGCTCGCCGAGAAGCGGGGCGTGACGGTGCGCGCGGAGCGGCAGGTGCGCGACATCGTGCCGCTCGCCGCCGGCGCGGACGACGGCGCGCGCTTCGAGGTGATCCACCGGCGCTCCACCTCCTGGCTCGGCGGCGGGCGCGAGCGCGTGCGCGCGCGGAACGTGATCGTCGCGGGTGGCGCGTACGGCACGATGTCGCTGCTCATGCGCTGCCGCGACATCACCGGCTCGCTCCCCGGGCTCTCGCCGCGGCTGGGCGACGAGGTGCGCACGAACGTCGAGGGGCTGCTCGGCGTCGTGAGCCGGAAGCGGCAGCCGGACTACTCGCTCGGGGTCGCGATCACCTCCATCGTGAACCTCGATGCGGTGACCACCGCCGAGCCGGTGCGCTACCCGGCGGGCTCGTCGAGCATGCGGCTCCTGTCGGGGCCGATGATCACCACCGGCGGGATCCTCTCGCGGCTCGCGCGCTCGGTGGCGTCGATCGTGCTGCATCCGGCGGACTTCCTGCGCACGCATCTCCTGCCCGGGTGGGCGCAGCGGTCGACGATCCTGCTCATCATGCAGCGCACCGACCACCACATGCGCATGCGGCTCGGCCGCGCGGCGCTCACGCTGGGGCGGCGCGGCCTCGTGTCGCAGCCCACGCCGGGCATCGCGCCCGTGGGCTCGCCAGAGATCGGCTTCCGGGTGGCGAAGGAGTTCGCGCGCCGCGTGGATGGGATCGCGCTGGGCTCGGTGAACGAGTCGCTCTTCGGCGTGCCGATGACGGCGCACTTCCTCGGCGGCTGTCCCATGGGGGCGACGCGGGAGGAGGGCGTGATCGACGCGGAGTGCCGCGTGCACGGCTACGCGGGGCTCTACGTGATCGACGGGTCGATGCTGCCCGGGAATCCGGGGGTGAATCCCAGCCTCACGATCACCGCGATGGCGGAGGCCGCGATGGCGCGCATCCCCGCGAAGGGGCAGGCGGCGGCCACGCCGCCCATGGCGTCCGCGGCCGGCGATGCGGGATCGGCGCACCGCTCGGCGGGCGCGACCGCATAGACGGGATCGCGGCGAGGGCGCGCCGCGGCGGCGCGGAAGCGGATCGCGGCGCCCGCCTTGCCACGCCGATGCGCCGGTGAGTTCTTTGAGCATGCGATCGATCCCCGTCCTGCTCGCGCTCGCCGCCGCGGGCGCGCAGGCGCAGTCCGCGGTGACGGATGCGCGCGTGGTGGTGCACACGGAGCGCGCGGCGGTGAACCGCTTCGATCCCCTCACCACCTTCGGGGGCGGCCTCGACGGACACTCGCGCGGGGTGCTCGCCGACATCTACACGCCGGAGAATCTCAA
>DATKOH010000044.1:0-11719 GCA_035524735.1 Gemmatimonadaceae bacterium
CCTTAGCACCCGCTTCCGCGACGATCGCCCCGCACTGATCCCCCGCCGGCGTCCCCGAGAATCGCTCTTCCATGAACCCCACCATCGCGGCCGCCGCCGATTCCGCGGCGCCGACGTGCTTCACGCCGGGCATCCACATCCAGCGCACGTGCTCGCCCTGGCGGCAGAGGCGCGCCGCGAAGGCGAGGGTCATGCGCGGCGGCACGAGGTCGTCGGCGGAGCCCTGCGCGAAAAAGATCGGCGCGGCCACCGGGGCGGCGCCGGGGGTGTTGAGGGTGAGGAGGCGGAGCCAGACGCCGAGGGAATCGCGCTCCACGGGGATGAAATCGTCGCGCAGCGGCGCCGCGGCGACCGCGGCGAGGTACGCCTCGCGATCGGTGATCACGCAGGTCGCCGCCACGGAGTCGACCACCGCGGTGGCCGACGGGCGCAGGAAGATGTCGGGATCGGCGCCGTAGACGCGCGTCCACGACCACACGACGTACGAGAGGAAGACGCGCCCGGCCACGGTGTTCACGTCCTCGCGCGTGAGCGGGGTGAGGTCGGTGGCGGGGGCCACCGCGCCGACACCGACGAGCGCGAGCTCGGGCGCGTAGCGCGACGCGAGCTGTCCCGTGAACAGCGCCGCTTGCCCGCCCTGCGAGTGCCCCCACACCGCGAAGCGCGGGCCGACGTGCTGCGCCGGCAGCTTGCGCGCGGCGCGCACGAGGTCGAGCACGGCGCGCGCTTCGCTCTCCCCCACGAGATACGGATGCGGTCCGGCGGTGCCGAGTCCGGGGTAGTCGGTGGCGGTCACGACGTAGCCGCGCGAGAGGAGCGGCGCGGCGCCGGGGATCTCGTCGAGCGCATCGCGGCGGAGGGAGGGCGCGCACGCGGGGGCGACGCCGGTGGTCGCGTGCGCCCAGGCGACCACGTCCCAGCCGTTCGTGGGCGCGGGGCCGGCGGGCACGAGCACCACGCCGGACACCGCCACCGGCTTCCCGTCGACGCCGGTGGACGAGTACAGCACGCGCCAGGCCTGCGCGCCGACCGGCGCGCGCGGCATCGTCTCGTAGCGGATGAGCTCCCCCGGCGTCGCGGGGACGCTCGACGCGGGGAGCGCGTAGAAGGCGCCCGGCTTCGGCGCGGCGAAGGCGCAGCCCTCCGCCGCGAGCAGGGCGGCGAGCGCCAGGGCGGTTCGCGCTGGGGCGCGCGGTGCGGAGAGATCCATCATCGCGACGATAAGGATAACGGCGGCGCGCGCCGGGCGGGGAACGACGAAGCCCCGCCGGCATGCCGGCGGGGCTTCGATCGCATAGCGGGGGCGGGATTTGAACCCGCGACCTTCGGGTTATGAGCCCGACGAGCTACCAGGCTGCTCCACCCCGCGTCAGTGCACGGAATATGCCGTGGGCCGCGGGCGCGGTCAAGGCCGTTTCCCGCGAGCGCCCGTGTCCGCCGGCGCGGCGAATCGATAGAGGATCTCCTTCCCCTTGATCATCCCGAACTCTTCCCGCGCGATGCGCTCCTGCAGCGCGGGATCGGTGAGCACGGCCTGCTTGTACTTCGCGAGCGAGTCCACGGCGTGCCGCAGCGAATCGATCGCGCGCACTTCCCTCCCCTTGGCGCGCCACTGCGCGAGGAGCGCCGTGGTGGAGTACTCCCCCCCCTGCACCGCGAAGTACGCGATGCCGGCGATCGCCGCCCAGAGGAGGATCCGCCCGCCCAGCCCCGCACGCGCGGCGCGCGGACTCACAGCCCGAACATCGCCCCGCCCGGGAACTCCGCGCTCTCCCCGAGCATCTCCTCGATCCGCAGCAGCTGGTTGTACTTCGCCACGCGGTCGGTGCGGCTCGCCGAGCCGGTCTTGATCTGCCCCACTCCGGTGGCCACCGCGAGGTCGGCGATGAAGGTGTCCTCCGTCTCCCCCGAGCGGTGCGAGATGATGGAGAGGTAGCCCGCCGAGCGCGCCATCTCGATCGCCTCGAGCGTCTCGGTGAGGGTGCCGATCTGGTTCACCTTGATGAGGATGGAGTTGCCGACGTGGTGCTCGATGCCGCGCGCGAGGCGCTCGGTGTTGGTGACGAAGATGTCGTCGCCCACGAGCTGCACGCGGTCGCCGAGCGCGGCGGTGAGCGCCGCCCATCCGTCCCAGTCATCCTCGGCGAGGCCGTCCTCGATCGAGACGATCGGGTACTCGTCGAGCCAGCGGCGGTAGAGCTCGATCATCCCGTTCGCGTCCTTCGTGCCGGCGCCGCTCTTCTTGAAGGTGTAGCGCCCTTCCTTGTCGAAGAGCTCGCTCGCCGCGCAGTCGAGCGCGATGGCGATCTGCTTCCCCGGCGTGTACTTGGCCGCCTCGATGGCCTCGATCACGCAGGTGAGCGCGTCCTCGTCGCTCTTGAGGTCGGGGGCGAATCCCCCCTCGTCGCCCACGCCGGTGCCGAGCCCGCGCTTGGCGAGCACCTTCTTGAGCGAGTGGAAGACCTCCGCCCCCATGCGCAGCGCCTCGGTGAAGCTCTCGGCGCCCACGGGGACGATCATGTACTCCTGGAAGTCGACGGTGTTCGCGGCGTGCGCGCCGCCGTTGAGGATGTTCATCATCGGCACCGGGAGGGTGCGCGCCATCGGGCCGCCGAGATAGCGGAAGAGCGGCAGGCCGAGTTCGCCCGCCGCGGCGCGCGCGGTGGCCATCGACACGCCGAGGATGGAGTTCGCGCCGAGGCGCTCCTTGTTCGGCGTGCCGTCCAGCTCGAGCAGCGCGCGGTCCACGGCGAGCTGGTCGGTGGCGTCCATGCCGCGCAGCGCGGGGGCGATGGTCTCCTCGATGTGCTGCACGGCGCGGAGCACCCCCTTGCCGCCGTAGCGCTTGGGGTCGGCGTCGCGCAGCTCGAGCGCCTCGTGCTCGCCGGTGGAGGCGCCGCTCGGCACCGCCGCGCGGCCGAGGACGCCGCTGTCGAGGCGGACGTCGCACTCCACCGTGGGGTTGCCGCGGCTGTCGAGGATCTCCCGCGCGCGGATCTCAGCGATCTCGGACATGTCGGTCCTGTGAATGGGTGGGTGCGGTCAGGCGGGCGCCGGCGCCACCGCGGCGCCCCGGCTGTGGACGCCCTTCTTCTCCAGCTCCGCGGCCATCGCGTGCCAGACGCGCTCGATGAGCGCGTCGCGGTCGTCGTACGTGAGCCCGGCGGTGGGGATCGGCTCGAGGAAGGTGAGCTCCACCGGGCGCGGGCGGATCATCACGCCGCCCTTCCGCTGGATCTCGAGCGAGCCCCAGCTCACCACGGGGACGATCGGCACCTGCGCCGCGATCGCGAGCACGAAGGGTCCCTTCTTGAAGGGGCGCAGCTCGTAGCTGAAGCCGCGCGTCCCCTCGGGATAGACGCCCACCGACATGCCGCCCCTGATCTGCGGCACGGCGTCCTCGTACGCGGCGAAGGCGGTGCGGCGGTTCTTGCGGTCGATGTAGATGGCGGCCACGGCGCCGGCGGCGGGGCCGAAGATCGGGATGCGCCGCACCTCGATCTTCCCCACCATGCGGAAATGCGGCAGCACCGACGCGAGCGCGAAGATCTCCCACCAGCTCACGTGGTTGGACATGTAGATCCGGCTCTCGCCGTGCGCGATGTACTGCGGGTTGCGCACCGTCACGCGCACGCCGGTGACGCGGAGCACCACGCGGCTCCAGTGGGTGGCCGCGCGCCCGAAGAAGCCGTCGGGCGGGATCCGCATGCCGAGCATCGTCATCACGAGGATCGGCACGGCCAGCACCAGCGTCATCACGAGCATCGCGAGGTACGAGACGAGCGTGCGCATCCTAGGAAAAGTGGCTGAAGCCGCCGGTGGCCGCAACGCGCTTCCCGTGCAGCGTGGCGAGCACCTCGGCGGGGCCGCGCTCCATGCGCCCCACCGGGGTGAGGGGGAGCTGGAAAGCGCGCTCGAAGGCGCTCACGTCGAGGTGCGCGGGGGCGGCCACGAGCAGTTCGTACTCCTCGCCGCTGTGCGCGGCGTCCTGGTGGGTGACGCCGCCCACGGTGCGGAGGCCGTCGAGCTCGAGCACGACGCGCAGCGCGCTCGCGTGCGCGAGGTGCGCGGCGTCGCCGAGCAGCCCGTCGGAGATGTCGATGGCGGCGTGCGCGCCGTGATCGCGGAGCCAGCGCGCCTCCGCGAGCCGCGGCTCCGGGTGCGCGAAGCGCTCGCGCGCATCGGCGGGGGGCTCCTGCCCCGCGAACCAGGCGCGCATCGCGGCGAGCGGGCCGCCGAGCGCGCCGGTGAGGTAGAGGTGGTCCCCCGGGTGCGCGCCGCCGCGCTGGAGCGGTTGCTTGGCGGCGCCGAGCACGGTGACGGTGAGCGCGAGTTCGGTGCCGCCGGAGAGGTCGCCGCCCACGACGTGCGTGCCGCAGAGCCCCACGGCGTCGCCGATCCCATCGGCGAGCGCGGTGGCGTGCGGGAGCCAGTCGAGGGGGATCGCGATCGCGACGAGCACGCCGAGGGGGGCCGCGGCCGCAGCGGCGAGGTCGCTGAGCGCGGCGGCGGTGGCGCGGTAGCCGATCTCGCGCGGCGTGAGCCAGGACTTCCGGAAGTGGACGTCCTCCACCGACGCGTCGGTGCTCACCACGAGCCGCTCCCCCTCGGGGACGTCGACGATGGCGGTGTCGTCGCCCACGCCGTGCGCGCGCTCCCCCCAGCGGGCGAGCATCGCGCGGATGACGTCGAACTCGGGGCCGGGACCGAGCGCGGCGCCGGCGCTCACGGCGCCGCCGGCAGCTCGGCGAGCACCGGGGGGAGCGGATCGCCGTCGCTGAGCGCCCAGACGGCGGAGAGCGCGCGCTCGACCATCTCGAGGGTGATGCCGCGCGGGGTGCGGCCGTCGGTGGCGAGCTCGGCGGCGTGGCCGTGCACCCACGCGGCGATTGCGCCGGCGGCGGCGGCGCGGCCGGTCTGCGCGAGCATGGTGGCGGCGATGCCGGCGAGGAGGTCGCCGCTGCCGGCGGCGGCGAGCGCGGCGGTGCCGGCGGCGCACACGCGGCGCACCCCCGCGCGGTCGGTGATCACGGTGGGCACGCCCTTGAGGAGCACCGCGGCCTGCGCCGCGGCGGCGAGCTCGGCGCCGATCTCGAAGCGGCGCGCGTTCACCATCTCCGTGGGAACGCCGAGGAGGCGGCCGGCCTCCGCGGGGTGTGGCGTGATGAGCGCGGGGCGGCCGGCGAGGAGCGTGCCGAGGTTCGACGCCTCCCCCTTGAAGACGTTCAGCGCGTCGGCGTCGGCGACGACGGGGCCGCGCCAGGCGCCGAGCACGCGCTCGGCGAGCGCGAGGCTGGAGGGGGAATCGCCGAGCCCGGGGCCGATGAGCACGGTGTCGGCCCAGTCGGTGACGGCGTCGCGCACGTCCTCATCGCGGGCGGGCCAGGCGGCGGCGGTGGCGTAGGGGACGGCGGCCTGCACGACGGGGAGGCTCTCGCGCGCGACGACGAGGCGCACCATGCCGATGCCGGAGCGCATGGCGGCGCGTGCCGCCACGATGGCGGCGCCGGCCATGCCGGGCTGCCCGCCGACGATGGCGAGCTTGCGGCGCGTCCCCTTGTGCGCGTGGGCGGAGATGCGCGGCACCTGCGCGCGCACCCACGCGTGGCTCACGAGCTCGGGGGCGCCGTCGTCGTCGCCGGCGGCGCCGAGGCCGATGTCGAGCACGGCGATCACACCGGTGAGGTCGCGCGCGAGGAGCAGCCCGCGCTTCATGGTGCCGAAGGCGAGCGTGAGGTGCGCGTGCACGGCGATCGGCGTGGGGCCGGCGTCGGCGTCGACGCCGCTGGGGACGTCGAGCGACACGACCACGGCGCCGTGCCCGCGCATCGCGTTCACCTGCCCCACCAGGGCCGCGACGCCGTCGCGCGGCGTGCCGGCGGCGCCGGTGCCGAGCAGCGCGTCCACGACGAGGCGCGCGTCGCCCGGCTCGCCGCCGATGGTCACGCCGCGGGTGGCGATCGCGAGCGCCTGCGCCGCGGCGGCGTCGGGGGTGCGCGGCTCGCCGGCGGGGATGACGCGCACCGGGTGGCCGTGCGACGCGAGGACGCGGGCGACCACCCATCCGTCGCCGCCGTTGTTGCCGGTGCCGGCGAAGACGGCCACGCCGCCGTGCGCGCGCTTGGGATAGCGGCGGAGGATCTCGGCGGCGGCGCGCTCGCCGGCGTGGCGCATGAGGGTGGACGACGCGGTGCCGGCGGCGATCGCCGCGGCGTCGCGGGCGGCCGCCTCGCGCGCGGTGGTGACGCGCACGGGCGCGCGCGCGGCCCCCGCCGGGTGGGCGCTCACGCTAGACGAGCGTGGCGGCGCTCCAGGGGTACTCGCGCTCGAACGCCTGGTCGAAGTCGAAGAGCCCGGAGAATTCCTCGCGCGTGTCATTGGGCTGGCTGATGAGCAGGCCGAGGTCCACGAGCGTGAACACGATGTCGCCGATGTCGCCGGTGGCGCGCACCCCCCAGTGCTCGAGGACGAGGCGGGCGGTGACGCCGAAGCGGGCGAGGGCGAGCTCGCGCACGGCGGCGGCGAGCTCGGCGCCGGAGATGTGACGCCGCTCGGCGAGCCGCGACTGCGCGTGCTCCAGCGCCGCGAGCACGAACAGGTACGCGCCTTCGGCGTAGCGCGGTTCGCGCGCCCGAATGCGGTCCATGATCCCGTCGCGGAAGCAGAGCTCGGTCACGTTCGCGCCTCGAATGGCCCTCCGGCCCCAAGATGACGCGGCGCGCGGGGAATCACAACGCCCGCGCCGGGTAGAGGGGGAAGGCGCGGGTGAGCTCGTGCACCTCGGCGCGCACGCGCGCGAGCACGTCGGCGTCCGAGGCCTTCGCGAGGGCGCGGTCGATGAGCTCCGCGATCACCGTCATCTCCCCCTCGCCCATGCCGCGCGTGGTCACCGCCGGCGTGCCGATGCGGATGCCGGAGGTGACGAATGGGGACTGCGTCTCCCGCGGCACGGTGTTCTTGTTGACCGTGATCGCGGCGGCGTCGAGCGCCTGCTCGGCCGCCTTGCCGGTGAGCCCCTTGCTGCGGAGGTCCACGAGCATGAGGTGCGTGTCGGTGCCGCCGGAGACGATGTGGAAGCCGCGGCCGGCGAGGGCGGCGGCGAGCGCGCGCGCGTTGCGCACGATGCGGGCGCAGTAGTCGGCGAAGCCGGGGGCGAGCGCCTCGTGGAAGGCCACCGCCTTGGCGGCGATCACGTGCATCAGCGGGCCCCCCTGGAGTCCCGGGAAGACCGCCTTGTCGATCGCCTTCGCGTGCTCGGCCTTGCAGAGGATGAGCCCGCCGCGCGGGCCGCGCAGCGTCTTGTGCGTGGTGCTGGTGACGGCGTCGGCGTGCGGCACGGGGCTGGGGTGGAGTCCCGCGGCGACGAGCCCGGCGATGTGCGCCATGTCCACCATGAGCACGGCGCCGACGTCCTTCGCGATCGAGGCGAAGGCGTCGAACTGGAGGGTGCGGGCGTAGGCGCTCGCGCCGGCGATGATCATCTTCGGCCGCTCGGCGCGCGCGATCGCGCGCACGCGGTCCATGTCGATCAGCCCGTCATCGTTCACGCCGTAGTGCACGGCGTGGTAGACCAGCCCGGAGTAGTTCACCGGGGAGCCGTGCGTGAGGTGCCCGCCCTGCGCGAGGTCGAGGCCGAGCACCGTCTCCCCCGGCTTGAGGAAGGCGAGGTAGACCGCGGCGTTCGCCTGCGCGCCGGCGTGCGGCTGCACGTTCGCGTGATCGGCGCCGAAGAGCTGCTTCGCGCGCGCGATCGCGAGGTTCTCCACCACGTCCACCACCTCGCAGCCGCCGTAGTAGCGCTTCCCCGGCAGCCCCTCGGCGTACTTGTTGGTGAGCGGCGAGCCCATCGCCTCGAGCACCGCGGGGGAGACGAAGTTCTCGCTCGCGATGAGCTCGAGCCCTTCGTTCTGGCGGATCGTCTCGAGCTCGATCGCGCGGGCGACGTCGGGGTCGGCGGCGCGGAGCGCCGGACCCGGCGGACAGCGGTCCCAGGTGGTCCACTCCATCACGTCGTCTCCGGCCCGAGCTCGATCTTCTCGACGCGCCGCTCGTGGCGGCCGCCCTCGAAGGGGGTGTCGAGCCACGTCTTGAGGATGGCGCGCCCCTCGTCCTCCGAGATGAGCCGCGCGGGGAGGACGAGGACGTTCGCGTCGTTGTGCTGCCGCGCGAGCGCCGCCACCTCGGGCGTCCAGGCGACGGCGGCGCGCACGTGCGGGTAGCGGTTGGCCACGTAGCTCATGCCGAGCCCCGTGCCGCAGAGGAGCACGCCGCGGTGCACCTTCCCTTCCGAGACCTCGCGCGCGAGCGGGTGGGCGAAATCGGGGTAGTCCACGCTCTTCTCGCTCGTGGTGCCGAGGTCCTGCACGTCGTAGCCGAGGTCGCGCAGGGCCTTCGCCAGCGCCTGCTTCATCTCGAAGCCGGCGTGGTCGCTCGCGATGGGGATGGTCTCCTTCGCGCTCACCGGTTGGGCCACTGCGGCCAGGTGCGGGCCATGCCGCCCACGGCCTTGAGGCGGCGCTCGGCGAGGCGGTCGGCGGCGCGGTAGGTGGGGATCTTCTCCGTCTTGGCGAGCTCGAAGACGCCGAGCGTGGTGGCGTAGATCTCGTCGGCCTTGCGGAGCGCGCGCTGCGGGTCCCAGCCGGCGATCTCGCCGTAGACGTTGATCACGCCGCCGGCGTTGGCGACGTAGTCGGGGGCGTAGAGGATGCCGCGCTTCTCGAGCGCGTCGCCGTGCTTCTCATCGAGCAGCTGGTTGTTCGCGGCGCCGGCGACGACCTTCACCTTGAGCTTGGGGATCGTCTTGTCGTTGATGATCGCGCCGAGCGCGCAGGGGGCGAAGATGTCGGCGCGCACGCCGTAGATCTCCTCGGTGCGCACGGCCTGCGCCTTGAACTCGCTCACCACGCGGTGCACGCGCTCCGCGTCGATGTCGGTGACGATGAGCTTGGCGCCGGCGCCGTGCAGCTCCTTGGCGAGGTAGTAGCCGACGTGGCCGCAGCCCTGGATCGCGACCACCTTGCCGTCGAGCTTGTCGCTGCCGAAGCGCACCTTGGCCGACGCCTGGATGGCGCGGAAGACGCCGTGCGCGGTCACGGGGGACGGGTCCCCCGAGCGGCCGGCGAGGCCGGTGACGTACTCGGTCTCCATGTGCACGAAGTCCATGTCGCTCGTGCTGGTGCCGACGTCCTCGGCGGTCACGTAGCGGCCGCCGAGGCCTTCCACGGCGCGGCCGTGCGCGCGGAAGAGCATCTCGCGGCTGCGCGTCTTGTTGTCGCCGATGATCACGGACTTGCCGCCGCCGAGGTTGAGGCCGGCGACGGCGTTCTTGTACGTCATGCCGCGCGCGAGGCGGAGGGCATCGACGATGGCCTCCTCGTCGCTCGCGTAGCTCCAGAAGCGGGTGCCGCCGAGCGCGGGCCCGAGCACCGTGCTGTGGATCGCGATGATGCCGCGGTAGCCGACGGACGGCTCGCTGCAGAGGACGAGCTGCTCGTGGCCCATCTCGGCGATCTTGTCGAAGAGGTGCGGCGTGGACTTCGAGGCCATTGGGTCGGTGTCCGGGTTGCGGGTGGCGGGGTCCGGGCGGGGAGCGGGCTTACGACTGCGCGTACAGCTCGCGCGCGATCACGATGCGCTGGATCTCGGAGGTGCCCTCGTAGATCTCGGTCACCTTCGCATCGCGGAAGAGGCGCTCGATCGGGTACTCCGTGATGTAGCCGTAGCCGCCGAAGATCTGCATCGCCTCGGTGGTGACGTACATCGCGGTCTCGCTGGCGAGGAGCTTGCTCATGCTGCTGAACTGCGTGATGGTGGAGCCGCGGTCCTTCGCGGCGGCGGCCATGTAGAGCAGCGCGCGCGCCGACGCGATGCGCGTGGCCATGTCGGCGAGCTTGAACTGGATCCCCTGGAATTCCTTGATCGCCGTGCCGAACTGCTTGCGCTCGGCGGCGTAGCGCACCGCGTGCTCGAGCGCGGCGCGCGCGATCCCGAGCGACTGCGCGGCGATGCCGAGGCGCCCGTTGTCGAGCGACTGCATCGCGTACACGAAGCCCATCCCCTCGGCGCCGAGCAGGCGCGACGCGGGGACGCGCAGGTCGCGGAAGGCGAGCTGCACCGTGGGCGACGCGCGCAGTCCCATCTTCTCCTCCTTCTTCCCCACGTGGAAGCCGGGGAGGTCGGGGGTGACGATGAACGCGCTGATGCCGCGCGGCCCGCGGCGGGCGTGCGGGTCGTCGGTGCGCGCCATGGCGAGGATCACCTGCGCGGTGCCGCCGTTGGTGACCCACGCCTTCGTGCCGTTGAGCACCCAGTGGTCGCCGTCGCGCACCGCCTGCGTGCGCAGCGACGCGGCGTCCGATCCCGCCTCCGGCTCGGAGAGCGCGAAGGCGCCGAGCGCCTCGCCGCGCGCCATGGGGCGGAGGAACTCCTGCTTCTGCGCCTCGCTGCCCCAGCGGTCGATCATCTGCGTGGGGAGCGAGTTGTGCACGCTCATCGCGACGGCCACGCTCGCGTCCGCCGCGGCGATCTCCTCGAGCGCCACGAGGTAGGTGCAGGTGTCGAGTCCCAGCCCGTCGTAGCGCTCGGGGAGGAGCATGCCGAGGAAGCCGAGCTGCCCCAGGCGGTCGATCACGCCGCGCTCGAAGTGCGCCTCGCGGTCCCACTTGGCCGCGCAGGGCGTGATCTCCGCCGCCGCGAATTCCGCGGCCATGCGCTGGATCTCGCGCTGCTGCTCCGTGAGGGGGACGAGCGCCCAGGACACGTGCTAGCTCCCGTAGGCGTAGAAGCCGCGGCCGCTCTTGCGGCCGAGCCAGCCGGCGGCGACGTACTTCTTGAGCAGCGGGCAGGGGCGGTACTTCGAGTCGCCGAGCCCGCGGTGCAGCACGTCCAGGATCGCGACGCAGGTGTCGAGCCCGATGAGGTCCGCGAGCGCGAGGGGACCCATGGGATGGTTCATGCCGAGCTTCATGACCGTGTCGATCGCCTCCGGCGTGCCCACCCCCTCCATGAGGCAGTACACCGCCTCGTTGATCATGGGCATGAGCACGCGGTTGGAGACGAAGCCGGGGAAGTCGTTCACCTCCACCGGCGTCTTGCCGAGGCGCTTCGCGAGGTCCACGGTGCGCGCGGTGACGTCGTCGCTCGTGGCGAGCCCGCGGATCACTTCCACGAGCTGCATCACCGGCACCGGGTTCATGAAGTGCATGCCGATCACCTGCGCGGGGCGCTTGGTGCGCGCGGCGATCTCGGTGATCGAGATGGAGCTGGTGTTGGTGGCGAGGATCGCGCCGGCGGGGGCGAGCGCGTCGAGCTCGCCGAAGAGCTTGAACTTGAGCTCGGCGTTCTCGGTGGCGGCCTCGATCACGACGTCGGCGTTCTTCGCCGCGTCGAGCGAGCCGGACACGGCGAGCCGGCCGAGCGCCGCGGCGCGCGCGTCCTCGGTGAGCGTGCCCTTCTGCACCTGGCGCGCGAGGTTCTTCTCGATGGTGGCGCGCCCCTTCGCGAGCGCGTCGGGGAAGACGTCCACCATGGTGACGCCGAATCCCGACGCGGCGCACACGTGCGCGATGCCGTTCCCCATCTGGCCGGCGCCGATGACGACGATGCGCTCAGACACCGGCGAGCTCCGGCGTGCGGGCGCGGCGGCGCTGCCACGCGATGAGCGCCACCATGCCGGCGATCATCCCGAGCGCGGCCCCCGCGCCTCCCTCCGGACCCCACG
>DATKOH010000045.1:0-9569 GCA_035524735.1 Gemmatimonadaceae bacterium
GGCCGTGAAGCAGAAGGCGGCCGCGGACTCGGCGCGCGCGAAGGCGCGTCCCGCCACCGAGGTGCCGATCGGCGGCGCGCCGCCGGCCCCGCCGGCGCCCCCCGCGGAGAAGAAGCCGCGGTGAGCGGACCCCGCGCGCGCGCTGCGGGGTACCAGCCCGCATGATGCGCACCCGCACCACCCTCGCCGCGCTCGCGGGCGCTCTCGCGCTCGCGGGCGCGGCGCGGCTCGGCGCCCAGCAGGCGCCGCCGCAGGTGGGCACCGTCGATGGCGTCATCGCCATCGTCGGCAGCACCCCCATCCTGCGCACCGACCTCGAGGAACGCATCGTCGCGATGCGCGCCGGCGGCGTGCAGCTGCCCGAGGACTCCGCCGGCCAGTTCAAGATGATGCAGGACATCCTCAACCAGCTCATCGATGAGGAGCTCATCCTGCAGAAGGCCAAGGAGTACAAGATCGAGGTGAGCGACAACGACGTCTCGCCGCAGGTCGACAAGCAGATCCAGCAGATCCGCAGCCGCTTCAACACCGAGCTCGAGTACCGCGTCGAGCTGAAGAAGGCGGGCTTCGGCACGCCCGACGAATACCGCCGCTTCCTCCTCGACGCCGCCAAGCGCCAGCAGCTCCAGCAGAAGGTCGTGGAGAAGCTGCGCGAGGAGAAGAAGCTGCCGATGGTGCCGGTGACCGACGCCGAGGTGGATTCCTTCTTCAAGGCGGGGAAGGGGCAGATGCAGCGCCTGCCGGCCACCGTCACCCTGCGGCAGATCGTGATCGCCCCCTGGCCCAGCCCGAAGGCCGACTCGCAGGCGTACTACAAGGCCGACTCCATCTACCAGGAGATCAAGAAGGGGGGCGACTTCGACCTCATCGCCAAGCGCGAGTCGCAGGACCCGGGCACCAAGGAGCTCGGCGGCGATCTCGGCTGGCGCCGGCGCGGCGACTTCGTGCCGATGTTCGACGCCGTCTACTTCTCCCTCCTCCCCGGCCAGGTGAGCCCGCCCTTCCGCACCCCCTTCGGCTGGCACATCGTGCGGGTGGACAAGGTGAAGCCGGGCGAGGTGAAGGGACGCCACATCCTCATCCGCGCGAAGATCGACTCGGCCGACATCAAGCGCGCGCGGCTCCAGGCCGACAGCGTCATGACGCTCTGGCGCGCGGGGGTGAAGTTCGACACGCTCGCCGTGCGCTACCACGACCCGACGGAGGAGAAGGCGATCCTCATGCCCTTCCCGCAGTCGCAGCTGCCGGTGGAGTACCAGAAGGCGATCGCCGGCCACAAGCCGGGCGACGTCCTCGCGCCCTTCACCATGCAGGACAAGCAGCGCGACGTGCCGAAGTTCTTCGTGGTCGAGCTCGTCACGCTCGACGGGGAGCGCGACCCCTCCGCCGCCGACTTCAAGGACAAGATCCGCGACTCGCTGCAGCAGGAGAAGTCGATCCGGCACTACCTCGACCAGCTGCGCGCCCAGTCGTTCGTGGTGGTGCGACTCACCTGACCTTGCGCGTGGACCTCGCCCTCAAGCGGCTGCTGCTCGTGAAGAGCCGCACCGAGGCGAAGGAGGCGTGCGACGTGGGCGCGGTGAGCGTGAACGGCGCCCGCGCCAAGGCGAGCACCGAGGTGGGGCCGGGCGACCGCGTGCGCATCGATTTCGCCGAGCGCACGCTCGAGGTGGAACTCACCGGCGAGATCGCCGGCAACGTCAGCCGCGCGCGCGCGAAGGAGCTCTACCGCGTGCTGCGCGACGAGCGCGAGCCGTGACGCGGCCGCGCCTCGCCATCACGGAAGGGGACCCGCGCGGCATCGGCCCCGAGATCGTGCGCGCCGCCCTCGCCGATCCGCGGGTGCGCGCCGCCTGCGACGCCGAGGTGATCCCCACCGGCCCCGCCGGCGTGAGCGAGGCCGCCGCCGGCGAGGCCGCCGCCCGCGCCATCGAGCGCGCCGTGGACCTCGCGCGCCGCGGGGCGGTGCAGGGGATCGTCACCGCCCCCATCGACAAGCACGCCCTCCTCGCCGCCGGACGCGCCGATCCCGGCCACACCGAGATGCTCGCGCGCCTCACCGGCGCGCGCACCGTCATGATGCTCGCCTCCGACCGCCTGCGCGTGGTGCTCGCCACGACGCACATCCCCCTCCGCGACGTGCCCGCGCGCCTCACGCGCGAGACGATCGCCGAGACCGCGCGCATCACCCGCGACGGGCTCCGCGACTGGTACGGCATCGCCGCGCCGCGCATCGCGCTCTGTGCGCTCAACCCGCACGCCGGGGAGCAGGGGCGCTTCGGCCGCGAGGAGATCGACACGCTCGCCCCCGCCGCCGCCGAGTGCGCGCTGGCCGGCCCCTTCCCGGCGGACACCGTCTTCGTGCGCGCCATGAAGGGGGAATTCGACGCCGTGATCGCGCCCTACCATGATGTGGGGATGACCGCGATCAAGGTCGCCTCCTTCGGCAGCGCCGTGAACGTCACCCTCGGCCTCCCCTGGCCGCGCACCTCCCCCGACCACGGCACCGCGATGGACATCGCCGGCACCGGCCGCGCCGACGCGTCGAGCATGACGCTCGCCGTGCTCGAGTGCGCGCGCATCGCCGCCCTGCGGAGACCCACGTGACCCACGACCACGGCCACGCGCACGATCACGGCCACGGCCACGCCCACGCGCACGGCCACGGCCACCTCCATGCGCACGGCGGCGGCGCCGACCAGGTGCGCCGGCTGCGCATCGCGCTCCTCATCACCGCGGCGCTGCTCGTCGCCGAGTTCGCGGGCGGGCTCATCGCGAACTCCCTCGCCCTCCTCGCCGACGCCGGCCACCTCCTCACCGACGTCGCCGCGCTCGGCCTCTCCCTCTTCGTCGCCTGGTTCAGCCGCAAGCCGGAGACGCCCAAGCGCACCTACGGCTACCTGCGCCTCGAGATCCTCGCCGCCTTCGCCAACGGCGCCACGCTCGTGCTCGTCTCCGCGCTCATCATCTGGGAGGCGGTCGCGCGCTTCCGCCACCCCGAGCCCGTGCGCGGCGCCCTCATGCTCGCCGTGGCCGCGCTCGGACTCGTCGCGAACCTGGCCTCCGCCAAGGTGCTCCACCCCGCGAGCGGCTCGAGCCTCAACGTGCGCGGCGCCTATCTGCACATCCTCGGCGACCTCCTCGGCTTCGTGGGCACGATCATCGCCGCCCTGATCATCCAGGCCACCGGCTGGCTGCAGGCCGACACCATCGCGTCGGTGCTCGTCTCCGTCCTCATCCTCCGCGGCGCGTGGGCGCTCGTGCGCGACTCCGTGGACATCCTGCTCGAGTCCACCCCCGCCCACATCTCCCTCGCCGCCGTGCGCGCGCGCCTCCTCGGGATCGCGGGCGTCGAGAGCGTGCACGACCTGCACGTCTGGAGCGTGACCTCCGGCGTGGTCGCGATGAGCGCCCACGTCCTCGTCCCCGCGCACGACCGCCACCAGCACGTGCTCGAGCACTGCCACGAGGCGATGCGCGAGTTCGGCATCGACCACGTGACGATCCAGCTGGAACGGGAGGAGATGCACGGCAAGGAGGGCCCGGTCCACGCCTGAGCGCGGCCGGGGCGCGCCGCGTTGCGCCGCACCCGCTCGCGCGTGATACTCCCTAGTCCACTCGCCGGGCCCAAGGCGCCCGGCGCGCAGCGCCCCTCCCTCCGTCCCCACCCCCGGCAGGAATGCCCCACCTCGACAAGTTCCTCTCCGCCCTCGTCACGCAAGGGGCCAACGCCCTGCTCCTCCAGGCGGACGACTGCGCGCAGTTCGACTACGCCGGCACGCCGCGCCCCGTCACCAAGCAGCCGCTCACGCTCGCGCAGCTCGCCGCGCTGCTCAAGGAGATCGCCCCGGCGAGCGAGCACGCGGCGATCGACGCGGGGAGCGACACGTCCTTCGAGTACCACTCGGCGGACGGCGTCTTCACCGCGCGTTACGGCATGTCGAACGGACGCGCGGTGGCGAGCATCCATCCGGGCGCGCTCGAGGAGCGGCAGACGCGCGAGTTCCGCGTCGTGGACCCGGCGACGGCGGCGGCCGCCGCATCGGGCGCCGCCCCCGCCGCGCCCGCCGCGGCGCCGGGGCGCGTGGACATCCGCGTGAACGCGGACTCCGAACCCTCCGATGGGAGCTACAAGGAGCAGATCGAGGCGCTGCTGCGCCGCCTCGTGAAGCAGGGCGGCTCCGACCTCCACCTCCGCGTGGGGGAACCGCCGATCCTGCGCAAGGACGGCGAGATGCGCCGCCTCACCGACGAGCCCGCGCTCGACAACCAGCGCCTCGAGGTGATGCTCCGCACGATCATGCCCGAGCGCAACCGCCGCGAGTTCGAGGAGCTGAACGACAGCGACTTCGCGCACGAGATCGAGGGGATCGCGCGCTTCCGCTGCAACGCGCTCCGCGACCACCACGGCGCCGGCGCCGTCTTCCGCGTCATCCCCGCGAACGTCGTCACCGTGGAGCAGCTCGGCCTGAGCGACGAGGTGCAGCAGCTCTGCAACCTCACGCGCGGCCTCGTGCTCGTGACCGGCCCCACCGGCAGCGGCAAGAGCACCACGCTCTGCGCGCTGGTGGACCGCTGCAACGCCACGCGCAACGACCACGTGATCACGATCGAGGACCCGATCGAGTTCGTGCACAAGAACAAGAAGTGCGTGATCACGCAGCGGCAGGTGGGGGTGCACACGTCGAGCTTCAAGCACGCGCTGCGCGCCGCGCTGCGCGAGGACCCCGACATCGTGCTCGTGGGCGAGCTGCGCGACCTCGAGACCGTCTCGATCGCCATCGAGACCGCGGAGACGGGGCACCTGGTGTTCGGCACCCTCCACACCACGAGCGCCGCCTCCACCATCGACCGCCTCATCGACCAGTTCCCCGCCGACGGGCAGGAGCAGATCCGCGTGATGCTCTCCGAGAGCCTCAAGGGCGTGATCTCGCAGACCCTGTGCAAGAAGATCGGCGGCGGCCGCGTGGCCGCGCGCGAGATCCTCCTCAGCACGCCCAGCGTCTCGAACCTGATCCGCGAGGCCAAGACCTTCCAGCTCCCGAGCGTCATCCAGACCTCGAAGAAGCTCGGCATGGTCACGCTCAACGACGCGCTCATCGACCTCGTGGACGCCGGCCAGGTGGAGCCGCAGGAGGCCTACTTCAAGGCGAACGAGAAGCAGGGCTTCGCGAACCTGCTCAAGCAGAAGGGGCACGACACGAGCTTCCTCGAGACCGAACTCCTGGCGGCCGCCGCGGCGCCCGCGGCGCCGGCCGGGAAGCGATGACCGGACCGCGGAGCATCGCGCATCACTGCGGATCACCGCGGAGCACCGCGGATGAACGCGGATCCTTCCGAGGCGCATTCGGAGCTCCGGAGCTCGGTGCGAGCGTCGCCTGTTCTTGTGAACGGCCGCGCGCCATGACCTCATCGCGCGCGCGGATCGATCCGCGTTCATCCGCGTTCATCCGCGGTCATTTGCAGTTATCCGCGTTCATCCGCGTTCATCCGCGGTTATCCGCGGTCATCCGCGGTCCCGTCACATGATCCGCCTCCTCACCGCCCTCGCCGCCGCGGCCGTGCTCTTCTCCGCGGTCTGGGTGGGCGCCCGCGGCTACGGCCCCGTCCCCCCGGTGGGCGCGATGCTCGATCCGGCGAACGGGATCTTCCACGTCGCGGCGAACGCCGAACTCCCGCGCCGCGCGAGCGCCCGCATCCCGGGGCTCACCGCGCCCGTCTCCGTGGTCTATGATGACCGCGCCGTGCCGCACGTCTTCGCCGCCACCGAGCGCGACGCGGTGCGCGCCCTCGGTTACGTCGTCGCGCGCGACCGGCTCTTCCAGCTCGAGATGCAGTCGCGCGCCGGCGAAGGGACGCTCACCGAACTGGTCGGACGCGCCGCGCTCGCCGAAGACGAGCGCACCCGCGCCCTCGGCCTCCCTGCCGCCGCCGAGGCCAAGTTCGCCCGCCTCACCGCGAGCGCCGACAGCGCCGACCGGTCCACCGCCGCCACGCTGCAGGCCTTCGCCGACGGCGTGAACGCCTTCCGCGACGCGCTCGCGCCGCGCGACTATCCCTTCGAGTACAAGATCCTCCGCGTCGCCCCGCGGCGGTGGGAGCCGGTGAACAGCATCCACCTCTTCGCGCGGATGTCGAACACCCTCTCGTACAACGACGAGGAGGCCGCGCGTCTCGCCGCCGCGCACCGCGTGGGGCGCGCCGCCGCCGACGCGCTCTTCCCCGTGGACCAGCCGCTGCAGGAGCCGATCCAGCCGTCCGGCCGGGTCACCGAACCGCGCGCGATCTTCCGCCCCCTCCCGCCCCCCGGCCGCCCCGACACGAGTCTCTTCGCGTTCGCGCCGCGGCCGTCGCCCTTCGTCCCCTTCATGCAGGGGGACGCGGTGGTCGGCTCCAACAACTGGGCCGTGGCCGCGAAGCGCGCGCAGGGCGGGCACGCGATCCTCGCCGGCGATCCGCACCTCGGCCTCACCCTCCCGAGCATCTGGTACGAGGCGCATCTCGTCGTGCCCGGCGCGCTCGACGTGTACGGCGTCACCATCCCCGGCGCCCCGTCGATCATCATCGGCTTCAATCGCGACGCCGCGTGGTCCTTCACCAACGCGCAGACCGACGTCGTCGACCGCTACGCCGAGACGCTGGACGATCCCGTGCACCCCACGCGCTACCGTCTCGACGGACAGTGGCATCTCCTGCACCCGCGCGTCGAGCGCTACCGCGACCCGCGCGGCCACCTGCTCAAGGTGGACACCGTCTATTACACGCACCGCGGCCCCATGACCAAGGTGGCCGGCAGCTGGGTCTCCATGCGCTGGGTCGCGCTCGACTCCGCCTTCGGCGCGAGCGGCTTCGCCGCCGTGCAGCACGCCACCAGCGTGCGCGACTTCATGGCGCGCATGGCCGGCTATCGCGACCCCGCGCAGAACATGCTCGTCGCCGACCGCACGGGTTCGATCGGCATCCGCACCACCGGCGCCTTCCCCGTGCGCCCCGGCGACGGACGCGGCGACGAGATCCGCGACGGCTCCACGTCGAAGTCCGATTGGAAGGGATGGGTCCCCCTCGCGCGCTACCCGCAGGCGGTGGACCCCGCACAGGGCTACCTCGCGTCGAACAACCAGCAGCCGGTGGACCCCGCCGACTTCGCCGGCTACCTCGGCTCCGCGTGGATCGCCCCCTGGCGCGCGCTCCGGATCAACGAGCTCCTGCGCGCCGACTCGCGCGTGACCCCCGATGACATGCGCCGCTTCCAGACCGACCCGCGCTCGGCGCGCGCCGACCTCTTCGCCCCCGCCTTCCTCGCCGCCGCGCAGTCGCACCGCGGCGATCCCGACGTCGCCGAGGGGGCGCGTTATCTGGCGCAGTGGGACCACGGCTACGCTCCCGACGACCAGCGCGCGATCCTCTTCGAGTACGCGATGCAGGAACTCCCCGCGCGCCTCTTCGACGAGCTGCGCTATCCCGACGAGGACCCGAAGAGCCGCCGCATCCGTTATCCCGACGAAGGGGTGATCGCCGAGCTGCTGCAGCAGCCGAGGAGCCCCTGGTGGGACGACCGCGCCACGAAGGAGGTGGAGACGCGCGACGACATCCTCGCCGCCGCACTCGGCGCCGCCTACCGGCGCGCCATGCACGTGCTCGGCCCGCCGGACGAGGGAGGATGGCGCTGGGGGCGCAACTACTCCGCGAACATCTACCATCTGCTCCACGTGCCCGCGCTCAGCGCGCTGCACGTGCCGAGCCAGGGAGGCCCCGGCACGCTCAACCCCGTCACGCCCTCCGGCGAGTTCGGCTCGAGCTGGCGCATGGTCGTGGAACTCGGCGACGACGTGCACGCGTGGGGCACCTACCCCGGCGGACAGAGCGGGAACCCGGCGAGCTCGCGCTACCTGTCGCACCTCGTCACGTGGAGCAAGGGGGAGCTCGACACCCTGCGCTACCCGCGGAGCGCGCGCGACCTCGACGCGAAGCTCGTGACCTCCGAACTCACCCTCACCCCCGCCACGCCATGATGCGCGCCACGGTGCGGATGCTCTTGCTCGCCGCCGCCTTCGCGCTCGCCACGCGCGCCCTCGGCTGGTGGGCCGTGCCCGCGGTGGCCGCCGCGTGGACCGTGATCGAAGGGGGCGCGATGCGCGCGCCGTGGATCGCCGCGCTCGCCGCCATCGCCGGCTGGGGGATGATCCTCCTCTGGACCGCATCAACGGCGCCGCTCGGCGAACTCGTGCGCCGCACGTCGGGGCTGTTCAACGCCCCGCCGTCGCTGCTGGTGGCCGGCACGCTGCTCTACGGCGCGCTGCTCGCCTGGGGCGGGGCGGGGCTGATGCTGCTCCTGCCGCCGCGCCGCGCCCGCGGATGAACGAAGGGGGAGCGCCTGCGCGCCCCCCCCCTTTCACCGGCCGAAGCCCGGACTCAACCGGCCTTCCGCCCCTTCGCGGCGCGCCCGGCGCCCCCCTGCTTGACCTCCCCCCGCGGCTTCTCGTACTCGTCACGATCGGCGTAGCCGTACCCGCTCCCGACCTCGCCCCCCCTCATGTAATCGTGACCGTAACCGCGGCCGTGGGGGTACTCCTCCTCCGGCGGCTGTTCCTGCGTGGGCATGCGCACCTCCCGAGTGCGAGGGTTCCACTGTCGGCGCCCGAGGGCGCCGGCCGCACCAAACGTATAACGAGCAGGTCTCGATTCCGCCAGAAGGGAACCGCGGATGACCGCGGATGAACGCGGATGACCGCGGATCGACCCAGCGGGCGGTGAGTTCATCGCCCCCTCGGTCGTTCACAAAGACACAGCCCCTCCCCCACGGGCGCCGGAACTCCGAATGCACCTCGGTTCGATCCGCGTTCATCCGCGGTCATCGGTGTTTGCAGTTGCCGCTCCTGCAACACCGGCCACAAAGCCGACCGCGGATGACCGCGGATGACCGCGGATCGATCCAGCGGGCGGTGAGCTCATCGCCCCCTCGGTCGTTCACGAAGACACAGCCCCTCCCCCACGGGCGCCGGAACTCCGAATGCACCTCGGTTCGATCCGCGTTCATCCGTGGTCATCGGTGTTTGCAGTTGCCGCTCCTCCAAGACCGACCACAAGGCCGACCGCGGATGACCGCGGATGACCGCGGATGACCGCGGATGACCGCGGATGGCCGCGGATCGACCCGGCCGGCGGTGATTCGTCGCCATCCTGAGACTTCGAGAAGCCCTCCGCCGAGGCTATATTCCCGGTCTATGGAGATCCGCAACATCGCCATCATCGCCCACGTCGACCACGGCAAGACCACCCTCGTGGACAAGATGCTCCGCCAGGCCGGGGCCTTCCGCGAGAATCAGGTCGTCGAAGAGCGCGTCATGGATTCCAACCCCCTCGAGCGCGAGCGGGGGATCACCATCCTCGCGAAGAACACGTCCGTCCGCTGGCGCGGGGTCAAGGTCAACATCGTCGACACCCCCGGCCACGCCGACTTCGGCGGTGAGGTCGAGCGCATCCTCCGCATGGTCGACGGCGTCCTCCTCGTGGTCGATGCCTTCGACGGGCCCATGCCGCAGACGCGCTTCGTGCTCCGCAAGGCGCTC
>DATKOH010000046.1:0-9670 GCA_035524735.1 Gemmatimonadaceae bacterium
TCGCCGCGCGCGAGCCCACCCTGAGCGGCTGGCTGCGCGACTGGCTCGCCGCCGCGGTCGCCGGCGGCGCGGTCGGCGCCCTCTCCATCGTGCTCAAGGCGCGCCGTGTCGGCCAGCCGCTCCTCGGCGGGTCCCTCCGCAAGCTCGCGCTCGCCTTCATCCCCGCGCTCGTCGCCGGCGCCGTGATCACGCCCGCGCTCCTGCGCGCCGGGGCCGCGGCCTGGCTGCCCACGGTCTGGCTCGCCTGCTACGGGGCGGGGGTGATGGCGGCGGGGGCTTTCTCGGTGCGCGCCGTGCCGGTGATGGGCGCGTGCTCGCTGGTGCTCGCGGCGGCCACGCTCATCGATCCGGCGTGGGGGAACGCGCTGCTCATCGCGGGCTTCGGGGTGCTGCACGTGGGGTTCGGACTCTTCATCGCGGTGCGGCACGGTGGCTAGGCCGAACGCCCTGCGCCGCGCGGCCGAGTCGGCGAAGGCGCGCGCGCTGCGCGCGATCGCGGGCAAGGCGGCGGCCGCGGGCCCGCTGCAGCTCGACGAGGTGATCCACCACCGGATCCGCCTCGGCATGGTGAGCGCGCTGGCGGCGAACGAGACGCTGAGCTTCACGGAGCTGCGCGACCTGCTGAAGACCACCGACGGGAACCTGAGCGTGCACGCGCGGAAGCTCGAGGAGGCGAAGTACGTGTCATGCACCAAGCGGTTCGCGGGGCGCCGGCCGCGCACCGACTACCGGCTCACGGCCGCGGGGCGCCACGCGCTGCAGCGCTACCTGCGGCACATGGAAGCGCTGATCCTCCAGCTGCAGGACTGACCGCCGTCGCGCCGCGCCGGCGCACCCTTTTCCTCATTCACTTTATGATTCAAAGTACTCGCCCACTCCACCTCGCGATCATCATGGACGGCAACGGCCGCTGGGCATCCGCCCGCGGGCTCCCTCGCGCCGCCGGCCACCGCGCCGGCGCCGGCGCTCTCCGCCGCGTCGTGCGCGCCGCCCCCGCCCTCGGCGTCGCCACCCTCACCCTCTACGCCTTCAGCGCCGACAACTGGAAACGCCCGCCGCTGGAGGTGGATGCGCTCATGCGCCTCTTCCGCCGCCATCTCCTCACCGAGACCCGCCGCCTCGCCGAACACGGCGTGCGCCTCTCCCTGATCGGCCGCCGCGACCGCCTCGCCCCCGCCATCGCCGCGCTCGCCGCGCGCGCCGAAGGGGAGACCGCGGGGGGCACGCGCCTCCACCTCCGCATCGCCATCGACTACTCCGCGCGCGATGAGATCCTCCGCGCGGCCGCCGCCATCGCGGCCCGCCCCGGTGGCGCGCTCACCCGCGCCGCCCTCGACGCGGCGCTGGGCGGCGTGCCCCCCGTGGACCTGCTCATCCGCACGGGGCGGGAGCGCCGCCTCTCGGACTTCCTCCTCTGGGAGTCGGCGTACGCCGAGCTCCTCTTCACCGACGTCATGTGGCCCGACTTCGGCGCCGCGCACCTCGAGCGCGCGATCGCCGACTTCCATTCCCGCACGCGCCGCTTCGGCGCCCTCGCCGCGAGCTGACCCATGCTCATCGTCGCGCTCCTCCTCGCCGCGTTCGCCGCGGTCGCCTGCTATGATGGCCTGCCCGGGATCCAGTGGACGCTCTGGACCACGGCGGCCGCGGCCGGCCTGTACCACTATGCCGGCCCCGCGCGGCGCGATGTCGTGCTCCTCCTCGCGCTCGCGGTCTTCCTCGCGGGGGGCGCGGCGGTCACGGGCAATGGCGGCTCCGACTTCGCGATCCTCTGCTCGTGCGCGGTGCTGCTGGCAGTGGCGATGCGCATCGCGTCGGGCGTCCCGGTGGACGCGGTGGGTGCCGGCGAGATCGCGCTCGCGGCGCCCGCCGGCGCGTTCGAGACCATCGGCGAGACGTGGCGGCGCTCCGGCGAATCGGCGCGCGACGGGTCGATGCGCGCATCCCTGCCCGTGCTCCGCGGGCTGGCGCTCGCGCTGCCGCTCGTGGCGCTGCTCTGGATCCTCCTCGGCGAGGCCGATCCGCATCTCTCGGCGTGGGGGAGCGCGATCGCGGCGTGGATCGAGAGTCTCGCCTTCGTGCCGCGGCTCGTCTTCGGGAGCGCCGTGTTCGTGCTCGTGTTCGGCGCGTACGGGATCGCGCGGCGTCGCGCGCCGCGCCCGGCGCGCGTCCCGGCCGCGCCGGCGATCCTGCTCGGCGCCACCGAGCGCGCCATCATCGCGGGCGCGGTGACGGGGCTCCTCGCGCTCTTCGTCGCGCTGCAGGTGGGCTACTTCTTCGGCGATCCGGCGGCGGCCGCGGGCACGGGCATCACGTACGCCGAATGGTCGCACCGCGGCTTCGGCGAGCTCACGACGGCCGCGGTGATCGTCACGGTGCTCGTGGTGCTGCTGCACACGCACGCCGCACGCGGCACGGAGCGCGCCGAGCGCGCGATCCGCGCGCTCTCGCTGGCGCTCGCCGCGCTCACGGCGCTGGTGGTGGCGTCGGCCTTTCGCCGCATCGTGCTGTACGAGCAGGCGTACGGCTTCACCGAGCTGCGCCTCTGGTCGCAGGCGTTCATGGTCGGCGTGTGGGGCGCGCTCGCGCTGCTGGCGCTCGAGATCGGCACGGCGCTCGACGCGCGGCGGCTCGCGCGGCGCACGGCGGTGGTGGCCGCGTTCCTGATCGGCGCGCTCGCGTACTGGGACCACGACGCCTTCATCGCCCGGCGGAACGTCGAGCGGTTCGCGGGCACGCCGAAGCTCGACGTCGCGTACCTCGCGCGAGGGTTGGCGGTGGACGCGATCCCCGCACTCGTCGCGATGCGCGACCGCCTGCCCGCCGAGCAGGCGGAGGAACTGATGGCCTGCCTGGCCGGGCGGCGCGGCGACCGCGAACTGCGGCCGGGGCCATGGTACCAGTTCAGCTGGCGTCGCGCCGCGGCGCGGGAGGCGCTGGCGACGATCCCGGAGGGGGCGGCCACGGCCAGGGGGTGTCCCGGGTACTAGCGGACCGGAGCGGCGCGGGGCATGGCGCGCGGGCCCGCGGCGCGAGGCCGCGTCCGTCCAACGAAATCGCGGCGATGCCAGTACATTCCCGGCCACCATCACCCACTCCAGCTACCCACCGCCCATGTCCCGTCGCGCACTCGCTCTCACTCTCCTCGCCGCGCTCGCGTGCGGCCACTCCGCGCCGGCGTCGGCGCCCACGCCGGCCACCGCGGCCGCCGCCGCTCCCGCGCCGCCGCTCTTCGCGAAGGGGGGCGTGCCGAGCGCGGCCATGGCGCGCATCGCGGAGATCGAGCAGGACTCGAGCCAGCTCGAGCCGCTGGCGCAGGCGCTCTTCGATTCGCTGGGCCCGCGCCTCACCGGCAGCCCGGGGCTGCGCAGCGCGCAGCAGTGGGTGATCGCGCGCTACGCCGCGTGGGGGATCGGCGCGAAGGTCGTGGAGTACGGCACCTGGCGCAGCTGGCAGCGCGGCCCGACGCACCTCGACCTGATCGCGCCGCGGGTGCGCTCGCTCGAGGCGATGATGCTGGCGTGGAGCCCGGGGACGAACGGCGTGCCCGTGGATGGCGACGTCGTGGTGCTGCCCGCGTTCACGAGCGCCGAGCAGTTCCACGCGTGGCTCCCGTCGGCGGCGGGGAAGTTCGTGCTGGTGACGACGGCGCCGCCGTCGTGCCGCCCCGACACGTCGTGGGCGGGGCAGGCGCTCCCGGGCGAACTCGACCGCGTGAAGGCGGTGCGCACGCAGGCGGACTCCGACTGGGCGCGGTCGCTGCGCGCGGCGGGGGTGACGGCGCGCGATCTGCCCGACTCGCTGGAGAAGGCCGGCGCCGCCGGCGCGCTGCGGAACCTCTGGAGCGGCGGCTGGGGAGTGGACCGCATCTTCAGCGCGCGCACGAAGCGGATGCCGGTGGTGGACGTGAGCTGCGAGGACTACGGGCTCCTCTTCCGACTGGCGTCGCGCGGGCAGCATCCGCGCGCGCGGCTCGCGTCGTCGTCCACGGAGGAAGGGGAAGTGCCGGTGGGGAACGTGATCGCCGAGATCCCCGGCGGCGCGCAGAAGGACCAGTACGTGATGCTCAGCGCGCATTTCGACAGCTGGGATGGCTCGAGCGGCGCCACCGACAACGGCACCGGCACGATCGTCATGATGGAGGCGATGCGCATCCTGCGGACCGTGCTGCCGCATCCGCGGCGCACCATCCTCGCCGGGCACTGGAGCGGGGAAGAGGAGGGGCTCGTGGGCTCGCACGCCTTCGAGGCGGACATGCCGCAGGTGACGGCGAACCTGCAGGCGCTCTTCAACCAGGACAACGGCACCGGGCGCGTGCAGGCGATCTCGATGCAGGGGCTCACCGGGGCGCTCCCCTTCTTCCAGCGCTGGTTCTCGGCGATGCCGGACACGCTGGTGAACGCCATCCGCCTCGTGAGCCCGGGCGAACCGGGGCGCGGCGGCACCGACAACGCGAGCTTCATCTGCGCGGGGGCGCCGGCGTTCGGCCTCAACTCGGTGAACTGGGACTACTTCACTTACACGTGGCACACCAACCGCGACACGTACGACAAGGTGGTCTTCGACGAGATCCGCCGGAACGCGGCGCTCGTCGCGATGCTCGCCTACCAGGCGAGCGAGGACACCGCCACCGTGCCGCGCACGCGCGTGGCGGAACTGAAGAACGCGCGCACGGGGAAGGTGGAGGAATGGCCCACGTGCGCGGCGCCGCTGCGGAAGTCGTCCGAGTACCAGCGCTAGCGGGCGGAGCGCTGCTCACGGAGCCGCGGGGCGGAGTGCGCGGGGAAGAGCGCCGCGCACTCCGCGCTCCGGCGGGCGGCGCGCCCTTCTCCCCGCAGCGGGGGCGCCGCTAACTTTCCCACCATCCTTCCACCGGAGTCCCGATGTCCGCCCGTCGCATCCTCTCCCTGGCGCTCCTGATCCCCGTCGCCGCCGCGGCGATCGCCGCCGCCCCCGCGGCCGCGTTCCATACGCATCTCCTGAAGAGCAGCCCGGCCGCGAACGACACCGTCGCGCCGCCGGCGGCGATCAAGCTCTGGTTCTCGGAGAAGGTCGAGATCGGCTTCACCAAGGTGACGGTGAAGGACCTCGCGGGGATCGCGCAGGCGACGGGCGCCGTCGCCTACGCCGACACGAGCGCCGACGCGCCGGTGGTGGTGCCGGTGACGGGCACGCTCGCGGCGGGGGAGTACACGGTGAGCTGGAGCACCGCGGCGAAGGACGGGCATCCCGCCAAGGGGAAGTTCTCCTTCGTGGTGAAGGCGGGCGGCAAGTAGGGCGGCGCCGGGCGCCTAGCCGCCGATCGCGGCCAGGCGCTCCTTGAGTTCCGCCGCGGTCGCGACGCGTGATTCGGGGCGCTTCACGAGGAGGTGCGCGATGAGCGCGTCCAGCTCCTCCGGCACCGACGGCTCCACGCTGCGCGCCCGCGGCGCCTCCTCCTGCAGCAGCCGTGCGATGAGCAGCATCGGGGTGCTCGCCTCGAAGGGGAGCTTCCCCGTGGCCGCTTCGAACATCACGACCCCCGCGGAGTAGAGGTCGGCGCGCACGTCCACCTCCTCGCCGAGCAGCTGCTCCGGCGGCATGTACGCCGGCGTCCCCACCACGAGCCCCACCTCGGTGAGCCCCGCGCTCCGCTCCGAGAGGCGCGCGACGCCGAAGTCCATCACCTTGAGCACGCCCTGCGCATCGAGCAGCATGTTGTGCGGCTTCACGTCGCGGTGGATCACCCCCTCCTTGTGCGCGGCGATCAGCGCGTCGGCGAGCTGGCTCCCGATCGCGAGCACGCTCTCGGTGCCGAGCTTCCCGCGCGTGTCGATGAGTTCGCGCAGGGTGATCCCCTCCACGAGCTCCATCGTGAGGAAGTAGCCCCCCTCGTACTCGCCGAGGTCGTGCGTGCGCACGACGTTCGGATGCGTGATCCGCCGCGCGAGGCGGATCTCGCTCTTGAAGCGCTCGAGCACCGCGGGGTCGTTCAGCGTGTCGCGCTTGAGCGTCTTGAGCGCGACCTCCTCCCCCAGCTCGGCGTCGCGCACGCGGAAGACGGCGCCCATGCCGCCGCGGCCGAGGGTGGCGATGATCTCGTAGCGGCCGCCGATGCGCTCGCCCGTCTGCAGCATGGCGTCGGTGCGCGGCGCGCTCCCCTGCGTCTCGCGGGCGCGCGCGATCTCCCCCTGCAGCGACCGCACGCGCTCGTGCAGCTGCTGCTCGCGCGAGCGCACGCTCGTGGCCATGGCGTCGAAGACGCGCGCCAAGCGCCCCACGGCGTCGCCGCGTCGCGCGACGGGGGCGAGCGAGCCGGCGCGGTAGGTGCCGGCCTCCACCGACGCCGCGGCCGCGGCCACCGCCTCCGCCGCCTCCACGAAGGCCCGCTCGCGGTCGCGCGCGCGCTTCTTCGCGATGCTCGTCCCCACGCGCGCCTTGAGCAGCACGGGGTCGAAGGGCTTGGAGAGGAAGTCCTCGGCGCCGTTCTCGATGCAGCGCACGGCGCTCGCGGTGTCATCGAGCGCGGAGATCACGATCACCGGGATGTCGCGCGTGCGCTTGTCCCCCTTGAGCCGCTCGAGCACCTGGAAGCCGTCCATCTCGGGCATCATGATGTCGAGGAGGATCAGCTCGGGCGGCTCGGCCTCCACCATCTCGAGCGCCTGCTTTCCGTGCTCGGCGGTGCGCACTTCGATCCCATGCCGCTCGAGGCGCCGCTTGAGCAGCTCGCGGTTGTCGGCCACGTCGTCCACGACGAGCACGCGCGGCGCGCGGTCGTCCGCGGGCGGCGTCTCCGGCTCCGGCGCGGCGTCCGCGATCCCGGCGGGGCGCAGCTGCTCGGCGGCGTTGAGGATCCGCCGCAGGTCCTCATCGGCCCCCTCGCCGAGGTCCTTCGCCGAGATGAGCGAGGTGACGGCGCGGATGATCCGCGCCTGCGGTTCCTCCAGCTCGGCGTAGAGGCGCCGCACCGTCTCGGTGGCGGGGGTCTCGCTCGGCACGAGCACGGCGCTGATGTGCGTGAGCGCATCCTTCGCCGCGTCGAGGATCTCCCGCAGCGGCGCGCGGTGCGCGTCGTCGTCGGGGGGGAGGTCCTCGAGGAGCATCTCCGTGTAGCCGACGATGTGGTTGACGGGCGTGCGAAAGGTGTGCCGCAGCTCGCCCACCGCGCTCGTGCGCCCGCTCACGCGGCGCCGCCCAGCACGGCGGTGATCTTGCCGAGGAGCCGCTCGAAGTCCACGGGTTTCGTGTCGTACTCGTCGCATCCCGCGGCGAGCGCCTTCTCGCGGTCCCCCTGCATGGCGTGCGCGGTGAGCGCGATGATCGCCACGCGCCGCCCCCGTTCGCCGGCGCGGATGCGGCGCGACGCCTCCCAGCCATCGATCTCGGGGAGGTTCATGTCCATGAGCACGACGTCGAACTCGCCGGTGAGCGCCATGTCGACGCCGCTGGCGCCATCCACGGCGATCCCCACCTCGTAGCCGCGCTTCGCCAGCCGCCGCGAGAGCATGTCGCGGTTCATCTCGTTGTCCTCCACGAGGAGCACTCGCTTCCCGCTCATGCCGCCTCCACCGGCGCCGGCTTCGCGGCGCGCGAATCCGCGGGGAGCCGGATGGTGAAGGTGGAACCCGCGCCCGCCTGGCTGTCGCCCGTCACGTCCCCTCCCAGGAGCTGGCAGAACCGCCGCGTGATCGCGAGTCCGAGCCCGGTGCCGCCATAGCGGCGCGTCGTGCTGGCGTCGGCCTGCGCGAACGCCTCGAAGAGGCGCTGCATCTGCTCCGGCGTGATGCCGATGCCGGTGTCGCGCACCTTGAAGAGCACGTCGCGCCCGTCGCGCTCCACGATGAGCGAGATGGTGCCCTTCTCGGTGAACTTCGCGGCGTTGCTGAGCAGGTTGAGCAGCGCCTGGCGCAGCTTGGTGGCGTCGGTGTGCATCGTGCCCGGATCCGGCGGCGTGTCGATCACGAAGCGGTTGCCGTTGCGCGCGACGAGCGGCTGCACGGTGGCCTGCACGTCCTCGATCACGGCCCCGAGGTCCACCGGCTCGATGATGAGGTCCATGCGCCCCGCCTCCACCTTCGAGAGGTCGAGGATGTCGTTGATGAGCGAGAGGAGGTGCTTGCCCGCCGAGCGGATCTTCTCGAGGTCGCTCGTGGCCGTCTCGTCCTTCCGGTCGCGCGCGTCCTCCTCGAGCATCTCGCTGTAGCCGATGATCGCGTTGAGCGGCGTGCGCAGCTCGTGGCTCATGCTCGCCAGGAACTGGCTCTTCGCCTTGTTCGCCCCCTCGGCGTCCTGCTTCGCCCGGAGGAGCTCGGTCACGTCGTGGTAGAGCGCGAAGACGCCGATGCGCTCGCCGTTCACCACCACCGGCACGCCGAAGAGCTCGACGTCGATGAAGGTGCCGTCCTTGCGCTTGCGCTTGCCGATCCCCTTCGCGGTGTGCATCGATGCGGCGGTGTCGGTGTAGTTGCGCGCCTCGGCGAGCGTCTCGGGGGTGGTGATGAGCTCGTCCAGGTTCTTGCCGAGCACCTCGGCGGCCGACCAGCCGAAGACGCGCTCGAAGGCCGGGTTGAGCTGCGCGATGTTGGCGTTCATGTCGAGCGTGACGATCGCGACGGGACTCGCCTCGACCACCGCCTCGAAGAACTGCTTCTGCCGGTCGGCGTTGGTGAAGAGCCGCGCGTTCTCGATCGCCACGGCCGCCTGCGGCGCGAAGAGCATCAGGCGGCGGAGGTCGTCGGGGCCGAAGATGCGCTTCGGGTCCGCGTGCGTGGTGGCGATCGAGCCCACGAGGCGCGAGCCGATGAGCAGCGGTGCGCACATCACGGAGTGGATGTTCACGTTCGAGTACGCGCCCGACCGTCCCGTCCACTCGTCGTAGTTCTGGATGAGCAGCGGCTCGCGCGTGCGCGCCACCGTGCCCATCGCCCCCTCGCCGTACGCGAGGCGCGTGCCCACGTAATCCCCCTGCGGGATCTCGCTCGCGAGGATCTCCATCTCGCGCGTGGTCTCGTGGTAGATCGCCACCTGTCCTCCGGTGACGCCGATGAGCTTCACGGCGCGCCGGAGCACCGCCTTGAGCACCTTGGGCAGCTCGAGCGCGCTCGCGAGGTCGCTCATCGAATCGAGGAGCGCCTGCTGCTCGTCCGCGCGCTGCCGCTCCTTCACCAGCGCCCGCGCGCGCGCGATCGCGATGCTCGCCTGCGTCGCCGCGGCCGTGAGGATCTCGAGGTCCGGCTTCCCGAACGCGTCGATCTCGCGGCTCTGCACGCAGAGCACCCCCACCGCCCGTCCGTCGACGAGGAGGGGCACGTCCACCTCGCTGCCGTTCGCGAAGGTGGCGACGTAGCCCGGCGCCTTGGAGACGTCCGGCGTGTAGTGCAGCTGCCGGTCGCGGATCGCCTGCTCGGTGAGCCCCTGCCCCGGCGGGATGCGCAGCCCGGGCTGCATGTTCTCCCACCCGACGCACGCCTTGAGCACGCGCTCGTGCGTGTGCTCGTCGAGCAGGAACATGCCGATCAGGTTGTAGCCGAGGGATTCGTCCTGGAGGCCGTGGACGACGCGGTCGCACACCGCATCCTCATCGAGCGCGGCGGCGATCTCCGCGGAGAGGCGGAGGAGGGCGGATTGGCGGGACGCGGCGCGGGACACGGGGGGTATCCTATCGCCGGTGAGTGAGGAGGGGAAGCGA
>DATKOH010000047.1:0-2820 GCA_035524735.1 Gemmatimonadaceae bacterium
GCCGACTACCGCGCCGCCGCCTGCGAGCGAGGCCTGCAGGACGCCTGCGGTCACTGACGCTCGCGCGTCCGGCGCGGACAACCGCTCAGTCGAAGAGGCCATGGAGCCTCCAGGTGTCGACGGCTCGGTCGTGGAAGATCCACCACGCCGAGCCGTCGTCGGTGCGGACGAAGTAGTAATCGCGATCGTAGGGCGCGTCCCACCACGCGCCGCTCTGCCGCTCCGGGCCGACGATGGAGCCGACACGCAGGCGCGCGCCGCGCACCACGAGCTCCGCGTCGCGCCCGTGCGCGGGGGGATAGAAAGAGACAGGCTCGGGCTCGCGCAGCACGCGGGTGGGGCGGAGAGCGGGATCGGGAGTGGGAGCGGGAGCGGGAGTCCCCGCACTCGTGGCGCGCTTCCCGCGCGGGAAAGCTTCCGCCTCGGCGGCAATACCGGCAGTCTCGCCGTCGAGAGGCGCGGGGACGTAGGCCGCCTCGGGGCGGTGCTCGTCCGCGAGTCGCGCGGCGAAGACGGCGCCGTCGCCAAAGGCGGTGGCGAGGCGGCCGAGCGTGACGGCGAGTCTTTCGGGCGAGGGCGGCGCGCGTTTCGGGTCTATCGGACGATCGAGACCGTCGAAGAGCGCGAGCTGCGTGCGCCGCGTGGGAACGGAGTCGACGACTTCCAGCGCCATCTCGCTGACGGCGTCGGGGAGGGTGAGCGCCGAAAAACGCTCGCGAGCGATCTCCAGGATCGTCTTCGTAACGGTGGTCGGGCGCGGCAGGCGCAGGTCGAGCATCTGCGCCGCCTCGTGCTCGAGGACGAGGTGCACCGCGAGCTTCGCCGCCGCGCGCGAGCGCCCGGCGAGCCGCGCCCCCACGCGATCGGCGAGCATCTTCAGCGCGAAGAGCATCGGCTCGACCGTCTCCGCGGGCGCGGGCATCTCCACGCGCTCGAAGAGCGCCTCGGGAATGCGGAAGGGAACGAGCGGCGTAGGATCCTCGCCGCGCGCAAGCGCCGAGAAGCGTGCCGCGTGCGCGCCGAAGCGGCGCGCCAGCGTGTCCGCGGGGAGGCGCGCGACCTCTTCCAGCGTGCGCACGCCGAGACGCGCGAACGCGTGCAGCGCGTGCGCACCGGTGCGCCGCGCCTCCGGCGTCGCCAGATCCGCGGCGAGCGCCGCCACGGGAAGCGCGGCGAGCGCCTCGCGAGCGCCGCCCGCGGTAATCACGGTGTTGCGCGCGGCGCGCGCGTGCTCCGCCACCGCGCGCGCGGTAAATTTCTGCGACGCCACCGCCGCACGCGCCACGAATCCCGCGCGGCGCAATGCCAGCAGCGCCTCGCGCGTGATCGCGTGCTCGCGCGAGGGCGATTCGCCGGTGAGATCCACCCACGCCGCCGCGCCATCCGCCGTCACTTCCACGCGCGGCCCGAACCCGGAGAGCACTTCCGCCGCCGCGATGCGCGCCGCCTCGTGCGCCGCGCCGTCCTTCGCACGCACCACGATCCCCGGGCACGCCACGCGCGCCTGCGTCACCGTCATCCCCGCGCGGACGCCCGCGCGCCGCGCCGCCGCCGACACCGCCAGCAGGTCGACGTTTGGCGGCACCTCGCCGCGCCGCCCCGCAATTGCGACGTCCACATCCGCCACCGCGAACGCCCCCGCATCCGGCCCCGCCTTCAACCCCGGCGTCGAACGCACCGCCACCTGCAGCGGGAAGCTGGGAAAGAACGCCGCGAGCAACCGCGTGCGCGTCACGGCGCAGCCCCCCACTCCCCCAGTTCCACACAAGCCTCGCGCCCCGCCCCGCCCCAGCGACTGCGCGCGACGCGCACGTGCGCACACGCGTGCGCGTGCGACTGCGATTGCGGCGGCGGCTGCGGAGCGCGCATCTCCACCTCCAGCGTCAGCGCCGGCGGCGCGCCCGGCGCGGGCAACCCGCGCTCCCCCAGCACCACCAGCGCCACGCCCGCCGTCTCCGCCGCCGTGCGCAGCACCACCGCGCGCCGCTCCAGCGCCATCCGCGCCGTCGCGCGCTCCTTCGGTCCCGCACCGCCTCGCTCGTCGCGTCCCCCATGCGGTTCGAACGTCAGGCCCGACGCATCCAGCACCACCACCTCGAACGCCGCGCTCTGCAGCAGCACTTCCGCCGCCCACAGCGCGTCCCGTGCATTCGTGCTCCCGGGGCGCACCCCGTGGGGGCGCACCCACAACAGGCGCGACAACTCCACTCCCGCGCGCGCGAACGCCGGCGGATACGCCTCCCCGCGCGGATCGATCCACGCCGCCAGCCGCCGCGCGCGCGTCACCGCCGCCACCGCGTGCGCCACCAGCGTCGTCTTCCCGCACGCCACCGGTCCCAGCACTTCCGAAACGGCGCGCCGCGGGAATCCTCCCGGCAAGAGCCGGTCCAGCGCCGGCAGACCCGTGGGGAGCGCGTCCGGCTCGACGACCGGTCCCGCGTCGGCCTCCGGCGTCGGCCAGGAAGGCGCCAGCAGCCCCTTCGCTGCCAGCAGTTCCCGCACCGCCGCAAAGCGGGCGCGCTTCCCGTCAGCCTCCAGAGCGGGTGCGGCGATCATGGTCTCCACATTACGATACATACGTATCGTCCACAAGATCGCAGCCGCCCGTGACACCTGGTGTCGCAACAACCCCGCGACCGCGCTAGGAAAGGCGCCGCGCGATTCTTCTCCGCCGCGCCCCTCCGCCCGCGTCCATCTCGCTGGACACAACCGGAGTCGACGCGCCGACTCCCACCGCGTCCACCTCGCTGGACACGACCAGAGTCGCCCCGCCGCGCCCCGCCGCGTCCACCGGACTGGACGGGACCGGAGGGGAAGCGC
>DATKOH010000048.1:0-11235 GCA_035524735.1 Gemmatimonadaceae bacterium
CCGGACACCCCTCGATCGCATCGTTCGCGCCGAGGTGCGCATGGCAGAAGAGGCACGTGGAGTGCATGCCGTATAGTATGCCATTCTGTTGTTCGCGCACTCCCCCTCCCTCCTCCCCGCCGCCCTGTGCTCTACCACCTGAACGTCTTCCTGCACCTCCTCGCCGCCATGCTCTGGCTGGGCGGCACCTTCTTCCTCGCGCTCGTGGGCGCGCCGGTGCTGCGCGCGATCGAGCCGCCGGAACTGCGGCAGCGCCTCTTCCACGTGCTCGGCGAGCGCTTCCGCACCGTGGGATGGGTCGCGATCGCCGTGCTGCTCGTGACGGGGACGCTCAACCTCTGGTACCGTGGCTGGCTCACGTGGGCGCTCTTCCGGAGCAACCTGTTCTGGTCCACCCGCACGGGACACGCGATCGCGGTGAAGCTCATCTGCGTGGCGCTCCTCGTGATCGGGAGCGCGGTGCACGACTTCATCCTGGGCCCGAAGGCGGGGCGCGTCCCCGCGGGGTCGCCGGAGGCGCTGCGCTACCGCCGGCAGGCGGCGTGGCTGGCGCGATTCAACGCGGTGGTGGGACTCGTGCTGGTGGGCGCGGCGGTGTGGATCGTGAGGTGAAGAACAGCCGGCAGCCGTCAGCCATCAGGCGTCAGCCATCAGGCGTCAGGCACGCGCTTCGGTGCTCTCTCCGCGGGGCGGTCCCTCCTGGCGCAGGAAGGTCCGCCGGTGGTGCGCGGTGACGCCCACGCGCGCGATGGCGTCGAAGTGCTGCGCGGTGCCGTAGCCGGCGTTCCGCTCCCACGCGTAGTGCGGGTGGCGGCGCGCGAGTCGGGCGAGCAAGCGGTCGCGCGCGACCTTGGCGACGATCGACGCGCACGCGATGCCGTAGCACTTCGCGTCGCCGTCCACCACGCCGACGTGTTCCACGGCGAGGGCGCGCATCGGCGGGCCATCCACGAGCAGGTGGTCGGGGCGCACGCGCAGCCGTGCGAGCGCGCGTCGCATGGCGAGCGCGGTGGCCTGGTGGATGTTGATCGCGTCGATCTCGCGCGCGGAGGCGGCGCCGAGGGCGAAGGCGAGCGCGCGTTCGCGGATGACCGCGTCGAGGCGCCGCCGTTCGGCGGCGGAGAGCACCTTGGAATCGTCCACGCCGCGGATCGCGCGGTCGGCGGGGGGCATGATGATGGCGCATGCGACGACGGGGCCCGCGAGGGAGCCCCGTCCGACTTCGTCCAGACCGGCGATGAGCGGGCCGCCGGCGCGGCGCAGCGCGCGCTCGATGTCAGACCAGCGGCGCGTCCCGCCGGCCACGGCGGATCACTCCGCCGCGGGCTCGGCCGTGCCGACCTCGGCGATGAGGCGCGCCTTCTTCTCGCGGATGCGCCCGCCCTTGGCGGTGGCGTTGCGGAGGAAGAAGAGCTTCGCGCGGCGCACGCGGCCGCGGCGCACGACGGTGATGCCGCCGATCATCGGGCTGTGCACCGGGAAGATGCGCTCCACGCCCACGCCGTTCGACACCTTGCGGACCGTGAACGTCTCGCTGACGCCGGCGCCGCGGCGCGCGATGCACACGCCCTCGAACGCCTGCAGACGCTCCTTCTCCCCTTCCTTCACGCGGACGTTCACGCGGAGCGTGTCGCCGGCGCGGAAGGGAGGCAGGTCCGTCTTCATCCACTCTTTCTGGGTCTCGATGAATGCGTGCATATGAGGCTCCGGGCGGGGGTCCCGCCGGGTCGAAGGCATGGTTCCAAGAGCCTGTAAAGTTAAGCTGGAAGCCCGCTTCCGTCCAGTCCGATGCGGGAGGGGCGGCGCTCCCGGCCGGGCACCAAGGGTTGGGCGGGCCTCTCCCCTCCTTTGCCGTGTCCTGGGCGCGTAGTTTGCGGCCATGCGCGCCCGGAGCCCACTCCCCCTCGCCCTCCTCTGCCTCGCCGCGTGGCCGGCGGGCGCGCAGACCCCCGCCACCGGCAACGCGATCTGGCCCGAGGCGGACTACAGTCTCCAGCTGACGTCGAACGTTCGCGTCGATGCGCGCGGGCAGCTCAAGGACGGAACGGACTACGCGTACCAGCAGTGGAGCGTCGGCGGCGAGTTCTTCTACCAGTGGCAGCGGATCCTCGCGCGGCACGCCGAGAACGTCGACCGCAACAAGGAGCACCATGTCGTGCTCGGCGCCGGCTACGAGTACCTGCAGACCGACCAGCCGACGCCGGCCAAGTTCGAGCATCGCCTGGTGCTCGACCTCGGGCTCAACTTCCGCCCCGCGGAGCGGCTCCTCCTCAACGACCGCAACCAGTACGAGTACCGATGGGTGGACGGGAACTACTCCACGCGCTACCGGAACCGGCTCGAGCTGGACTACGACGTGCGGCCGCATCCGCGCCCGGTGCGGCCGTACGTGGCCGCCGAGTTCTTCTACGACGTGACGGCGGCCTCGTGGAACGAGGAGCAGTACACGGCCGGGATCGAGTGGCCGCTCGCGCGCACGATGACGCTGGCGACGTACTACCTGCTGCAGGAGTGCACGTCGTGCGCGCCCGCGCACCAGAACGTGCTGGGGATCACGTGGAGCGCGTACGGCGTGCTGCGGTGAGCCGCGGAGCGGCTACGCGCCGCCGCGGCGCCGGCCGGTGTGCAGCTTCCCCTGCTCGGCGCGCCACCTGGCGATCTCGGCGTGGTTCCCGGAGAGGAGCACGTCGGGCACGGTGAAGCCGCGGTAGTCGGCGGGGCGGGTGTAGCTCGGCGCGCTGAGTCCCTCGTCGCCGGCGAGGCCGAAGCTGTCGGTGCGCGCGCTCTCCTGGTCACTCATCGCGCCGGGGAGGAGCCGGGCGACGGCGTCCACGATGCAGAGCGCCGCGGGCTCGCCGCCGCTGAGCACGAAGTCCCCGACGGACAGCTCCTCGGTGGCGAGATGGTCGGCCACGCGCTGGTCGACGTCCTTGTAGTGACCGCAGAGGATGGTGAGCTCCTCCCCCGCGGCGAAGCGCGCGGCGTCGGCCTGCGTGAAGGGGCGCCCGCGCGCGGAGACGAGCACGATCGGCGCCCGCGCGCCGAGCGATTCCACGGCCTCGAAGAAGGGCGCGGGCTTCATGACCATGCCCGGACCGCCGCCGAAGGGGGCGTCGTCCACGGTGCGGTGGCGGTCGTGCGTGAAGTCGCGGAGGTCCACCACCTGGAAGGCCACCGACCCCGCGGCGGCCGCGCGCGAGGGGATGGAGATCGAGAGCGGCCCCGTGAAGAATTCGGGGAAGATGGTGACGATCCGCACGCGCAGCGTCATTCGAAGAGCCCCTCGGGGGGCGCGGCCGTGATGCGGCGCAGGGCGCGGTCGACGGCGGTCACGAAGCGGTAGGGGAGGATCGCGGTCCCCTTGGCGAGGCCGATCTCGAGGGCGAGCCCCGCGGGGAGCTCGTAGACCTCGCGCACGTCGCCAACCTCGGCGCCGTCCTCGAGCGCGACGCGCATGCCGATGAGCTCGTGCACGTACACGTCCCCCTCGGCGGGGGGGGAGAGCTCGTCGCGCGGCGAGAGCAGGTAGCGCGCGCGCCAGAGGGTGGCCGCATCGCGGTCGGGGATCTCGGCGAAGGTGAGCAGCCAGGTGCCGTCGAAGCGCTCGGCGGCGCGCGCCACGGTGAGGGTGCGCCCCTTGGGATCGGGGTCGCCGTCGGCGGTGCCGGCGAAGAGACGACGGCCGGCCGCGAAGACCGCGGCCGGCTCGTCGGTGATCGCGTCGGCGATCAGGTCCCCCTTCACGCCGTGCGCCCGGCGGAGCCGCCCGACGATCACGAGATCGCGGGGGTCCGGGGCGGTCACCTTACTTCGATTCCTTCACCGGCACGGCGCCCGCGGCCTTCTTCGCCGCGACGCGCGCCTGGTGGCGCTCCTTGACGAGCCCCGCGCGGCGGAGGAGCGAGCGCACGGTGTCGCTCGGCTGCGCGCCCACGTCCAGCCAGTGGTTGGCGCGCGCGATCTCGATCTGGAGACCGCCTTCGGCGGCGCGGGGGTTGTACTGCCCGATCGTCTCGATGAAGCGGCCGTCGCGCGGGCTGCGCGAATCGGCGACGACGATGCGGTAGAGCGGCGTCTTCTTGCGGCCGACGCGGCGGAGTCTGATGCGGACCATGATCTGTTCCCTCGTCTTCGAAGGTGTCTCCCAACGCTGGGCTCATCGCGCGCACCGGCCCATCCGGCGCCGCACCCAGTGAATCCCTGCCCCACCAAACGCCCACGACCAAACGCGCCGTTGCCGTCACCGTTCCAAACGCTCACGACCAAACGCGCCGTTGCCGTTCGCCGTTCTAAACGCTCACGACCAAACGCGCCGTTGCCGTCACCGGCGTCCCATCCCCGGCATGCTGGGCAGCTGCATCCGTCCCCCCTGTCCCAGCCGCTTCATCATCTTCTGCATGTCGCGGAACTGGTCGAGGAGCTTGTTCACCTCGCTCGTCGGCCGCCCCGCCCCCTGCGCGATGCGCGCGCGGCGCGAGCCGTTGATGATCGACGGGTCCTTCCGTTCCGCCGGCGTCATCGACAGCACGATCGCCTCGAGGTGCCGCATGCGCTTCGGGTCCGTGTTCGCCTGCTTGAGCGCCTTCGCGTTCACGCCGGGCAGCATCTTCAGCACGCCCTCGAGCGGGCCGAGCTTCTGGATCTGCTTGAGCGTGACGAGGAAGTCCTGCAGGTCCATCCCCTCGCGGCGCACCTTCTTCTCGAGCTTCTTCGTCTCCTCGGCGTCGAAGGCCTCCTGCGCCTTCTCCACCAGCGACACGACGTCGCCCATCTGGAGGATGCGGCCGGCCATGCGCGCGGGGTGGAACTCCTCGAGCGCGTCCACCCCCTCGCCCACGCCGATGTACTTGATCGGCTTCTTCGTGACGCCGTAGATCGAGAGCGCCGCGCCGCCGCGGGCGTCGCCGTCCATCTTCGTGAGGATCACGCCGGTGACGCCCAGCGCCTCGTCGAAGCCCTGCGCGATGCGCACGGCGTCCTGGCCGGTCATGCCGTCGGCGACGAGCAGGATCTCGTCGGGGTGCACGGCGGCCTTGAGGCGCTTGAGTTCGTCCATCATGCCGGCATCGATCTGCAGGCGGCCGGCGGTGTCGACGATCACGACGCGGTCGCGCGCCTTCTTCGCCGCGTCGATGCCGCGCTTCACCAGCGCCACCACGTCGGTGGTGCCGCGCTCGGCGTGCACTTCGATGCCGAGCGTGCGGCCGAGGGTCTCGAGCTGGTCGATGGCCGCGGGGCGCTGCACATCGGCGGCGATGAGGCGCACCTGGCGCCCTTCCTTGCCGAGGGCGCGCGCGAGCTTGGCGGTGGTGGTCGTCTTCCCCGAGCCCTGCAGGCCGACCATGAGGATGACGCCGGGGGGGATGGTGCCGATGCGCACCGGCTCGCGCTGCTCGCCGAGCATGGCGGCGAGCTCGTCGTGCACGATCTTGACCAGCTGCTGGCCGGGGGCGACGGACTTGAGCGCCGCGATCCCCTGGGCGCGCCGTTCCACGCGCTCGAGGAACTCGCGCGTCAGCTGGAAGCTGACGTCGGCCTCGAGCAGCACCCGGCGGACCTCGCGCAGCCCCTCCTTGATGTCGGCGTCGGACAGCACGCCGCGACCGCGGAGGCGGGAGAGGACCCCGTCCAGTTTCTCTGAAAGCTCTCCGAACATAGCCATTAAACGTATACCAGATTATCATTTACGACAACTCTGCCCGGTCGGACGCGCCATGCCGCTCGCCCAGCGCAAGGAAGAGATCCTCCGTTCCGAGCTGCCGCCGACGCTCCCCCTCATGGCGTTGCGCTCCACGATCGTGTACCCCCTGGGGACGATCGCGGTGCAGATGGGGGCGCCGGAGAACCTCTCGATCATCCGGGTGAACGAGGAGCCGGGGCTGATCGTCGGCCTGTTCGTCGCCGGCGGCGACCACGAGGAATCGGTGGACCCCGACGCCTTCGTGGGGCGCGTGGGGGTGGCCGCGCGCGTGCACGAGCGGATCAACCTCCCGGGCGACACGGTGCAGATCACGCTGCAGGGGCTGCGGCGGATCGTGGCCGAGGAGATCGTGCAGCGGGAGCCGTACGCCGTGGCGCGCATCGTGCCGGCGCGGGAGACGCCGCTCGACCCCGTGGAGGGGGAGGAGCTGATGGCGCGCCTCGTCTCGGCGGCGGAGACGCTGGCCGAGCTGGTGGACCGCATCCCGGATGAGGTCCCGGCGATCCTCAAGATGAACATGTCGGACCCGGGGCGCTTCGCCGACCTCGCGGCGACGAACATGAACTTCCGGATCTCGGACAAGGACGAGATCCTGCAGCGGCTCGACATCGCGGAGCGGATCCGCTTCGTGCTCTCGCGGCTGGAGCGCGAGGTGGCGAAGGCGCGCGTGATGGAGGACATCAAGCGCCAGACCGAGGTGAAGATCGAGCAGCACCAGCGGGAGTTCTACCTGCGGCAGCAGCTGCGCGCGATCCAGGCGGAGCTGGGGGAAGCGGACCCCGCCGAGAAGGACGTGATCGAGATCTACAAGAAGATCGAGGAGGCGAAGCTGCCGGAGAAGGCGGCGGCGGAGGCGCGGCGCGAGACGGAGCGGATGCGCATGCTGTCGCCGGCGTCGAGCGAGTACCAGGTGATCCGCACCTACCTCGACTGGCTGCTCGCGCTGCCGTGGAACGCGAAGAGCGGGCAGGAGCAGATCGAGATCGCGAAGGTGCAGGAGGCGCTGGACGGCGGGCACTACGGGATCAAGGAAGCGAAGGAGCGCATCCTCGAGTACCTCGCGGTGCGGAAGCTGCGCGGCGGCGACCCGCTGGGGCCGATCCTCTGCTTCGTGGGGCCGCCGGGCACCGGCAAGACGTCGCTCGGCGAGGCGATCGCGAAGGCGATCGGCCGCGAGTTCTACCGGATCTCGGTGGGCGGCGTGCGCGACGAAGCGGAGATCCGTGGGCACCGGCGCACCTACGTGGGCGCGATGCCGGGGCTGGTGATCCAGGCGCTGCGCCGCGTGGCGCTGCGCGATCCGGTGCTCATGATCGACGAGATCGACAAGATGACGAGCGGGGGGATGAGCGGCGACCCGACGGCGGCGATGCTCGAGGTGCTCGACCCGTCGCAGAACCACTCGTTCGTGGACCACTACGTGAACCTCCCGTTCGACCTGTCGGGAGTGCTGTTCATCTGCACGGCGAACAACCTGTTCGACATTCCGGCGCCGCTGCGCGACCGCCTCGAGGTGATCCAGATCGCCGGCTACACGATCGAGGAGAAGGTGGAGATCGCGTGGCGCTACCTGCTCCCGAAGCTGTTCGAGGAGCACGGCATCACGGACAAGGACCTGCAGTTCACCGACGAGATGCTCTCGGTGATCTCGAGCGGCTATTCGCGCGAGGCGGGGCTGCGCGGCTTCTCGCGCAACATCGCCGCGATCATGCGCAAGCGCGCGCGCCGGAAGGCGGATGGCGAGGAGGGGGCGTGGGTGCTCGACCTCGCGATGATCGAGGACGTGCTCGGCGCGCCGCGCTACGCCCGCGACGAGGCGGAGAAGGAGCCCGAGGTGGGCACCGCGACGGGGCTCGCCTGGACGGCGAACGGCGGCGAGCTGATGGTGATCGAGGCGCTCAAGATGCCGGGCACGGGGCGGCTCATCGTCACCGGGCAGCTCGGCGACGTGATGCGCGAGAGCGTGGACGCCGCGCTCTCGTACGTGCGCTCGCGCGCCGCGCAGCTCGCGATCCCGGACTCGATGTTCAAGGAGTACGACATCCACATCCACCTCCCCGCGGGGGCGATCCCCAAGGACGGACCGAGCGCGGGGATCACGGTGACGCTCGCGATCGCGAGCGCGCTCGCCGAGCGGCCGGTGCGCCGCGACGTGGCGATGACGGGGGAGGTGACGCTCCGCGGCAAGGTGCTCGAGATCGGCGGCGTGAAGGAGAAGGTGATGGCCGCGTACCGCGGCGGGCTCCGCGAGGCGATCCTCCCGAAGAGCAACGAGAAGGACCTGCGCGAGATCCCGGACGAGGTGCGGGAGAACATGGCCTTCACCTTCGCGTCCACCATGGATGAGGTCTTCCGCCTCGCGCTCCTCCCGCCGGCCACGCGGGCCGACGCGCCGGGACGCGCGCCGGGCGCGGAGCGCCGCGGCACGCCGCCCGAGCGCGTGGTGCCGATCGAGAAGTCGAGCTGAGCGGGGCGGCCGCTCGGCATTCCGTGGGCGACAGCGTGGCGACGGCCCTCCCGCCGATCCAGGACGAGGCCACCAAGCGCGCGAACCTCGCGCGCATGAAGGCGCGCGCCACCGGGCTGCTCCTCATCGCCTGCGCGCTCTTCGTGGTGACCGCGCTGCTGCAGCCCGCGCATCCCTGGCTCGCGCCGCTGCGCGCGATGGCGGAGGCGGGGATGGTCGGCGGGCTCGCGGACTGGTTCGCCGTCACGGCGCTCTTCCGCCACCCGCTGGGCATCCCGATCCCGCACACGGCGATCATCGCGGCGCGGAAGGAGCAGATCGGGCGCGCGCTCGGGAACTTCGTGCAGCGCCACTTCCTGAGCCGCGACGTGCTCGCGCAGAAGCTGGCGCAGGCGAAGGTGGGGGAGAAGCTGGCGGCGTGGCTCGCCGAGCCGGCGAACGCGCGCGAGGTGGCGCGCCACGCGGCGTCGGCCGCCGCCGGCGGCGTGCGCGTGCTGCGCGACGAGGACGTGCAGGCGCTGATCGACGGCGTGCTCAGGGAGCGGATCCGCCGCACGCAGGTGGCGCCCCTCGCCGGGAAGATGCTCTCGGTGATCACCGAGGGCGGCCGCCACCAGGAGCTGCTCGACGAGGCGATCGAGCTGCTCGCGCGCGGCGTGCACGACAACCAGGACGCGATCCGCGAGCGGATCGAGCGCGAGAGCCCCTGGTGGGTGCCCGAGGTGGTGGACGAGAAGATCCACCAGAAGATCGTCACCGGGGTGGACCGCACGCTGCAGGAGGTGCGCGCCGACCCCCGCCACCCGCTGCGGCGCCGCTTCGACGACGCGCTCGCCGGCTTCATCGCGAAGCTGAACGGCAGCGCCGAGGTGCAGGCGCGCGCCGAGGCGCTCAAGCTCGAGCTGCTCGACGACGCCGCGGTGCGCCGCTTCTCCGCCGCGGTGTGGGAGGAGGCGAAGGCCGCCCTCTTCCGCTACGCCGAGCGCCCCGAGGCGTTCGGCCCGGGGGCGATCGAGAAGGGGCTCATCGCCTTCGGCGAGACGGCGCGGCGCGACCCCGTGCTCACCGCCCGCCTCGACGGCTACGTGGCCGACCTCGCGCTCGGGATCGTGGACCGCTACCAGGGGGAGGTGTCGGCGCTCATCGCGCAGACGGTGGCCGGCTGGGACCCCGACGCCACGTCGCAGCGGATCGAACTCGCCATCGGCCGCGACCTGCAGTACATCCGCATCAATGGCACGCTCGTGGGCGCGCTCGCGGGGCTGCTCATCTACTACGTGGGGAAGCTCTTCTGACCGCTAGTTGAGCCGCACCTTCGCGAGGTCGAAGGGATCGGCGCGCTCGCCCGCGGGCAGGTCGAGGTAGAGCACCGCGGCGCGGCCGTTCACTTCCCCGCCCCACACCGTCACCACCCGCCCGTTCACCGTGAAGGTCGTGGCGGTGCCGTGCTTCACGCCGCGCGCGCCGGGATAGCGCGCGGCGGCGAGCGATTCCATCGCCTGCGCGAATTCGCCCGCGTCCACCGCCGACCGCAGCACGGTGAGCCAGGCGACTCCCGTCCCCTGCGGCGCCTTGAGCACCGCGTAGCGGTCCCCCACCCAGCCATCGGCGGCGAGCGCCGCCCCGTTCGCGTCCTTGAGCAGCTCGTACAGCAGCACCTTCGTCGCGAACTCCCCCATCACGTTGTCGTACTCGAGCACGGCGCCGCGCGGCGCGGGGAGCGCGATCTCCACCGGCTGCTGCCGCGGCGTGTCGAAGAAGGCGCCGCCGTGGATCACCTGCGCCGTGGAGGTGGGGAGGTCCGCGCCGTACGGCATCTTCCCCGGCATGCGCACCTGGAAGCGGTGCACGAACTCGGCGCCGCTCACGTACGGGAAGATCATCATCTCCTGCAGGAACTCCGGCGTGCGCGCCATCACCGGCATCGACGACGCGTTGTCGCGGATCGCGTCGCGCACGCGGTCCCAGCCGCCGGGGAAGTTGGCGCCGGGACCGAGCACGGCCTGCAGCGGCACCAGCGTCGCCTGCCCCTCGATCACCGCGGCCGCCGCCAGGCTGCGGTCGTCATCCCCCTTCAGGTTCTCCAGGGAGTCGAGGTTCATGTACTGGTCCTGCAGCGCGTGCACCAGCTCGTGCTGCACGGTGAAGTCGAGCACCGCGGGGTCGGTCCCCTCCACGAGGAAGAGCGTCTTGCTCTTCGGGTCGTACAGCCCGGCCACCTGCTCGGTGTACACGTCGAGCATGAGCTGGTGGAGGTCGAGCGTGTCGGGGATCGCGCCGAGGCGGCGGAGCACGGTCTGCTGCTCGGCGATGTCGCGCTGCGACTTCTCCTGCGCGAACACCTTCTGGAGGAAGTCGTGCATCTGCTCGCGCGTGCGCACCTGGTACGCGGGCGCGCGCTTGAAGGTGAGGCCGGTGCCCTTCTCCACCAGCGGCACCGCTTCGGCGACGGCCCGGGCGTAGGCGTCCTGCGCGCGCGGCGGGCGGGCGCACGCGGCCAGCGCGAGCGCGGCGAGCGCGAGGGGAAGACAGCGGCGGCGAAGGGTCACAGGCCGAGCACTCCGGTGCGGTACCAGGTGATGATCGCGTCGCCCCAGAGCAGCGCGATCATCGCGCCCGGGGCGAGGAAGACGCCGAAGGGGACTTGCGGCACCTCGAACGGCACGCCGCGCCGCCGGCTGCGCAGCCACCCGATCGGCAGCACCACGCACCCGAAGGCGATCGAGCCCAGGAGCGCGCCGAGGAAGATCGCGAGGAGCACGCGGCCGGGGCCGAGGTGCGCGCCCGCCATCGCCATCAGCGTCTCGTCGCCCAGCCCCATCGCCTCCTTGTGCAGCGCCATCTCCCCCATCCATCCGATGATCTCGATCGCGCCGGCCCCGACGCAGGCGCCGAGCACGGCGTCGCCGGGCCCCGCGAAGGGGGACACGTCGCCGCGCACGTAGCCGACCAGCGCCATGGCCACCCCCCACGCCAGCCCGAACGCGGTGAAGCCGTCGGGGATCACGTACGCCACCGCGTCGGTGAGCATCACGCCGAGCAGCACCGTCCCGAACATCGCCACGCG
>DATKOH010000049.1:0-3538 GCA_035524735.1 Gemmatimonadaceae bacterium
TCTGCAGCTCGATCCCCTGGCTGTAGGGCTGCACCTGCACGGCGAGGATGTCGGCGCGGCGCGGCACGATCTCCTCGCTGAGGGTGAAGCCGACGGCGAAGTCCTCGAGGTCGGCCGGGGTGGCCATCATCACCACGTGCGGGCGGCGGTCGTACACGAAGGCGACGGGCACCTCCTCCGCGACCTCGCCCTCGCGCGGCTCGCGCGCGATCCCGTCGAGCGCGACGTAGGGGCGCGCGGCGTGCGGTGCGGCGTAGCCGAGTCCGAAGAGCGGATGCCCCGGCGTGAGCTCGGGGGGGAGGCTCACGGGGTGCGCGTCGCGTCCCCGCTGGGCGCCACGCCATCGCCGGGGGCGGGGCGCTCCTGCACGAACTGCCAGCCGAAGCGCCCCTTGATGCAGAGGTTCCCCTCGGTGATGGACGCGTCGAGGGGAGAGGTGACCTTGACGATGGCGTTCTCCTGCACGTGGAGCGTGAGCGTGCAGCCCACCCCGCAGTAGGGGCAGATCGTGTCGACGCGCGTCTGCTTCGCCTCATCCCATTCGCCGCGCTCGCGCATCGCGTGCTCGCTGGAGAACATCAGCGCGCCGGTGGGGCAGACGGCGATGCAGTTGCCGCAGTAGACGCACGCGGAGCGCGGGAGGGGCACGGCGAACTCGGTGCTGATGCGCGCGTCGAAGCCGCGCCCGGCGACGGCGATGGCGAAGGTGTTCTGGAAGTCCGTGCCGCACGCCTCGACGCACTTGTAGCAGAGGATGCACTTGCCGTAGTCGCGCATGTAGAGCGCGTTGTCGAGCTTCGCGGGCTGGCGCACGGTGGCCGCGAAGGCAGGATCGGTGGGCGCGTGGTGCCCGGTGTGCGCGCGGTCGCGCGCGTCCGCGGCGGCCGGCGGCGCCGGCGGCCCGTAGCGCTCCGGCTGCGCGCCGTATTCGCGCATCCAGCCGGCGACCTCCGGCGTGGTGGAGAGATCGGCGGAGGAGCCGAGGAACTCGAGCACCATCTTGCGGCTGTGGCGCACGCGCTCGGAGTCGGTGCGCACCACCATCCCGGGCTCCACCGGGCGCGAGCAGCTCGGCACGAGGGCGCGCGCGCCCTCCACCTCCACCACGCACACGCGGCACGCGTTCACGGGGTGGAGCGTCTCGAGGTAGCAGAGCGTGGGCAGCGTCTTGCCGATGGCGGCGGCGGCGTCGAGGATGGTCGAGCCCTCGGGCACCGACACGGCCTGCCCGTCGATGGTGCAGCTCACCATCCGCCGCGGCGAGCGGATCTGCACGAACGCGCTCACGTGGCCGCCTCCGGCGCGAAGAGCCGCAGCCGCTTCACCGCGCTCTCGACGGCGCTGTACGCCGTCTGCCCGAGGCCGCAGATGGACGCATCGCGCATCGCCTCGCCGATCTCCTCGAGGAGGGCGAGCTCCGTGCGCACGCCGCCGCGCGCGCGGCCGCGCACGATGCGGTGGAGCGCCTCCTCCTGGCGCACGGTGCCGACGCGGCAGGGGACGCACTGGCCGCACGACTCATCGCGGAAGAAGGCGGCGATGCGGAGGACGATGTCCGCGAGGTCGACGCGGTCGTCGAAGGCCATGATCACGCCGGAACCGAGCGTGACCTTCGCCGCGCGCGCGCCCTCGAAGCTGAGGGGGAGGTCGAGCTCGTCGGGGCGCACGAACATGCCGGCCGCGCCGCCGAGGAGCACCGCCCGGAGCGGCCGCGCGCCGCACACGCCGCCGGCCATCGCCAGCATCTCACGGAGCGTGACGCCGAAGGGCGCCTCGTACACGCCGGGGCGCTCCACGCAGCCGGAGAGACAGAAGAGGCGCGTGCCGGCGGAGTCGGGGGTGCCGGTGGCGGCGAACGCGGGGCCGCCGCCGAGGATGATCCCGGGGATGTTCGCCAGCGTCTCGACGTTGTTGATGAGCGTCGGCTTCCGGAAGAGCCCGCTCGCGACGGGAAAGGGGGGCTTGTTGCGCGGCTCGCCGCGCAGCCCCTCGATGGAATTGAAGATCGCGGTCTCCTCGCCGCAGATGTACGCGCCGCCCCCCTTCGTGATCTCGATGTCGAAGGCGAAGGGCTGTCCCATCACGCGCGCGCCGAGCCAGCCGCGCGCGCGCGCTTGGTCGATCGCGCCCTGCAGGCGGGCGATGGCGAGCGGGTACTCCCCGCGCACGTAGATGACGCCGCGCTCGCAGCCGGTGGCGAAGGCGGCGATGGTCATCGCCTCCACGATGGCGAAGGGATCGCCCTCCATGAGCACGCGATCCTTGAAAGTGCCGGGCTCGGACTCGTCCGCGTTGCAGACGAGGAAGTGCGGGCGCGCGGGTTGCCGCGCGACGGCGTCCCACTTGCGCCCCGTCGGGAAGGCGGCGCCGCCGCGCCCCATGAGCTTGGAGTCGGTCACCTCGCGGATCACCCCCTCGGGGCCGAGCTCGAACGCGCGCCGCAGCGCCGCGTAGCCGCCGCTCGCCTGGTAGGCCGCGAGGCTCGACGGGTCCACGCTGCCGCACCGCGCGAGGAGGCGGAGGCCGGGGGCGCCTGCCTGCGGCACCGCCGGCATCGCCGGGTCGGCGGGGGGGCGTCCCGAGGCGCGGAGCGCGGCGAGCTTCGTCGAGTCCACGCCGCCGATGCTCCGCTCCACGGGCGCCGCGCCCGCCACCTGCAGGAAGGCCGCGGGCGCGTGGTCGCACATGCCGAGGCAGGGGCTGCGCATCCAGGTCGCGCCGCCCTTCTCCTCGCCGGCGGGGCCGGCCGTGCGCTCGAGCGCGGCGATCATCCCCTCGGCGCCGCGCGCGCGGCAGGCGATGTCGTCGCACACGTGCAGCACGCGCTTCGCGCGCGGCTCCACGGAGAGGAGCGCATAGAACGTCGCCACGCCGAAGGTCTCGGCGGGGGGGACGCGGAGCCGCTCGGAGACGTAGCGCAGCGCGCCCTCGGAGATCCACCCGACCCGCGCCTGCACCGCCTGCAGCGCGGGGAGGAGGCGGTGCCGGTCGCCGGCGCTCGTGGGCCCGCCGCCGGCGACGCGGCCATCGCGCGCGGCGATGCGATCGCCGCCGTCCCAGCCCGACGCGGGCGCGCCGAGCACGGCGTCCACCGCCGCCCGTTCCTCCTTCGTGGGCTCCGCGCTGCCGAGGTGAAGGTCCATGGGGGCGGGCGGCTCAGCGTCTCGACGAAGCGGGCGTGCGACGGCCGCGCGCGGCGGCGCGCCGCGCGCGCACGGGCTCGAGCTTCACCGCGCACGCCTTGAACTCCGCGGTGCCCGACTTCGCGTCCACGGCATCGATCGTGAGGAGGTTCGTGCGCACGTCGTCCTGGAAGTGGAACGTCATGAAGACGAGCCCGGGGCGCAGGGACGGATCGATGTGCGCGGGCGCGGTGACCGCGCCGCGCCGCGACGAGACCTTGATCAGGTCCCCTTCGCGCACGCGCAACGCGGCCGCGTCCTCGGGGGACAGATCGAGCGTCTCGGGGCGGCGCAGGGGGGAGTCGTAGCCCGCGGTCTGCACGCCGGTGTTGTACGAATCGAGCCGGCGTCCGGTG
>DATKOH010000050.1:0-6217 GCA_035524735.1 Gemmatimonadaceae bacterium
GGAAGCGCCAGGCGACGCGCGCGAGGTCGAGCCCGGCGCGCGGGTTCGCGAGCGAGCGCGGGAGGAGGGCGAAGGCGAGTCGGATCCAGCGGCTGGACACAACCCCAATCTCACAGGTGCGCGGTGCTCTATCAACTCATCTCGCTGGCCGGGGCGGCCGTCGTCCTCGTGGGGTTCATCGGCCTGCAGCTCGGCCGCATGGACCGGACGGGCGCCTGGTTCAACGCGCTCAACCTCGCGGGGAGCCTGCTCCTGCTCTGGGTGGCGGTGCACGACCAGCGCGCGGGCTTCATCGCGCTGGAGCTGATCTGGGCGGCCTTCTCGGTGCCGCCGCTCGCCAGGCGCGCGCGGGCGCGATAGCTTTTCGCTCGGCATGGCGAAACGGTCCCCGGCGCCCAAGCGGCGCAAGAGCGCGGTGGTCACCGCGAGCGGCAAGGCCGCCGACGTCGCGCAGATGGCGGCCGCGGAGCGTTCGGCGCGCGAGGGGCTGCGCGAGCGCACGGAGGAAGGGCACCTCAAGGCGGGGCGTACGCCGCCGTCGCGCACGGCCGAGGGGCGCCGCTCGGGCGCGGTGAAGATGATGGAGCTCGAGCCGCTGATCGACGACTCGATCCGCGACTATCTCCCCCCCGCGGTCACCGAGGACGAGAAGCTCCTGCGCGGCGCGCGCGCGGGCACGGAGTTCACGCGCACCGATCCCTGGCGCGTGCTGCGCATCATGTCGGAGTTCATCGAGGGCTTCGACACGCTGGCGGGGATCGAGCAGGGGGTGACCATCTTCGGCTCGGCGCGCATCGGCCCGGACGACCCGCAGTACGCCGCGGCGGAGGAGACGGCGCGGCTGCTCGCGCGCGCCGGCTTCGCGATCATCACCGGCGCCGGCCCCGGCATCATGGAGGCCGCGAACAAGGGGGCGCGCCTGGGGGAAGGGCGCTCGATCGGCTGCAACATCGAGCTCCCCTTCGAGCAGGGGGCCAATCCCTACGTCGACACGCTCATCAACTTCCGCTACTTCTTCGTGCGGAAGACGATGTTCGTGAAGTACTCGAGCGCGTTCATCATCTTCCCCGGCGGCTTCGGCACGCTCGACGAGCTGTTCGAGTCGCTGACGCTCATCCAGACGGGGAAGATCCGGCAGTTCCCGGTGGTGCTCTTCGGGCGCCGCTACTGGGCGGGACTCATCCGCTGGCTGCAGTCGCGCGTGCTGCTCGAGAAGAAGATCAGCCAGGGGGACATGGACCTGCTGCTCATGACCGATGATCCGGAAGAGGCGGCGAACGCCGTGATCGCGGCGTACGCGGCACAGACCAGCGCGCCGCCGCGGCGGCGCAAGACCGACCGAACGGAATCCTGAGGCCGCCGTGAAGAAGAAGTCCGCCGCGCCGAAGCGCGCGTCCAGGGCCGCGAAGGCGGCCGCGCCCGCGCCGGCGAAGCATGCGCCGGCCAAGCCCGCGGCGAAGGCGCCCGCGAAGGCCCCGCCCCGCAAGCAGAGCCGCTACCTCGGCGGCGCGCGCATCGACCCGCGGCGGATCACCGGCGCGGAGACCGTCACCGAACTGATCGACGGCACCTTCCTCGCGTACAACGCCGCGCGGCTCCGCGAAGGGGCGCAGCTCTTCACGCGCAAGATGCTCGAGGGGGACGTGACGGTGGGGATGACCCTCACCGGCGCGCTCACGCCGGCGGGGCTCGGCATCGCCGCGCTCATCCCGCTGATCGAGGCGGGCTTCGTGGACTGGATCATCTCCACCGGCGCGAACCTCTACCACGACACGCACTTCGGCCTCGGCCTGCCGATGCACCGCGGCAACACGCAGACCAGCGACGTGCTGCTGCGGCAGGAAGGGGTGGTGCGCATCTACGACATCTTCTTCGACTACGAGGTGCTGCTCAGCACCGACGCCTTCTTCCGCCGGATCATGCGCGAGCCGGAGTTCCAGCGCCCGATGTCGAGCGCGGAGTTCCACCACCTGTGCGGGAAGTACATCCGCCAGCGGGAGGACGCGCTCGGCATCGGGCAGCGCTCCCTCCTCTCGGCGGCGTACGCGATGGGGGTGCCCATCTACACCAGCTCGCCGGGCGACTCGTCGATCGGGATGAACATCGCGGCGCTCGCGCTCGAGGGGCGGAAACTCACGATCGACCCGAACCGCGACGTGAACGAGACCGCGGCCATCGTGCTCGGCGCGAAGCGCGGCGGGGGGAAGAGCGCGATCGTGATCGCCGGGGGGGGCAGCCCCAAGAACTTCGCGCTGCAGACGGAGCCGCAGATCCAGGAGGTGCTCGGCATCGACGAGCGCGGGCACGACTACTTCCTGCAGATCACCGACGCGCGCCCCGACACGGGCGGGCTCTCGGGCGCGACGCCGGGGGAGGCGGTGAGCTGGGGGAAGATCGATCCCGACCGCCTGCCGGACGCGGTGGTGTGCTACACGGATTCGACGATCGCGCTGCCGCTCCTCGCGTCGTACGCGCTGGCGAACCGGAAGCCGCGGAAGGCGAAGCGGCTGATGGAGCGGTTGCCGCGATTGATGCGGGCGCTGGAGGTGGAGTTCGAGCGGGGGGGGAATTTTAACAGATAGTCGACGACAGTCAAAGACAGTCAACGACAGTCAGAGACAGTCGACGACAGTCGACGACAGTCAACGACAGTCGACGACAGTCGACGACAGTCAACGACAGTCAACGACAGTCAGAGACAGTCAGAGACAGTCGACGACAGTTGGGAGTGGCGAGTTGGGAGGGTTCCGTGAGGCGAGTCGTCGGCTTGGGCTTGCTGGTCGTGATCATGGCGGCGCCGGGGTGGGGGCAAGCGGCGCACGCGGCTGATACGCTCGCGGCTCGGGTGGCGCGGCTGCCGTCGCCGTCGACGGCCACGTGGCTGTCGGTGGGGCTCACCGTCGGGCCGGCGCTCGCGGGGGCGGTGATCGCATCCAACAACGCCGGGAATGCCGCGGGATCGGCGCTCTTCCTCGGCGGCGCCATCCTCGGCCCGGCCGCCGGATTCTGGTACGGCGGCGTCGGCGGGAAGGCATGGCCCGGGATCCTCATCCGCACCGGCGGGCTCGTGCTCATGACGATCGGCGCGGAAGGCTGCCTCGGCGACGCGATCGGCGGCCGATCCTGCTCCACGAACTCGAACGGCGCGCTCATCGGCGGCACCGTGCTGCTCCTGGGCAGCGCGATCTACGACATGGCGACCGTCGGGAAGAAAGTGCGCGAGCACGACGCCGCGCTCGAGCGCGCGATGGTCGTGCCGATCTTCGTGCCCAGCCAGCGGCGCGTGGGCGCCGGCGTGGTGATCGTCGGGTTCTGAGCGGCCGCGCGTCAGCCGCGCGCCGAGCGCACCAGGTTCTCCTTCGACATCTCGCCGCCGGTGAGCCAGCGCACGGAGCCCTCGCGGCCGAGCACGCGTTGCGCGATCTCGGCGTCGCCGAGCCCCTGCGCGGCGAGCCGCCGCACCTCGCCGATCACCCCCTCCAGCCAGTCGGCCTTCGCGCGCAGCAGCGCGAGCGCATCGGGCACCAGCCCGCGGTGCGCGCAGAAGACGCGCTCCGGCTCGAGCGCGATCGCCGCGCGCAGGCTCCGGAGGAGAGTGGGGATGTCCTCGGTGTCCTGCGCCACGCGCACCTTCACGCCGAGGAAGAGGTCGGCGGCGAACATCGTCCGGCGCGCGGCGTCCCACACGACGTGATGGTCGTCCACGTGCCCCGGCATCGCGATGAGCTCCAGCCCCTCGGGCGCGAAGGGGATCACGGGCGACGTGAGCGGCGCCGGCGAGCCCCAGCAGAAGCGCCGGTAGTATCCGATCGGCGCCGGTGCGCGCACGCGCGCGAGCGAGACCGGGGGGATCGCGATCGGGAATCCGCGGCGCGCCACGAGCTCCACGTTCCCGGCGTGGTCCTCATGGTGGTGCGTCACGATCACGCCGCGCGGCCGCTCGCGGTCGAGCCAGCCCGCGAGGTCCGCCGCCACGCCGGGGAAGCCGGTGTCGATCAGCTGGCCGCGCACGGCGAACGCGCTCGCCTCGTAGCCGAGCAGGCGCGAGCGCCAGGAGGAGAATCGCAGGCGCGTGACGTCGTCGTACCGCTCGAGCGCGAGCATGATGGAAAGCTAACGGGGCGCGCCGGCAGGGTGGACATCGGCCGGGCGCGCGGCTAACATCCGACGAGTGACGCCAGCGCCCGGCCTTCGCGGCCGGGCGCTCAACTTTTCCCCGCCGCGGGTCCCCCGATGCTCGACGCGCTCAAGCAGAAGCTCGGAGCCGAGGTCGAACGGCTCCAGCACGAACTCAACGTCGTCCTCCCCGCGGAGATCCGCCGCGCCGTGGAGCTCGGCGACCTGCGCGAGAACAGCGAGTACAAGAGCGCGCTCGAGCGGCAGCAGTTCGTGCAGGCGCGCCTCGGCCAGCTCCGCATGCGGCTGTCGAAGCTCTCGCAGATCGACCTCTCGCAGATCCCCGTCGACCGGGTGGGGCTCGGCTCCAGGGTCGTCGTCGTGGACGTGAAGACGAAGGAGAACGAGGTCTACCACCTCGTGTTCGGCGACGCGGTGGAGTTCGAGGAGGGGCACGTCACGATGAGCTCGCCGATCGGCCGCGCGCTGCAGGGGAAGGCGGTGGGGGAGACGGTGCAGCTCAAGCTCCCCACGATGATCCGGCAGCTGACGATCGTGGAGATCGTCACCATCCACGACGCGCCGGGCTGAGCGCTACTCGATCGTGAACATCCGCGCGGCGTCGCGCGCGTAGGCCGCGGCCGCGTCGCGCGCGCGCTCCGCGCTCCAGCCGAGCGCCGGCGCCATGAGCGCCGCCACCGCGGGGGCGAGCGGCACGCCGTGGTCGGGCAGCCGGAAGGCGAGCCGCGTGCGGCGGATGAGCACGTCGGCCACGGTGAGCGCCATCTCCTCGCGCACGGCGCGCTCCACGGCGGGGGCGAGCTCCGGCGCCCCCGGTTCGCGCGCCGGCTCGGCGGCGAGCGGCGTCTCCGCCGTGCGCGACGCCCGGTGCGGGCGGCCCGCGATCCGCTCCGCGCGGTCCACGATCTGCTCGGCCATCAGGCGGTAGGTGGTGAGCTTCCCGCCGGTGACGGTGAGCATCCCGGGCGCGGTGAGAGTGATCGCGTGCTCGCGCGACACCGCCGCGGTGGTGATCGCGTCGCTCGCGACGAGGGGGCGGATCCCCGCCCACGCGGACACGACATCGGCGGGCTCGAGCGCCACCGCGGGGAGGTAGTGGTTCACCGCCTCGAGGAGGTAGCGCACGTCCTCGCGCGTGGCGCGCACGTCGTCCAGGCTCCCGAACCAGTCGGTGTCGGTGGTGCCCACGAGCGTGAAGTCGCCGTCGGGGAGGATGAACATCACGCGGCCGTCCCGCGGATGCGTGAGCGCGATCGCCTCGGCGTTGCCCACGGACACGCGCGGAATGAGGATGTGTGCGCCCTTGGTGCCGCGGAGCCCCGTGCGGGCGGCGGGGTCGGCCATGAGGCGCACGGCGTCGGTCCAGGGGCCGGCGGCGTTCACGACGCACGCGGCGCGCGCGCGCACGGTGCGGCCGGTGAGCGCGCACTCGATCTCCGCGCCGCGCACGGCCCCCTTGTCGGTGATGAGCGCGCGTACGGGCGCGTGGTTGGCCACGAGCGCGCCGGCGTCGGCCGCGGCGCGCACGGTGGCGAGCGTGAGGCGCGCGTCGTCGCAGCGGGCGTCGTAGTAGGTGGCGCCGCCCACGAGGCCGTCGCGGCGCAGCCGCGGCTCGAGCGCCTCGATCCCGGCGGCGCCGAGCATGTGGTGCCGCTCGATGTTGCGGAAGAGCGCCAGCGCATCGTATAGCATGAGGCCGGCGCGCAGCTTCCACTTGGGGATGCGCGCGCCGCGGTACACGGGCCAGGTGAAGCGCAGCGGCGTCACGAGGCCGGGGGCCATTCCGAGCAAGGTGCGCCGCTCGCGGCTCGCCTCGAACACGAGGTGGAACTCGCCATGCTCCAGGTAGCGCAACCCGCCGTGGATGAGGCGCGAGCTCCGGCTGGAGGTGCCGCTCGCGAAGTCCTCGCGCTCGACGAGCGCGGTGCGCAGGCCGCGCATGGCCGCATCGCGCGCGACGCCGGCGCCGGTGATGCCGCCGCCGATCACGAGCACGTCCAGCTCGGCGCGGTCGAGCGCGTCGAGCGCGCGCTGCCGCGCCGCCGCGTCGAAGGGGGCGCGCGTCACGGCGCCGCCGGGG
>DATKOH010000051.1:0-4153 GCA_035524735.1 Gemmatimonadaceae bacterium
GCGTCGGCCTGTCGCGCGTCGTCGGCGGCGCAGCTCCCCGCTGCAGGAGACGCAGTTGCGCGTGTGCCTCGTTGACCATCGCGCCGAGCTCCTACGGGTGCGCCGGAAGCGCTAGGTGCGCCAGGTGGAGCGGTTGCACCATGCGCGGGCCGGGTGGAAGCAGGGGGATGGGAAGCGCCGGTGCGTGCGGCGTGTGGATGCCCGCCGCCGCGGCGACCTGCGGAAGGTGCGTGAAAACGCTCGGGAGGTGATCCGTCGCCTGCGCGAGGGCCTTCGGAAGGTCGAGGCCGGCGCCCGCCGGCGCGTATTGCTTCACGAAGTGGTCGAGGAGTCCGCCGGCAACTCGCTGGATCGGCTGCTTGTGCACGACCAGGTTGATCAGCGTGTCGAACACGTCGCGTGGGATTCCCGCCGGGACCTCGTCCCGAGCCGCGTTGATGGCGACGTCAGTCAGGTTCGAGCCGTGCAGCGCGAGCCGGAGCACGGTGTCGAGCACCACGTCGGTCGCGTTGCGGATGCCGGGCGGAATCGGGATCGCGCCGTAGGCCGCCTTGATCGCGATTTCGAGCGGGCTCCCTCCCTCGAGCGCCGCGAGGCCGGCAGAGATGGCAGAGGAGATCCCCGTCCCCACGCCAGGGACGAGCGAGATCACCCCCTGAACCATGGAGAGCTGCTGCTTCGCGATGTCGCCCAGCTGCTTGAAGTCCCCGTGCTGGATTGCCGTCGCCATGTGGTCCCAAGTCTGGAAGGGCGAGATGCTCTTCACGAGGGGGCCCACGCCGGGCACTTGCCCCAGCGCGAGCACGGGGAGATCGGCCACGTGCGCCACGATCTTCGACGCGTCGAGGAGCTTGTCGCCCACCGCTTGCGCCGCGTGCACGCCCGCGTTCGCCGCTTCGCCGATCCCCTTAATGAAGTCCTTCGCGGTGAGGTCGCCGAGCTTCGCGCGCATGATCGTGCGCGCCGCGGCGTCCATACCCCGGCGCGTCTTGTCCGGAAGGAACGGGATCGTGTGCGCCAGGAGGTGAACGCCCTCGCTCGAGGCGGCCTTGACGACGTCGAAGGCGGGGCGGGCAACGGTCGTCACGGCCTTGCTGGCCGCGTCGAACGCACCCTCGGCCGCGTGCTCGACGGCGTGAGCAGCGCCGCTGAACGCGTGCCCGATGTCGTCGAAGAAGCCCGCGGTCTCGATGGTTTCCGGATGCGTGAGAATGAGCGGGGAGACGCCCGGAGGCAGGAAGGGCGCGCGGTCGATCGCGAGCACGATGTGCAGCGGCCCGAGCGCCGTCGTTGGCGCGTCGAGCACCGCGACGACGCGCCGCTTGGGGGTGATGGCGACGCGGAACGTACCGTCCGCGAGCACGACGTCATGCGTGCGTAGTAGCGAGGCCATTACCACCTCCCTTCCTGACCGCGAGAGCCGCGCTCGGAGTCGCCGCGGCCGCGGGCTGGGCCGCTGAGGGGCTCAGATACGCCTGGTGAACGTAGCCCGTGACGGCTTTCCACCTGGCGCCGCCCGCCCAAGCGACGCGCGCCCACTGGTTGGCGCCGTCAACGTTCCACTGAAGGACAGCAACGGTGCCGTTCTTGTCGACGCCGCCGATCTGGGTCCCGTTGGGCCTGTCGAAGACCTTCAGGTCCCCGAGGGGCGGCGGGTCGTGGGTCGTGACGACCGCGGTCATCGTGGTGGGCCCCGGCCCCGGCTGCGGCGAGGGGAATGGCGAGGGCTGCATGCGCAGCGCGTTCGCCTTCGCCATGAGGAGCCCCGCGGAGATGGGGTACTGCGATTGGATCTCCTGCGCGAACGCCTGGAGCTTGTTCGGGTCCTGCTCGGTCGTGAGGGCTCCGAGCACGGCGCTTTGCATCGCCGGCGGCATTCCGGGGTCGAGTGAGAAGGGACTGGGAACCGGAGCCGGCTGCGGCTGAATCGGCGTCGGCTGGGGCGATGGTTGCGGCAAGGGCCCGGGCTGCGGGAGCGGGCCGGGCGACGGCGGCGTCACGCCGCCGCGGAGCAGAGACTCCTTCATGCGAAGGGCCTGCGCCGCGTACGTGTAGCCCTGCGCGTCCATCTGCTGCGCGAGCGCCTCGAGCGCGTTCGGATCGGTCCCTGTACCCAGTGCCGTGAGTACCTGAGTACGCGGAGGATCCGGGAGGAGGCCCGGGTCGATGGGATTCACGGGCTGCGGCTGCGGAGCTGGCCCTGGTTGCGGCTGCGGGAACGGCTGCGGAGGCACGCCCCCGAGCTCGACGGCGCGCTGCGTGAGCGCCGCCGCGGCGAGCGGGTAGCCGCTGGCCGCGCACTGCGCTGCGAACGTCAGGAGCTTGGTCGGATCCTTCTCCGTCGCGAGCGCCGCGAGGACCTGCTGACGGAGCTGTGGCGGCAGGTTCGTGTCGAGGGTGTACGTCCGCCCTCCGTTGCCGCTCTTTTTCCCCTTCGCGGACGCCGTGGCAGCGACCAAACCGACGGCAGCGGCTCCCAGCAAGAACAATACGAACGGCATCGGCCTTCTCCTCGCGTTTCAGCGCATGCCGAGCACGCGCGACGGGTCTTCGATCCTTCCGTCCGAGCGGCGCACGGCGACGTGGTAGACCGTGCGCGGGCCGTAGACGGAGCACTTCACGAAGGGGCGAGCGTCCTCGAGCGAACGCACGCGGAGCTCCGCCAAGCGCCAGCAAGCCAAGTCTTCGCAGTCCCCCTCGCGGCGCTTGATCGTCTCGGGGATGTCCTGCCACTCGTCGCGGCCGGGGGGTTCCTCCTCGTAGCGGACGCCGCTCTCGTAGAGCCACGGCGCGTCCGGTTGCTCACGGAGCCAAGCGACGTTGACGAGCGTCAGCGCCTCGAGCAGATGCGCCAGCGCCTCGAGCCTCGCCGGCTCCGTGAGCGTGTCGAACGCGCGCAACTGAAAGTGCGGCGCGTAGAGCACGGGAGCCCTCGGCTACTCGAGCACCGCGCCGTAGAGGACTGCTCGGAAGTCGTGCGCCGCCGTGTCGATGTTCTTCACGCGGAGCGTGATCACGATCCCGGGCTGCGCCGTGTCGAGCTCCATGCGCACGCCGACGGCGCGCGTCTCGAACGCCTCGCCAGTAAGCGCGCCGGTGGCCGCGAGCTGCGAGTCCTTGCCGACCTTGATGTCGAGCACGTCGAAGTAGCGCGCGATCGACTGCGCGATCGCGAGCCGCTCGCCGCGGAAGAGGACCTGGGGCTTGACCTCGATGTCCTCCTCGTCGCCGGCGGCGATGTTGGCGAGCTCGAAGCCGATCGGGAACTGACGCTGGTTCTTGGGCTCTTCTCTCACGATGCGCATGCGGCGCCCTCCGTGGTGCTGCTCGTGGTGTTCCTGCTCCTCGTGCTGTTCGTGGTGGGGATGCCCGTACGCGCCGGGGTGCGGCGCGTGCGGGTGGTATCCCGGATGTGGAGGCGCCGGGTGCATCGCGAGCATGTGCGGCGGCGCGGGATGCGCGTGGGGATGGGCCGGATGCAGCGCCAACGTGTGCGCGTGCGGCGGCGCCGGCGCATGCGCGGGGTGGGGCGACTGCGGATGGGGCGGCGCGGGCGCCGCGTGCGGATCCGCGCCCATCTCCATCAGCTCGTCGTAATCGCGGTGATGGGCGGCGCCGACCAGCATGTCACGCCCGACGATCATTTCTCGGCTCATGGCTCACGCTCCCTGGTGCTCGTACACGGTGTACGTCTGGCCATGCGAGTCCCACTCGCCGGCCGTCGTGTGGGCGGCGTTGCCTCCGCGCATCGCGGCGCGCGCGCCCGGCGCCGCCGCATCCGGGGCATCACCCGCACGCTCCGCATCCTCATGCCCCGCACCTGGCGTACGGCCATCCGCAGCACGAGCACCACGAGGAGCACGAACACCACGAGCATCACCACGGAGGGCGCCGCACGCGCGTCATCAAGGAAGAGCCCAAGAACCAGCGTCAGTTTCCGATCGGCTTCGAGCTCGCCAACATCGCCCCCGGCGACGAGGAGGACATCGAGGTCAAGCCGCAGGTCCTCTTCCGCGGCGAGCGGCTCGCGATTGCGCAGTCGATCGCGCGCTACTTCGACGTGCTCGACATCAAGGTCGGCAAGGACTCACAGCTCGCGGCCACAGGCGCGCTCACCGGCGAGGCGTTCGAGACGCGCGCCGTCGGCGTGCGG
>DATKOH010000052.1:0-3505 GCA_035524735.1 Gemmatimonadaceae bacterium
CAGTACGCCGTGGCGATCACTTCCAGCGTCGGATGCCGCGCGAAGAAGGGCACGGCGCGCACCTGCTCCTCGATGAGGTACTGCGCGTTCCGCCCCGAGATGAGGCAGAGGAAGAGCACCGCGTCCACGTCGGCCACGAGCTGCGACGCCGTGGCCGGGAACTGGAGCAGCGGCACCTCCGGCGCCGCCGCCTTCATCGCGCGCGCCAGCGCCCCCGCATCCTCTCCCTCGCCGAAGCTGTTGCCGATGAGCAGCGCCGCCGCGCCCTCCGCCGCCGCGCCGCGCGCGAGCTCCGCCCCCTCCGCCGCGCGCGTGCGCGCCGGGTCCACCAGCACCGCGAGCCCGCCCCGCGCCGCGAGCCGCGCGAGCACGCTCACGTCTCCAGCTCCGCCGCCACTTCCCCCACCCGCCACATCGCCCCCTTCGCCACGTCCATCAGCGTGAGCGGCTCCTCCCCCGCCGCCTCGAAGGCGTACGTGACCAGCGCGTCCGCCGCGAGCAGGTCGAGCGCGCGCTCCCGCCCCGCCTCCGGATCGTCGCGCAGGTCCACGAGCAGCGCCTCCAGCGCATCCAGGCAGGCGATCACCGTCTCCCCCTGGTCGCGCTCCAGCGACGGGCCCAGCGCCCGTCGCAGGCGCTCGGCGAGGTTCTCCGGCGGCGCCGGCGCCCGCGTCGCCAGCCACTCGCCGACCGTCACGCGACCTTGGCCAGCGCCGCGCGCACGATCGCCGGCGCCTTCTCGATCGCCGACGCCAGCGACGCCGTGTCGGGGAGCCCCGCCTGCGCCATGTGCTGCTTCCCCCCGCCGCGCCCCCCCGACGCCGCCGCGATCTCCTTCACCACCACGTCCGCGTGCACGCCGCGCTCCCGCAGATCGTCGGTGACCACCACGATCAGCGTGTGCTTCCCGTCCGCCAGCGCCGATGCGATCACGCCGACGCCGCTCCCGAGCTGCTCGCGCAGCGCGTCCCCCTTCGCCTGCAGGTCGCGCACGTCGGACGCCGACACCGTGCCGCGCACGATCCGCCCTCCCGGTACCGTCTCCGCCTGCGCGATGAGACGCTGCACGTCGTCGCCGCCCCCCTTCATCGCCTCATCCAGCTTCTTCTGCAGCGCGCGCCGCTCCTCCAGCAGCGCCGCCACGCGCTTCTCCACCGCCTCCGCCGGCGCCTTCAGCATCGCGCCGATCCGCGCCAGCCGCTGCTCCTCGGCGCGCACCATCTCGAACGCCTTCGGCCCCGTCACCGCCTCGATGCGGCGCACCCCGGCCGACACGCCCGTCTCGCTCACGATCTTGAAGAGCGCGATCTGCCCCGTGTTCCGCGCGTGCGTGCCGCCGCAGAGTTCCATGCTCACCCCCGGCACGCTCACCACCCGCACCACGTCGCCGTACTTCTCGCCGAAGAGCGCCATCGCCCCCGCCGCCACCGCCTCCTTGTACGGCCGCTCCTCCGTGCGCACGTCCTGGTCCGCCCAGATCGCGCGGTTCACCCACGATTCCAGCTCCGCGATCTGCTCCGGCGTGAGCGGCCCGTGATGCGTGAAGTCGAAACGCAGCCGGTCGGGCGCCACCAGCGAGCCCGCCTGGTGCACGTGCTCGCCCAGCGTCTGCCGCAGCGCCGCGTGCAGCAGGTGCGTGGCGGTATGGTTGCGCTCCGTGTCGCGCCGCACGTCCGACGGCACGCGCGCCGTCACCGCCCCGAACGCGAAGCTGCCGTGCAGCGTGCCGACCACCGCCGTCCGCCCCTCCACCTTCCGCACCTCGTCCACGTCGAGCCGCCACCCCCGCCCCACCACCTCGCCGCGATCGCTCACCTGCCCGCCCGACTCCGCGTAGAAGGGCGTCTCCCGCAGCACGAGCGCCATCTTCCGGCCGTCGAGCTTCTTCGCCGCGAGCACGCCCGTCGCCGCCTCCGTCGTCTCGTAGCCCACGAACCGCTGCGCCGCCTCGTCCGCGCCGCGCGCGCGCTCCCAGTCGGCGAGCCCCCCCTCCGCCACCGCGTCCACCGTCACGCGGATCTCCCGCGTGCGGCGCTCCACCCGGCTCTGCTCGCGCTGCGCGCCCAGCGCGCGCTCGAAGCCCGCGATGTCCACCACGTAGCCGCGCTCGCGCGCCATCAGGTCGGTGAGGTCGATCGGGAAGCCGAAGGTGTCGTACAGGCGGAAGGCGTCCTCGCCGCTGATCGTCCCGCGCACCGCCGTCGAGCCCTGCGTGCTCGCCGCCGGCGCGATCTGGTCGAAGCGCTGCATCCCGCCGTCGATCGTATCGAGGAAGCGCTCCTCCTCCGCGCGCACCGTCTCGCGGATGAGCCGCGCGCGCTGCGCGAGCTCGGGGAAGACGCCGCTCATCGACTCGATCACGCTCTCCGCCACGTACACGAGCGTCGGCTCCGAGCGGCCGAGCAGCCAGGCGTGCCGCACCGCGCGCCGCAGGATCCGCCGCAGCACGTAGCCGCGTCCCTCGTTCGACGGGAAGACGCCGTCCGCGATCAGGAACGCCACCGCGCGCGCGTGGTCCGCGAGCACGCGGAAGCTCGCCGGGTCCACCGTCGTGCGCACCGTGAACGGCTTCCCGGGGCGCTCGCTCCCGCCCATCATCGTCAGCCCCCCCGCGCTCTTCACCTCGCGGCGGATCTCGTCGCTCTCCCGCCCCCAGTACGCGATCCCCGTGTAGCGCTCCACGGTCTCGATCAGCGGACGGAAGAGGTCGGTGTGATAGTTGCTCGTCACTCCCTGCATCACCGCCGCGATCCGCTCGAGCCCCGCCCCGGTGTCCACGCTCGGCTTCGGCAGCGGCTTCATCGCGCCGTCCGCCTGCCGGTCGAACTGCATGAAGACCAGGTTCCAGATCTCGAGGAAGCGCCCCGCCTCCGCCCCCTCGACGAACGCGTCCTGCGAGAATTCCGTGCGCGCGAGGTCGGTCCACTCTCCCGACGCCCCCGCCGGGAAGCGCCAGTCCTTCGCCACCCGCGCGAGGTCGACGTAGATCTCGGTGCACGGGCCGCACGGCCCGGTGTCGGCCATCTGCCAGAAGTTGTCCTTCTCCCCCAGGCCGTAGACGCGGGAGTTCCTGATCCCCGTGAGGTCCACCCAGAGCTTCCGCGCCTCGTCGTCATCCTTGTACACGGTGACGTAGAGCAGCGCCGGATCGATGCCCAGCTCCTTCGTCACGAACTCCCAGGCGAAGGCGATCGCGTCCTTCTTGAAATAGTCGCCGAAGGAGAAGTTGCCGAGCATCTCGAAGAAGGTGTGGTGGCGCGCGGTGTGCCCCACCTGCTCGAGATCGTTGTGCTTGCCGCCCGCGCGCACGCACTTCTGCGACGTGGTCGCGCGCAGCCCGAAGGGCGACGGCTCCTGCCCCAGGAAGATGCGCTTGAACTGCACCATCCCGGCGTTCGTGAAGAGGAGCGTGGGGTCGTCCGCCGGCACGAGCGACGACGACGGGCGGATGGCATGCTTCTGCCGCTCGAAGTAGCGGAGGAATCGCTGGCGGATCTCGGACGCG
>DATKOH010000053.1:0-6044 GCA_035524735.1 Gemmatimonadaceae bacterium
CGGCCCGGCCGCAGGCGCGGCCGGAGCCGTCGTCCGCGGCGGAGCCGGCGGAGCCGAAGCGGCTGCGCTGATCCGCCCGGCGGCTCAGGAGCCGTCGGGGCGCTTCGCCAGCCGCTCGAGGAGCCCGTCCAGCTCGGTGCGCACCGCCGCGCTCTTCGCCTCCGTCCGCGCGCGCGAGACGAGCGCGACCGCGATCGATTTCGGCACGGCCGTCATCATCGCGTAGCCCACGGCCTGCCGCGTGCTCCGGCGCGCGTCGGTGAGGTGCGCCGCGAGCAGGTCGTACGCGCGCGCGCTCCCCCGGCGGCCGAGCGATGCCAGCGCGTAGGGCGCGAAGTTGAGCGCGCCCACCTGCGCGTTCACCGCGTCGAGCAGCGTGGTGTCGCCGGCCATGGCGATGCCGAGCACGGCGGCGTTCCCGATCACGTCACGGTACGACCACGTGCCGAGCGCCTTCACGAGCACGGGGCGCTGCACGGCGTAGGGGGCGATGCTCAGGGTGCGCACCGCGGTGGCACGCACGTCGTAGCTCGGATCGGTGTTGAAGGCGTTCGTGGCGAGCGCGGCCGCCGTGTCGCCGCCGAGGGTACGGAGCCCGCGCAGCGCCGCGGCGCGCACCCGCGCGGAGGTGTCGTGCATCGCGGCGGTGAGCGCGGGGAGCGCGATGCTCGGGCGGAAGGCGCCGAGCGCCTCCGCGGCCTGCGCGCGCGTGAGGGGGTAGTCGGCGCCGGTGGCGGCCTTCGCGAGCGCCGCGCCGGCCACCGCGTCGGTGTCGCGCTTGGCGAGCTGGCCGATCGCCCACCACCGGTCCCAGAGGTCGGCGTCGCGCGCGAGCGCCTCCGCCAGCCATGCGCTCGGCTGGTCGAAGGCGAGCGTCTTCAGCACGGCGTTGCCGTCGTCGAAGATCACCATCGTCGGCGCGCCGCCGAGCGAGTCGAAGGTGAAGGTCTGCATGCGCGCGTCGAGCATCACGCGGCGGGTCACGTCGCCGCGCGCCGTGCCCACGCGGATCGCCGCCGGCATCCGGAACACGGCGGGGGTGCCGAAGCGCAGCCCGGTGCTGTCGGCGGTGGCCGTGTCGCCCTGCACCTGCTGCACGAGCAGCGTCAGCCGGTCGGCGTTCTTGTCGTACGAGGCGATGACCTTGAATTCCGGGTAGCCCGCCTGGTAGAACCATTCGTCGAAGAACCAGTCGAGGTTCTCGCCGGTGGCGGCGAGCATCGCCTGGCGGAAGTCGTCGGTGGTGGCGTTGCCGAAGGCGTGGTCGGTGAGGTAGCGGTGCACGCCGGCCCAGAAGCGGCGGTCGCCGAGGTGCTTGCGGAGCATTTCGAGCGCCAGCGCGCCCTTCGGATAGATGTTGTTCGAGCCCTCGGCGGCGATCGGCATGCGGCGGCGCCGGTCGGTGCCCATGAATTCGGAGTACTTGCCGAGGTAGTAGTCCTCCGCCACCTGCGGCCCCATCCGCTCTCGCCAATACGGCCCCACCATGAAGGTGGCGAAGCCCTCGTTGAGCCAGGTGTTCGCCCAGTCGGCGGTGGTCACGTAGTCGCCGAACCACTGATGCGCGAGCTCGTGCGCGATGAGCTCGAAGTGGTACCAGGGGCGGTCGAGGTACGCGGCGCGGTCGGGGATCCAGTCCACGAGCGTGGTCGCGCTCACGTTCTCCATGCCGCCGAAGAAATCGGCGACGGTGGTCTGCGCGTACTTGTTCCACGGGTAGGCGACGCCGGTGAGCCTGGAGAAGACCGCGATCTGGTCCGGCGTCTCGGCGAAGAGGCGGCGCGCCTGCGCGGTGTCGGTGCCGCGGTAGACGTAGTAGTCCACGGGGCGCCCCTGCCACGCGTCGCGCAGCTTCACGAGCGGCGCCACGACGATGGACGCAAGATACGACGGCGCGGGATGGTCGAGGCGCCAGGTGACGGTGTGCGTGCCGTCGCCGTGCGGCGCGTCGCTCACGAGCCGCCCGTTGCTCACCACGGTGAACTCCCTCGGCACCGTGACGACCATCTCCCAGGTGAGACGGTCGTTGGGGAAGTCGTACGTGGGGAACCAGTAGTGGTTGTCCATCGCCTCCCCCTGGCTCCAGATCTGCCGGGGGTGCGGCTCGTGGCCGGTGGCGGCATCGAGGAAGGTGAGGCCGCGGCCGTTGGTCACCGTGCCGTGGTAGGCGATGGCGAAGCGCACGGTGTCGCCGAAGGCGGCGGCGCGGCGCAACCGGACGACGAGCGTGTCGCCGTGCGCCGCGAACGCGAGCGCGCCCTTCGCGTCGCGCACCGACCGCACCGCGAGCAGCCGGCCGGCGTCGAGCACCACCGAGTCGAACGCGGGGCGCAGCGCCACGAGGGTGACGGCCACGTCGCCGTCGAAGGCGGTGCTGTCCCAGTCGAAGTGCGAGAGCGCGATCCGCTCGTGCACCAGGTCGTAGTCGTGCGAACGCGCGTAGCCGCCGCCGGCGGTGCGTTCCTGGTTCGTCTGGGCCGAAGCGCCGGCCGCGAGAAGGATCCCGAGCGTGGTGGCGATGATCGCGCGCATGGCGTTCCGTGTCCGATGGGCGGCCGCCGGTGCGCGGCGGCCGCGGTGATGCCGCATGTTCCCCCGGGGTGCCCGGGGGGCGATATTCGTACGACCCCCTCCGCCGGAGCGTTGTGATGCGCCGCCCCCAGCTCATGCTCGCGCTCGCCTTCGCGTGCGCGCCCGCCGCCCTCGCGGCGCAACAGGTGCCCGCGCCGCGGGACTCCGTGATGTACACCGCGCTCATGTCCGGCAACAGGGCGGGGTACGAGGTGGTGCGCCGCGGGGCGCGGGCGATCACGGCGCACTTCGAGTTCAACGACCGCGGGCGAGGCCCCGCCATCGACGAATCGGTGCGCGTCGACGCCGGCGGCGTGCCGCTGGAGCTGACGATCACGGGCCACGACTACCTGAAGAACGCGGTGTCGGAGCGCTTCACGATGCAGGGGGGGACGGCCACGTGGAAGAACTCCGCCGAGTCGGGGACGGCCGCGGCGACGGACGCGTTCTACATCAGCCTCGACGGGGTGCCGGAGGAGAGCGCGATGCTCGCCCGCGCGCTCTGGAACGCGCCGGGGCGCCGCCTCGCGCTGCTGCCGAGCGGCGAGGCGCGCATCGACTCGGCGGAGGCGCTCACCGTGACGGCGAACGGCGCGTCGCGCACGGTCATCCGCTACGACGTGTCGGGGGTCGCCTTCCAGGCGGGCTCGATCTGGCTCGACCCCGACGGCACGATGTTCGCCGAGGGTGGCAGCTGGTTCATGCTCATCCGCGCGGGATGGGAGTCGGTGGTCCCGCAGATCCTGGCGCGCCAGGCGCTGGCGGACAGCATGCGCACGGCGCGTCTCGCCGCCACGCTGGCGCGCCGCCCGGCGGGCGCGGTGGTCTTCCGTCACGCCGATCTCTTCGATGCCGCGAGCGGGCGCATCCTCCCCGGCACGTCGGTGGTGGTGCAGGGGAACCGGATCGCGGCGGTGGGTCCCGACGCGAGCGTCCCCGCGCCGGCGGGGGCCGAGGTGATCGATGCGGCGGGGCGCACGCTCATGCCCGGCCTCTGGGACATGCACGTGCACATGAGCGACGACGACGGCCTCTTCGACATCGCCAACGGCATCACGAGCGTGCGCGACCTCGGGAACGACATGGACGAGAGTCTCGCGCGGCAGCGGCGCTTCGCCGACGGCACGCTGATCGGGCCGCGCCTGCTCCTCGCCGGGCTCATCGACGGCCCCGGCAAGTACGCGGGGCCGACGAAGGCGCTCGTGGACAACGCGGACTCCGCGCGCGCGTGGGTGCGGCGCTTCGCCGCGCACGGCTACGTGCAGATCAAGATCTACAGCTCGGTGAAGCCCGAGCTGGTGCCGCCCATCATCGACGAGGCGCACAAGCACGGGCTGCGCGTGAGCGGGCACGTGCCTGCGTTCATGACCGCCGAGCAGGCGGTGATGGCGGGCTACGACGAGATCCAGCACGCGAACTTCCTCTTCCTGAACTTCTGGGCGGACTCCGTGCCCGACACGCGCACCCCCGCGCGCTTCACGGCGGTGGCGCAGAAGGCGGCGCTGCTCGACCTGCAGTCGGCGCCGGTGCAGCGGTTCGTCGCGCTGCTGCGGGCGCACCACACGGTGCTCGATCCGACGCTCAACGTGTTCGACGAGATGTTCGTCGGGCGGAAGGGGACGGTGGACCCCGTCTACGCCGCCGTGGCGTCGCGCATGCCGCCCAACGTGCAGCGCGGCTTCCTCGGCGGCGGGCTGCCCGTGCCGGAAGGGATGGACCAGCGCTACCGCGACTCCTTCGCGGCGATGGAGCGGATGGTGAAGATGCTGTACGACGACTCGCTCACGATCGTCGCCGGCACCGACGCGATGGCGGGCTTCGCGCTGGCGCGCGAACTGGAGCTCTACGTGGAGGCGGGGATCCCCGCGCCCGACGTGCTCCGCATCGCGACGCTGGGCGCCGCGCGCGTCATGAAGCGCGACGGGGAGCTCGGCACGGTGGCGCCGGGGAAGCTCGCCGACCTCATCCTCGTGGACGGCCATCCGGCGGCGACGATCTCGGACGTGCGGAAGGTGTCGCTCGTGATGAAGGACGGCGTGCTCTACCGCCCCGCCGCGCTCGACAGCGTGATCAACGTGCGCCCCTAGGCGCCGCGGGGGCGCGCGGCGCGGCGGCAGCCGAGCGCCTCGAAGCGCCCGAGCACCTTCTCGAGCGGGCAGAGGCCGGTGAAGCCGAACTGGAGCAGGTTCGCGCCCACGAAGGCCGTGAAGAGGAAGGCCCACGGGGTGACGAACCAGCCGATCGCCACCGAGAGGAGCACGAACGCGCCGGCGAATCGCCGGATGAGGCGGTCATCGCACATGGTGCGCTCCTAGCTGAAGTACTCCACGGGCAGCTCGGCCACGTGGATCCGCTCGCCGGGCTGCGAGCGCGCGCCCTGCTCGCGCAGCACGCCGAGCAGGGCGGGGACGTGCTCGTCGTCCACCATCGAGAAGAAGACGGCGGTGTCGCCGGGCCAGGCGCGCGTGCCCTCGCGCCGGCCGCTCGCGCCGGCGCCGTGCGCCCCGCGCAGCTCCGTGTAGCCGTGCACCCCCTGGTGCTCGAGCAGCTCCGGTACGATCCCCGGGCGGCTCCCGCTGTACATCACGAGCAGCAGCTTCATGCGGCCTCCTCCGGCTCGCGGCGGCGCAGCTCCCAGTAGAGCAGCGGCACCACCACCATGGTGAGCAGGGTCGCGACCACCGCGCCGCTCATCAGCGCGACGGCGAGCCCCTGGAAGATCGGGTCGAGCACCATCACCATCCCGCCCACCACCACCGCCGCGGCGGTGAGCGCGATCGGGCGGAAGCGCACGCTCCCGGCCTCGATCACCGCGTCGGCCAGCGAGTGCCCGCGCTCCTGCGCGAGCTGGATGAAGTCGACGAGCAGGATCGAGTTGCGCACGATGATCCCCGCGAGCGCGATCATCCCGATCATCGACGTGGCGGTGAAGAACGCCCCCGACAGCGCGTGCGCGGGGAGGATGCCGATGAGCGTGAGCGGGATCGGCGCCATGATGACGAGCGGCACCTTGAAGCTCTGGAACCAGCCGACGACGAGCACGTAGATCAGCACCAGCACGCCGGCGAAGGCGAGTCCCAGGTCGCGGAAGACCTCGATCGTGATCTGCCATTCGCCATCCCACTTGATCGCCGTCTCGTCGAGGCGCGGCGGCTGGATGGCGTTGTAGCGGCCGAGCGGGGCGCCGGCCACGCGCACCGTGTCGAGCGCGTGGTCCATCGCGAGGATCGCGTACACCGGCGACTCGATGCGCCCCGCGACGTCGCCCGTCACGTAGATCACCGGGCGCAGGTCGCGGCGGTAGCGCGCGGGCTCGCGCACGGTGGTGTCCACCGTGACGAAGCGCGCGAGCGGCTGCGGTCCCGCCGGCGTCGCCACCGGGATCGCGAGCAGCGCCTCCGCGGAGGAGCGGTCGGCCACCGCGAGGCGCGGCACGATCGCCACCCCTTCGCGCGCCGACGGATCGGTCGTGA
>DATKOH010000054.1:0-8213 GCA_035524735.1 Gemmatimonadaceae bacterium
TCCCCACTCTCGACTATCGCACCGCCGCGCGCCGAACCCCGCGCGCCGCACGCCGCACGCCGAGCGCCGCACGCCGAGCGCCGCACGCCGAGCGCCGCACGCCGAGCGCCGAGCGCCGAGCGCCGAGCGCCGAGCCCCGCGCGCCGAGCCCCGAGCGCCGAGCGCCGAGCCCCGAGCGCCGAGCCCCGAGCCCCGCTAGCGCCCCCCCGCCTCGCCCGGTAACTTTCGACAATGCACGCGCCCATCAAGCCCGGCCGCACTGCGAAGATCTGGCGCGATGGCAAGCTCATCCCGTGGGAGGACGCCACCCTCCACGTCATGAGCCACGTCATCCACTATGGATCGAGCATCTTCGAGGGACTCCGCTTCTACGAGACCCCCGCCGGCCCCGCCATCTTCCGGCTCGACGACCACATGCGGCGGCTGCACGACTCCTGCCGCATCTACCGCATGCCCCTGCGCCACAGCGTCGAGACGCTCGTGCAGGGCTGCGTCGACACCGTGGGCGCGAACGACATCCGGCACGGCTACCTCCGCCCCGTCGTCGTCCGCACCGGCGAGCAGATGGGGGTGAACCCCACCGACGTCCCCGTCGAGGTCTTCATCATCGCCTGGCACTGGGGGCGCTACCTCGGCGACGACGCGATCGCCAACGGCGTCGATGCCTGCGTCTCGTCGTGGCGCCGCGCGGCCCCCGACACCTTCCCCACGCTGGCGAAGGCGGGGGGCAACTACCTGAACTCGGGACTGTCCAAGGCCGAGGCCCGCGGCGACAAGTACGCCGAGGGGATCATGCTCGACAGTCACGGCTACATCGCGGAAGGGAGCGGGGAGAACATCTTCGTCGTGCGGAACGGCGTGCTCTTCACGCCGCCGCTCTCGAGCGGCATCCTGGAGGGGATCACGCGCGATTCCGTCATGCGCATCGCGCGCGACATGGGGGTGGAGGTGCGGGTGGAGACCCTCCCCCGGGAGTTGCTCTACATCGCGGACGAGGTATTCTTCTCAGGCACGGCCGCGGAGATCACCCCCGTGCGTTCGGTGGACCACGTTCCCGTGGGCGCCGGGAAGCCGGGGCCGATCACGAGGCGGGTGCAGGACACCTTCATGGGGATCGCCACCGGCAAGCTCGAAGACCGCTACGGGTGGTTGACACTCGTACCGGAGGCGGTGGCCGCCCGCTGAGGGGCGGCCGAGGATGCTCGGTCCCGCCCCGAACGTGGAGGCGGGATTTTTTTCAGGAGGACGGGAGGGCAACGTGATCGTCGGCTGTCTGGCGCTGAACGCGAGCTTCGAACCCCTGACCATGGTCCCCATGCGTCGGGCGCTCCGGCTCGTGCTCGACGGCAAGGCCGAGATCGTGGAGGCGGACTCGGGGCGCGTGGTGCGCTCGGAGCGCCTCACGCTGCCGCGCCCCGCGGTGATCCGGCTCGTGAAGTTCATCCACGTGCCGCGCCGCTTCCGCCGGCAGGTGACGAACACCTTCCTCTTCGCGCGCGACCGCTACCGCTGCCAGTACTGCGGGCGGCACGGCGCGGAGCTGCGCCCGCGCGAATCGCTCACCCGCGACCACCTCATCCCGCTCTCCCGCGGCGGCACGAACGAGTGGACGAACGTCGTCACCGCCTGCTCGCCGTGCAACACGAAGAAGGGGAACCGGATGGCGGAGGAGATCGGCATGCATCCGCTGGTGCCGCCGGTGGAGCCGCACTTCGTGCACCTCTCCTGGGCGGTGCGCCGTCTCACGCCGGCGCAGAGCAAGTACATCAAGCTCTTCTACGGCGCTGACACGCTCCACCAGATCGAGGAGCTCGAGCACCGCCCCGCGAGCCGCGCCGCGGCCGCGCTGAAGACCGGGGCCTAACCGCCCCCGCCTCCCGCGCTACGGCCGGAACACCGCCGAGCGCGCGTGGTACGTCCGCACCTGGCCGCCGAGCATCCGGGTGAAGAGCGTCTGCAGCCCGCGCCCCAGCGCCGTGCCCGCGTTCTGCTTCCCCTGCACCATCGGCTCCCCCTCGCCGCGCAGCCAGCGCTGCACCTCGTCGATGTCGGTGACCGACAGCATCTCCACCGTGAGCGACGCGAAGTAGTAGTAGCGCCGCTTGTGGTCCGTGGGGGGCGCGATGTCCGGCACGAACGGCCGCGACACCATCTCCTGCGCATCCTTGAGCTCGGCGAACGTCCCCAGCGGCGTCACCTTCTCCGCGATCCGCGTCACCGTGTAGTGCCGCGCCAGCGGATCGTAGCGCACGATCACGTCCCACTCCACCGCGGTCACCAGCTTGTCGAAGAGCGTCTTCGCCTCCCACAGCTCCACCCGGAAGTGGAGCCGCGCCGGGAAGCCGCTGTGCAGCAGCTCGCGCGTGGTGCGGTCCTCGAGCATGCGCGCGTTCGACACCGCCGGCGGCTGCGTGCCGCGCGCCTCCGGCGCCGGCAGGATCACGTCCACCGCCGGCTCCGGCGGCGCCGCGGGAGCGGCCGCGGGCGTCTGCGCCCCGCTCCGCGCCGCGAGCATCGCGGCCAGCGCCAGCACGAGTGCGCGCGTGCGCATCAGAAGCGGTGCTGGAGCCGCACGACGAACCGCGTCGGCGTCTGCCAGTCCGTGATCGACTTCGCCGCGTACAGCCCCAGCCAGCCCAGGTCCAGCCCCGCGCCGAAGTCGGTGCGGAAGGTGTAGAGCGGCGGAAGCGTTCCCCATCCGTAGCGCAGCCCGTCCACCGGCGCGCCGGTGAGCCAGCCGCGCCCCGCGTCCGCGAAGAGCACCCACGACATCGGCTGCACCACGTGGTACCCCGCCGCCTCCCCGGGCGGCGCCGAGCGCTTGAACATCCGGAGCGTGAAGTCCGCGCGGTACTCCGCCTGCGCCAGCAGCATCCGGTCGCACTGCGCCGGCTGCCCGGCCGGCACGATGCTGTCGCTGCACGTGAACACGTCCGGCGACAGCAGCTGCCGGAAGGCGTAGCCCGGCAGCGAGCCCGGGCCGCCCATCGAGAAGCGCCGCTCCAGCGGCAGCGCGCCCCCGCCCAGCTGCGTGCCGAACGCCAGCCGGAAGTCCAGATGCCCCTGCGGCGACACGCGGTTGTAGCTCCGCACGTCCAGCCATCCGCGCCCGTACGTGAGCCCGTACGGCGCCGCCGCGCTGTCGCGCACCAGCGGGCTCGTCGATCCGTCGGTCAGCGCCCCCGTCCATCCCACCTCGACGTCCGCGCTCACCAGGAACCCGCTCCACGGGTCGCTCTTGCTGCTGCGCGTGTCGAACGTGGCGTCGAGGTCGAAGCGGTGCAGCGTCCCCTCGTCCAGCGCCGGGTTCGCGCGCCAGGCATCGCCCGAGTTGAACAGCGAGATCGGGTCCGCCGCCGTGCGCTGCAGCCATTGCGCCTGCGCGAAGGTCAGCGTGAGCGTCCACGGCCCCGTGAACACCGACGCATACGCGCTCCCCCCCTGCGCGTTGTAGTAGTCGCGCATGTCGTTCCGCACGCCGAAGCTGTACAGGAAGATTTCGGCGCTGCTCACCTGCCAGCTCTCCGCCGGCGCGACCACGTCGAAGAAGCGGATCCCGTACGCCGTGCCCCGCTCCTTCCCGCGCTTGAGGTCGGCGCTCACGTCGTAGCCCAGGTTGTCGGGCGTCCACGAGAAGCTGTTCGCCGACCGGTAGATGCCGAGCGCGGAGAGGTTGAACTGCCCGATCTCCCAGTTCCGGCGGAGCGCGAGGCCGAGCATCACCGGCAGCCCTTCCACGCGGTCGTAGGTGCGCGCCTTGAGCGCGAACTTCGTCTGCGCCGAGTCGTAGCGCGCCTGCCACCGGCGGAACCATCCCACGTCGCCGCTCGCGCTGTCGTGCACGGCCACCATCTCGTCCCCCGACAGCCGGTAGAGCAGCGGCTGCCGGTACGCCGACACCTTCCCCCCCACCGCGCCGCTGTCGGGCACCGCCGCCGTTCCCCCGACCACGAACAGGTCGCTGTCCACGCGCGCCCCGGGCAGCAGCGTCGCGTTCCCGTTGATGACGGTCACGCGCCCGTGCACCGTGCCGCGGATCGTCAGCGACGCGTCGCGCACGGCCACGCTCCCGTTCACGGTGCTGTCCACCGTGGTCGGCGCCTGCGCGCGCAGCGCCGCGGGCAGGTTCCACCGGTAGGCGGCCTCGCCCGCCACGTCCCACGGCAGCGTGCGCGCCGTGTCCGCCCCCTGCGCGAAGAGCGCGGGCGCCGCCGCGCACGCGGCGAGCAGCGAGCGGACGGCCGCGCTCACGGATTCCCCCACTCGATCCCGAGCCGGCGCATCCGCCGGTACAGGTTCGGGCGGTCCGTCTTGAGCCGGCGCGCCGCGTCGGCCACGTTCCCCTTCGCCATCGACAGCGCGCGCGTGATCAGCGTGCGCTCGAAATCATCCAGCGCGTCGTTCAGCGGGCGGTCGAGCGTCGGCTCGGGGAGCGGCGGCGCGGCCGCGCCCCCCTCGCGTGCCGCGGGCAGCACCGCCGCCACGTCCGCGGCGCTCACCTCCGTCCCCTCGTGCAGGATCGCGAGGCGCTCCACCGTGTTCGCCAGCTCGCGCACGTTCCCCGGCCAGCGGTGCCGCGCCAGCAGCGCCATGCCTGCCTCGCTCCAGCGCGGCGCCGGCCGCCCGCTCCGCGCCCGATAGAGCGCCGAGAAGTGCAGCACCAGCGCGCCGATGTCGTCCGGGCGCTCGCGCAGCGGCGGCAGCGTCACCGGGATCACGTTCAGCCGGTGGAAGAGGTCCTCGCGGAACTTCCCCTCCGCCACCCCGCGCTGGAGGTCCATGTTCGTCGCCGCGATGATCCGCACGTCCACCTTGATCGGCTTCCCCCCGCCCACGCGCTCGATCTCGCTCGCCTCGATCGCCCGGAGCAGCTTCGCCTGCGCCTCCGCGCCCAGGTCCCCCACCTCATCCAGCAGCAGCGTGCCGCCGTCCGCCAGCTCGAAGCGGCCGATCCGCCGGTCGGTCGCGCCGGTGAACGCCCCCTTCTCGTGGCCGAACATCTCGCTCTCCACCAGGTCGCGCGGGATCGCCGCGCAGTTCACGCGCACGAACGGCCGGTCGCGCCGCGCGCTCCCCCGGTGGATCGCCCACGCCGCCAGCTCCTTCCCCGTGCCCGACTCCCCCTGCAGCAGCACGCGCGCGTCCGTCGGCGCCACGCGCGCGATCATCTCGCGCACCTTCTGCATCGCCGGGCTCCCCCCCACCATCTCGCCGCTCACGCCCAGGTCCTCGCGCAGCGTGCGCGCCTCGCGCTTCGCCTGCCGCAGCTCCAGCGCGCCGCGCAGCGCGAGGAGCACCCCTTCCGGCGTCAGCGGCTTCTCGAGGAAGTGGAACGCCCCGAGCTTCGTCGCCTGCACCGCGTCGCTCAGCCCCGCGCGCCCGCTCATCATCACCACCGGCAGCTCCGGGTAGCGCTCCCGCAGCGCCCGGAGCGTCGTCAGCCCGTCCATAGCCCCCGGCATCATCAGGTCGACCAGCGCCGCGTCCGGCTCCCGCTCCGCCGCCGCCGCCACCCCCGACGCGCCGTCCCCCGCCTCGCGCACGGTGAACCCCTCCGTGCCCAGCAGCGCGCCGACCATCCGGCGGATGTTGGCCTCGTCGTCGATGATGAGGATCTCGGTCATGCGCCCGGCTCCCTCGGCGGCAGCGCGCGCTCCGGCGCCGCGCGCTCGGAGAGCAGCTTCGTCGTGAAGCGCTGCGCCTCGGAGATGCGCTCCACCTCCACGGCGATCGCGTCGATCGACTGCTCCATCCGCTCGAACCGCTGCATGAGCTCCGGCGGCGCCGCGGGGGTGAGCGTCTTCCGGTCGATCGCCCGCGCGATCGCCCGCGCGATCGGGATCCCCACCGCGATCACGATCACCGTGATGAAGAACGCCACCGGGATGACGATGTCCTCGTTCATGCGCCCTGCTCCTTGTCCGTCGGTTGCGCCGGCGCGCGCGCGCCGCTCACCGGCAGGATGAATCGGATCTCCGTGCCCGCCCCCGGCTCGCTCGACGCGCCCACCGCGCCGCCGTGCGCCAGCACCGTCTGCCGCGCGATCGCCAGCCCGAGCCCCGTCCCCCCCGGCGTCGTGGTCACGTACGGCTCCCAGATCGTCGCCAGCTGCGCCGCCGGGATCCCGTGCCCCGTGTCCACCACGCGGAGCTCCACCGCCGGCGCCCCCTCCAGCAGCGCCTTCGACACGTGCACCACCACCGCCCCCCCGCCTCGGCACGCCTCCACCGCGTTCACCAGCACGTTCGCCAGCGCGCGCGACAGCGCGTCGTAGTGCCCGTGCACCTCGGGCACCCCTTCGTCCACCTGCACCGCCACCCTCACCGCGCCCCCCGACATCCCGCGCGCCGCCGAGCGCGCCAGCTCCCCCATGTCGATCGCCGCCGCCGGCCCCTCGGGCAGCCGCCCGAACTGCGCGAAGCTCCGCGCCATGGCGTCGATGCGCCGCGTCTCCGTCTCGAGCACCTCCACGACGTCCTTGAGCGCGGGATCCGCCTCCCGCTTGAGCCGCGCCACCGCCAGCCCGATCGGCGTGAGCGGGTTCTTCAGCTCGTGCGCCACGCGCCGCGCCGTTTCGCGGAAGGCCTCGAGTCGCTGCGCCTCGATCTCGCGCGCCCGCGCCGCGAGCAGCTCGTCCGCCATCTCGCGCATGCGGCGCCGCATCACCTCGAATTCCGGCGCCCCCCGCTGCGGCGGCCCGCGCGGCAGCGGCCGCTCGTGCGCGATCAACTCCGTCCATTCCACCAGCTCGCTCAGCGGACGGCTCAGCTGCCGGCTCAGGTGCCCCGCCACGCGCGACGCCAGCAGCGCAAGCACCGCCGACCCCGCGATCGCCAGCACGATGATCACCACCACCACGCGCGACGCCAGGTACTGATAGCGGCTCGCCTCGATCAGCGACTGCCCCAGGTCGCGCTCGTGCTCATCGAGCGCCGCGCGCTGCTGCGCCGTGAGCGGCGCCGTGCGCACCGCCGCGATCGCGCGCCGCCCGCTCGCCGCCACCCGCTCCCACGGCCGCGCGCCGCTCAGCACCGGCAGCACCGAACTCACGCCCCACGCCCCGCCGAGCATCAGCGCGCTCGCCGGCACCATCGCGAACAGCACGAGGTAGATGAGGACCCGCGTCCGGAATCTCGGTGCTCTCACTCCGGCTCCTTACGCGCGGAAGAAGGGGGCGTTTCGTTTCGCGACACGTCAATCTATAGCAGGCAGGGAGGACGCGCCGGGATCGACCAACGAAGAACCGACGCCCGATGCCCGACTCCCGGCGAGGCATGACGACGATGGCACGCCGCGAGGACGAGGGCGCGCCCCGCCGCCAGGCCATGGTGTTCATGCCTCATCGTGAGTCGCCCGTCGGTCGTCGGCCCCCGGCAGTTGTCCCAACCCCCCCCACCCATATACATTGAATGACTGATGCGCATCCCCCTCGGCCTTTGACGCCGACCGGACCGGTCGATGTGCGCGACGCGCGGCTCGCGGGGTTCACTCCCCGCCTCGCGCGATCCCGCGCCGCGGACCGGACGGCACCGAGTGACCCGGTGGATGCGCCTGCGGATCCAGTCGCCGTGGACGCCTCGCGCGTCCGCCCCTGCTGCTTCAGGCCCGTGCCGCCCGTTCCGGGTGGACTGGGGAAGCGGCGGGACGCCGATCGGATGACCGCGCGTTCTCACACCGTCCCACCGAACAGGTCATGACACCACGTCCCAAGCGGCCCGCGGGCGCCGCCGCGCACCGGCTTCCTGCCGTGCGCCAGCCCGTCGCACCCATGCACGTCGGCCCCCAGGCCGCCTCCCCCCTCGCCGCCACGGCGCAGTTCGTCGCCCCGGCCCCCTTCCACCACGCCCCCAACGCCGCGCTCCTCATCGACTTCGACAACGTCACGATGGGGATCCGCTCCGACCTCCAGACGGAGCTCCGCAACCTCCTCTCCAGCGACATCATCCACGGCAAGGTCGCCGTCCAGCGCGCCTATGCCGACTGGCGCCGGTATCCGCAGTACATCGTCCCGCTCAGCGAGGCGTCGATCGACCTCATCTTCGCGCCGGCCTACGGCTCGTCGAAGAAGAACGCGACCGACATCCGGCTCGCGATCGACGCCATGGAACTGGTGTTCACGCGACCGGAGATCGGCACCATCATCCTCCTCTCGGGCGACTCCGACTTCTCCAGCCTCGTCCTCAAGTTGAAGGAGTACGGCAAGTACGTGATCG
>DATKOH010000055.1:0-2258 GCA_035524735.1 Gemmatimonadaceae bacterium
CAGATGGCGTTGCCGAACTTGACGCCGTTCACCTCGAAGATCCGCCGGCCGGTGCCGGGCACGTAGAAGCGGTCCTCGCTCGGGTCCAACTGGTTCTTGGTCTGCGAGCCGAGGAGTTCGCCGCGCGCATCGAACACGAAGGCCGCGATCTGCCGCCCCTGCGGCGTGACGTGCTCCATCCCCATGATCGTGGATACCCCGTGCGTGCGCACGATGTCGCGGAGAGCGGCCAGCGCGCGCGCTTCCGTCGCATGGTCCCAATTCCAAACCTCGAAATCCTGCCCGCGCAGCCCCGGGAGATATGCCTCGGGGAAGCAGGCGATCTCCGCGCCGCGCCGCGAGGCGTCGGCGAGCAGCCGGTCGATCCGCGCGAGGGCATCGTCGAGGGACGTCGAGACACGCGGAGATGCGAGCGCGATGATCATGCGGGAGCGAGCGGTTGGATGAGTGAGAGCACGTGCGTCGGTGCCGGCGGCGTGCGCCCGCACCGGCCCATCATATCCCCTCACCCGAGCGAGGGGGAGCGCCGCTGCGGCGCCCCCCCTCGAACCCTCCGCCCTACTCCGTGGTCTTCCCGTCGAAATGCTCTTCGTCGGCCTCGGCGGCGGCGCGGGTGCGGTGATGCACGCCGTCGCGATGATTCGGCGGAGCGTACAGCGTGTAGAGCTTCAGCGGCCCCGTGCCCGTGTTGATGATGTTGTGATTCGCGCCGGCCGGCACCAACACCGCGAAGCCCGCCTTGATCGGCGTGCGCACGCCGTCGAGCACCGCCTCACCGCTTCCCTCTTCCACGCGGAAGAACTGGTCGAGCCTGTGGACCTCCGCGCCGATCTCTTCCTTGGGCTTCAACGCCATGAGCACGAGCTGGCAGTTCTTCGCCGTGTAGAGCACCCGGCGAAAGTCCTCGTTCTTCACGGCGAGGCCCTCGATGTCCTTCACGAAACCCTTCATGACGACTCCTCTCTCATGCAATGGCCCCGAAGGGCGTTGATTTCACCTGCCCGGCCGCAGCCCAACGAGCTCCTCCCGCGTGCCGGCGGCTTCCGTTCTCCACCGTGCGCAGATGCGCCACGCCGCGGCGGCCGCGTCGGTCTCATCCGCGGGAACGCACGCGAATCGCGGCGTGACCACCACCACGTGATCCTCGCGCACCTCCACGAAGCCGCCGCCGAGCGCGAGGTGCACGGTCGCGCCCTCCCGGTCGTACCGCGCCGCGGCCACGGGGATCCGCACCAGCATGGCCGCATGGCGCGGATAGATGGCGATCTCGCTCCCCACGTCGAAGCTCCGCTCGCGCCGGTGGATGACCACCGTCTCCACGCCGCGCGCCTGCAGCGCGATGCCGTCGGGCGTCACGATCTCCAGTTCGAGCAGGCCGCCGCTCATGTCGCCGTCACCCGCCGCGCGGCCGGGAAGTCCATCGCCGCGGCGCCGCTCAGCGTGGCCGCCTTCCGCAGCACGTCGTCGATCGTGCCCACCATGAAGAACGCCTGCTCGGGCACGTCATCGTGGCGGCCGGAGATGATCTCCTTGAATCCGCGGATCGTCTCGCGCAGCGGCACGTAGCATCCCGGCACCGACGTGTACGCCTCCGCCACGAAGAAGGGCTGCGACATGAAGCGCTGGATGCGGCGCGCCCGCGTCACGACGAGCTTGTCCTCGTCGGAGAGCTCCTCCACGCCGAGGATCGCGATCAGGTCCTGCAGCGCCCCGTAGCGCTGCAGATAGCTGCGCGTCTGCCCCGCCACTTCCGCGTGCTCGGCGCCGACGATCCCCGCCTCGAGCATCTGCGAGGACGACTGGAGCGCATCGATCGCCGGATAGAGTCCCTGTGCGGCGATGCGCCGCGAGAGCACCACCGACGCATCGAGATGCGAGAAGACCGACGCCGGCCCCGGATCCGCGAGATCATCCGCCGGCACGTACACCGCCTGCACCGACGTGACCGCCGCGTCCTTCGTGGACGCGATGCGCTCCTGCAGCTGCCCCATCTCGCTCGCGAGCGTCGGCTGGTAGCCCACCTCCGACGGGACGCGCGCGCGCAGCAGCGACACCTCGAGCCCCGCCTGCACGTAGCGGTAGATGTTGTCGAAGAAGAGGAGCACGTCCTGCCGGCGCTCGTCGCGGAAGTACTCGGCCATCGTCAGCGCCGAGAGCGCGACGCGGAATCGCGCGCCCGGCGGCTCGCTCATCCGCGCGAAGACGAGCACCGCGCGGTTCAGCACGCCGGACTGCCGCATCTGGATCCAGAGGTCGTT
>DATKOH010000056.1:0-4904 GCA_035524735.1 Gemmatimonadaceae bacterium
GCGGCTCACGATCGCCCCCAGCCGCGTCTTCGGATCGAGCGGGTCGCCGGCCACCATCTTCTTCGCGCGCTCCAGGATCTTCGCCGTGAGCGCCTCGCGCACGCTCTCCTCCACCAGCAGCCGCGACCCCGCCGCGCAGACCTCCCCCTTGCCGTAGAAGATCCCCGAGAGCGCACCGCGCGCCGCCGCGTCCAGGTCGGCGTCGGCGAAGACGATGTTCGGGCTCTTCCCCCCCAGCTCGAGGGAGAGCTTCTTCACCGTCCCCGCGGCCTCGCGCATCACCTGCTTGCCCACGGCGGTGGAGCCGGTGAAGGCGATCTTGTCCACGTCGGCGCTGCGCACCAGCGCGCCGCCGGCGGTGGGCCCGTCGCCCGGCACGCAGTTGAGCGCGCCGGCGGGGAGCCCCGCCTCGAGCGCCAGCTCCGCCAGGCGGATCGCCGTGAAGGGGGTGTTCGGCGCCGGCTTGAGCACCACCGTGTTCCCGCAGGCGAGCGCGGGCGCGATCTTCCACGCCGCGAGCGACATCGGGAAGTTCCACGGCACGATCGCCCCGATCACGCCGAGCGGCTCGCGCAGCGTGAAGTTGAAGAAGGGGCCGTCCACCGGCACCGTCTCGCCGTGCAACTTGTCCGCCCAGCCCGCGTAGTAGCGGAAGGTGTCGGCGGTGAGCTTCACGTCGATCGCGCTCTCGAAGAGCGGCTTGCCGTTGTTCAGCGTCTCGAAGCGCGCCAGCTCGTCCTTGTGCTGCGTGATGAGGTCGCCCAGGCGGTGCAGGATCGCCCCCCGCTGGCGCGCGCTCATCCCCCGCCACGCGTCGCTCTCGAAGGTCGCGCGCGCGGCGGCCACCGCGCGGTCCACGTCGGCCGCCTGCGCCTCGGCCACCTGCGCGATCGTCTCCTCGGTGGCGGGGTTCACCACCCCGAAGGTCCGGCCACCGGCGGCGTCCACCCGCTCGCCGCCGATGACCAGCTGCGTGGGGAAGCGTTCCGGCGCGCTCACTTCCCCTTGAACGCCGGGATCCGCTTCTCGACGTACGCCGCGAGCCCTTCCTTCGCGTCCGTGCTCTTGAAGAGCAGGCTCTGCAGCTCGCGCTCGATCGCCAGCCCGTACTCGAGCGGCACCTCGCCCCCCGACTGCACCGCGCGCTTGATGTGCCCCACCGCCATCGCCGCCTTGTTCGGCAGCGTGAACTGCTTGGCGTAGAGCATCACGCTCTCCCACCAGTCCTCCTTCGGGAAGACCTCGTTCACGATCCCCAGCTCCTTCGCCTTGTCGAAGGAGAAGGTCTCGCCGCGCACCATCAGCTCGATCGCCTGCGACTTGCCGATGAGCCGGCAGAGGCGCTGCGTGCCGCCCGTGCCCGGGAGCACGCCGAGCGTCACCTCCGGCAGCCCGATCTTCCCCGCATCGGCCCGCGCGATCCGGATGTCGCACGCCATCGCGATCTCGAGCCCGCCGCCCACGCAGTGCCCGTTGATCGCCGCGATCACCAGCTTCGGCGTCTGCTCCAGCCGGCTCAGCGTCTCGTTCGCGTGCAGGCAGAAGTAGTACTTGAACACGGGGTCCACCGTGTTCAGCATGTTGATGTTCGCCCCGGCGCTGAAGAACTTGTCCCCCGCGCCGCGCAGGATGATCACCTGCACGTCGTTGTCGAAGCGCGCCTTGATGATCCCCTCGTCCAGCTGCTTCATCATCTCGTGCGTGTACGTGTTCGCCGGCGGGTCGTTCAGCTCGAGCACCGCGACGTTCCCTTCCTTGCGGTACGTGACCAGGGTGGCGGTCGCCTTGTCAGACATGGTGGCGGTCATGGAGGGTCTCGGTGGGATGGGGTGAGGAACGCGGCTCAGCCGGCGGAGGTGCGGGGCAGGGAGGCGACGGCCACGGGAAGTCCCACGTAGCCGCCCAGGAAGATCCGTCCGATGTTCTGCGCGAGCAGCTCGACGCCCAGGTCGCCGAGCGGGTCGTACCAGTTGTAGATCCAGTTCATCATGCCGAAGAGGGAGTACGCGGCCACGCGGCGGTTCGCGTGCGCCGGCCCGTGCGCCTCCTCGATGCCGGCCAGGATGTCCATGAGCGACCGCACGTACGTGCGCTTCATCTCCTCCACCGTCTGCAGCCACTCGCCGGAGAGCGCCCCCGCCTCGTGCGAGAGCACCTTCATCTCCGCCATGTGCGCGGCGAAGTAGTCGAGGTGGTTGTCGATGAAGCGCATCAGCCGGTCCACCGGGTCGGTGGCGCCCTCGAGGCGCTCCCGCATCCCGGCGATCACCCGCGCGAAATTGTTCTTCTGGATGAGGTAGAGCAGCTCTTCCTTGCTCTCCACGTAATAGTAGAGGCCGGCCAGCGACACCCCCGAGGCACGCGCGAGGTCGCGCATGCTCGTCTGATGGTAGCCCCGCTCGGCGAAGACCCGGGCGGCGGCGGACAGGAGGGCGTCGAGCTTCTGATCCTTGCTGGCGATGGCCACGGGCCTCCTCAGCGGTTTCGAACGACCGTTCAGGCCCAACCTACGTGTAGGGGAAACTTCCGTCAAGCGCGCCCTTAACGTTCCGAGCAATGATCCGTCCCATTGGCGTAACGGCATGAGTTCCGCGACTCCCGCGCCGGGCGACCCGGCCGACAGCGCGCTCATCGCGCGCTGGAAGACCGGGGACGAACGGGCCGCCACGATCCTCGTGGAGCGGCACGCGCCCGCGGTGGCCCGGTACATCGCCAGCCTGGGAGTGCGGGAGGACGTCGAGGACCTGGTGCAGGACGCCTTCATCCGGGCCTTCGGCGCGCTCGACGGGTTCCGCGGGGAGAGTTCCCTCCGCACCTGGCTCTGCACGATCGCGCGCAACATCGTGCGCGACCGGGCGCGGACGCTGAAGTTCGAGCGTCACGCCGTCGAAGTGGAGGAGGACCACGCGGTCACGGCGGACGATCCGTTCGAGACCACCGTGGCCGATGAGATGGAGGAGCGGGTGCTGGCGGCGATGGAGAGACTGAGCCCCATGCAGCGGCAGGTGTTCACGCTGCGGGTGGCCGACGGGATGGCATACAGGGAGATCGCCGAAGTCGTGGGGAGCACGGAAGGGGCGGCGCGGGTGCACTATCACAACGCGATGAAGGCGATCAAGGAGTCGCTCAATGACTGAGTGCCGGGTGGGAGAGATGCGGGACCGGCTGCCGGACTACGTGCACGGCCGCCTCGGGGCGAGCGCGCGCGCGGAGGTCGAGAAGCACCTCCTCACCTGCGCCGCCTGCCGCGAGGAGGTCGCGCTCCTGCGCTCGGCGCGTTCCGGGATCGTCCGGCGCACGCCGGCGGTGGACGCGGCGCGCGTGGTGCGGGCCGTGCGGCAGTCGCAGCTCTCGAAGACCATGCCGGGAACGCGGCCGGACATGGTGCGCGTGCGCCGGCCGGTGCCCGCGGCGGCCTGGCGGATCGCCGCCGGGATCGCGCTCCTCGCCACCGGGATGCTCGGCTATCTCGTGGGGCGGCGCGGGCCGTCGCCCCTGCCGGCGCCGCAGGTGGCGGTGAATCCGGTGCCGGCGCCGCTCACGCAGCCGATCGCCTCCCCCGTGGCGGCGCCGATCGCACCGGCGACCGTGCCCCTGCAGCACCCGCAGACGCAGATGCCCGCGGTGGCGCCGCGCGCGGAGGGGATCACCTTCGGCGGCGGCACCGGCGATCTGTCGGCGTCGCAGCTCGACCTCTTGATGAAGGACCTGAACGGCTCGATGCCGGCGATCGACACGGAGCCGGAATCGGACGCGGACCTGGGGAGTGGACTATGAGAGTGGCACGACAGCTCGCGCCGGCGCTGGCCGGCCTCCTGGCCTGGAGCGCGGCGGCGCAGGAGCCGGCCCCGGCGCCCGCTCCCGCGGCCCCCGCCGCCGGCGCACAGTCGCAGTTCCGGCAGCGGCTCGGCGAGTTCGTGAAGCGGCAGCTCGGGCTCACCGACCAGCAGTACCAGCAGCTGCAGACGGTGAACGCGAAGTACGAATCGCAGCGCTTCACCCTCCTGCAGCAGGAGCGCGAGATCCGCATCACGGTCCGGGACGAAGTACTGCGCGGCGACTCCGCGGACCAGAAGCGCGTGGCGCGCATGCTCGACGAGATGATGAAGGTGCAGTCCACGCGGCTCTCGCTGCTGCAACAGGAGCAGAAGGAGCTGTCGGCGTTCCTCACGCCGGTGCAGCGCGCGAAGTATCTGGGCATCCAGGAGCAGATCAAGAAGCGGCTGCAGGCCATGCGCGAGGGACGGCAGGGGGGCGGGCAGGGGATGCGTCGGATGCCGCCGGGGCAGAGCGGGCAGCAAGGGCCGCCGCCGGAGAATCCACCGGCGCGGTAGGGCTCGGCGCGGGAACCAGCGTCCCCGGCAGCCAGCGGATCCGTGCGATGCTGGAGCCGATGCCGCCAGGCGACCGCTGCCGCTGAATGGATGCTTCCTCTCCGCCCCGCGCGTTGCGCGCGTTGCGCGCGGCGCGCCGGTGCGTACATCATTCGGAGCGCGCTGCGCGCCCGGGTGGCGGAATTGGTAGACGCAGGGGACTCAAAATCCCCCGGCCTCAAAACCTTGCGGGTTCGAGTCCCGCCCCGGGTACTGCGGGCGCCGGCTACGGCACCGCCCAGTGCGGCGCCGTCCCGTACGTCGCCGGGTCGAACAACTGCGGCGAGAGTGCGACGTCGGCCTTCCAGTCGCGGTAGTCCTCGCGCTGCGCCAACGCGCCCTTCACGTAGAACTCATTCACGGTCGCCAGCCATCCAGCGCCGGCGCGCTCGATCCCCTCGAAGCGCATGTCCATCACCGCCGCCGACGGCACCGGCGGGAAGATCGCGCGCACCATCATGTGGTTCTCCGCATCCACCCAGAGCTGCGGCGACGTGCTGTCCGCCGCAGAGCTGGCGCCGGCGATCCACA
>DATKOH010000057.1:0-8788 GCA_035524735.1 Gemmatimonadaceae bacterium
GGCCACTACGCCGGGGACGCGAAGTGGAAGACGGTGATGCACATCCCCGACCAGCGGATCCGGGATGCGCTGCAGACGCTCATCATCTTCCAGGGGGACACGGAGTTCGCGTCCGTGGAGCAGCAGCGCGCGCTGCTCGACCGCGCGCCGAGCGACTACGACCTCATGTCGATCTACCGGGTGATGGCGGAGGAGATGCGCCACGGCTGGCAGATGTCGTACCTGCTCGTGACGCATTTCGGCGACGAGGGGAAGCGCGAGGCGGAGAAGCTCCTCCAGCGCCGCGCCGACGAGCACGAGCGGCTGCTCGGCTCCTTCAACGAGAGCGTGGAGAACTGGCTCGACTTCTTCGCGTACACCGAGTTCATCGACCGCGACGGCAAGTACCAGCTGCAGATGATGAGCACGTCCGCGTTCGCGCCGCTCGCCCGCTCGATGAAGCCGATGCTCAAGGAGGAGTCCTTCCACCTCGGCACCGGCAACAACGGGCTGCTGCGCATCATCAAGGCCGGCAAGATCCCGGTGGCGATCATGCAGCGCTACTTCAACAAGTGGGTCTCCACCGCCTTCGACCTCTTCGGCACCGACCGCTCGAGCTCCGCGCAGTGGGCCTACACGTGGGGGCTCAAGGGGCGCTTCGACGAGCGCACCAACCCGCAGCCCGCGGATGCGGCGGCGCTCAACGAGGCGGCGCGCGAGCTGTACCGGCAGGAGGTCCAGGGGCTCATCGACCGGCTCAACATGTACGTGCCGGAGGACCAGCCCAAGCTCATGATCCCGAGCGTCAAGTTCAACCGCCGCATCGGGCAGTACAAGGGACAGTGCTTCACGGTGGACGGGGAGCCGCTCGAGCGCGCGAAGTACGAGGCGTACGTCGCGTCGGTGCTCCCCACGAGCGAGGATCGCGCGAAGCTGCGCGACATCTTCAAGGAGAACGACTGGATCCAGCCCAAGAAGAGTGACGACTAGCCCGGAGCGCCCGCGGCTGGTCGCGCATCGCGGCATCTCGCGCGAGCGGCCGGAGAACACCCTGCCCGCCTTCCTGCGCGCGCTCGAACTGGGCGCCGACGGGATCGAGCTCGACGTGCACGCCACCCGCGACGGCGTGGTGATCGTGCACCACGACGACGTGCCGCGCGCGACGCCGCCGGACCGCGCGCTCGCCGGGAAGCGGATCGACCAGCTCACCTGGGACCAGCTGCAGGGGTTCTCGGTGGACGGTTCGGCGCTCATCCCGTCGCTCGCCGAGGTGCTGGCGGCGCTGCGCGGGCGGTTGGACGTGTTCGTGGAGCTCAAGGCGAAGGGGATCGAGGGGCCGGTGCTCGACGTGATCCACGCCTCCCCCGCCCCCGCCCGCTGCGCGGTGCACAGCTTCGACCACGAGGCGATCCGCCGGATCCGCGCGGTGGCGCCCGCGGTGCGCGGCGGCATCCTCTTCGATGAAGCGCCGAAGGACGTCGTGGCCGCGATGCGCTACGCCGACGCGCGCGACGTGTGGCCGCGCGAGGACTTCATCGACGCGGCGATGGTCGAGGCGGTGCACGGCGCCGGCGGCCGGGTGCTCGCGTGGACCGTGAACCGGCCGGAGCGCGCGGTGGCGCTGGCCGCCCTCAAGGTGGACGCGCTCTGCACCGACAGCCTGCCGCAGCTCAAGCGGGCGCTCGCGTGAGCGGCCGCGGGAAGGCGGCGGTGATCGGCGCCGGCACCATGGGGCACGGCATCGCCTACGTCTGCGCGCGCGCCGGCTACGAGGTGGCGCTCGCCGATGCGAGCGCCGCGCAGCTCGCGCGCGGCATGGACGCCGTCGCGGCCTCCTTCTCGAAGGCGATCGAGCGCGGCAAGGGCACGGCCGCGGAGCGCGACGCGGCGATGGCGAGGCTCACCGGGGCGTCGTCCGCGGCGGAGGCGGCGCGCGGGGCGGACCTCGTGATCGAGGCCGTGCCCGAGCAGCTCCCCCTCAAGCGCGCGATCTTCGCGGAGGTGGAGCCCGTGGCGGCCGCCGATGCGCTGCTCGCCAGCAACACCAGCTCCCTCTCGATCGCCGCGATCGCCGCGGGGCTCGCGCACCGCGAGCGCGTGCTCGGCATGCACTTCTTCAATCCCGTGCCGGCCATGGCGCTGCTCGAGATCGTGCGCGCCCCCGAGACGAGCGACGCCGCCGTGGCCCGCGCGCGCGAGATCGCCGCCGCGCTCGGCAAGCAGCCGATCGTCGTCCGCGATTCCCCCGGCTTCGCCACCAGCCGGCTGGGCGTGGTGCTCGGCCTCGAGGCCACGCGCATGCTCGAGCAGGGCGTGGCGAGCGCGGAGGACATCGACCGCGCGATGGAGCTGGGTTACAACCACCCGATGGGTCCGCTCAAGCTCGGCGACCTCGTGGGGCTCGACGTGCGCCTCGCGATCGCCGACCACCTGTACGCCACCCTGGGCGCCGAGACGTACAAGGCGCCCGAGCTCCTGCGCCAAATGGTGCGGGAGGGAAAGCTCGGCCGGAAGACGGGCCAGGGATTCTACCGCTGGGAGACCTGACGATGGCCGACGAGAACGTGGTGCTCTACGAGGTGCGCGGCCGCGCGGCCGTGGTCACCGTGAACCGTCCCGACAAGCGCAACGCGCTCAACCAGCAGGTGCGCGCCGGGCTCAGCGCCGCCTTCAAGCGCGCCAAGGACGATGCGGCCGTGCGGTGCGTGCTGCTCACGGGCGCCGGCGACAAGGCGTTCATCGCGGGCGCCGACATCTCGGAGTTCGAGGGGCGCACCCCGGTGGACCAGTGGCGCTCGATGAGCGAGGGGCCGGTGTTCGACGCGCCGGAGCGCTGTCCCAAGCCGGTGATCGCGGCGGTGAACGGCTTCTGCCTGGGCGGCGGGATGGAGATCTCCCTCGCCTGCGACATCCGCATCGCGAGCACGGCGGCGAAGTTCGGGCAGCCCGAGGTGAATCTCGGGATCATCCCCGGCGGCGGCGGCACGCAGCGGCTCCCCCGCACCGTGGGACTGGGCCCGGCGCTCCGGCTCATCCTCACCGGCGACATGATCGACGCGGCGGAGGCGCTCCGCATCGGCCTCGTGTCGGAGGTGACCGAGCCCGCGCAGCTCATGACGCGCGCCCTCGCCATCGCCGAGACGATCGCGTCGAAGAGCCCCGTGGCCGTGGCCGCCGCGAAGGAGGCGACGCGCGCCGCGCTGAGCCTTCCCCTCGATGACGGACTGCGCATGGAGCGGTCGCTCTTCGCGCTCTGCTTCGCGAGCGAGGACAAGGTGGAGGGGGTGAAGGCCTTCCTCGAGAAGCGCCCGGCGGAGTTCCCCGGCCGGTGAGCCACCGCATCACGGACGTCCACATCCACATCCAGCCCTGGCGGCAGATGAAGCCCGCCGTGGCCGAGGTGATGCGCCGCGGCAAGGAAGCGCACTTCGAGTTCCTGGTGGCGCTCATGGACGATCCCGGCCTGTTGCTGCGCATCATGGACGAGCAGGGGATCCACCGCGTGGGCATGGTGAACTATCCGAGCCCGAACATCATGGGCTTCGACTTCAGCACCAACGAGTTCGCCGCGCGCTACGCGCAGGCCGACCCCGCGCGGCTCCTGCCGTACGGCGGCGTGGACCCGATGACGTCGCGCGACCCGCGCGGCGAGGTGCGCGCGCTCGTCGCCATGGGCACGCGGATGCTCAAGATCCACCCGCCGCACCAGGGCTACGCGGCGAACGCCTACACGCAGGGGCTCGACGGGCTCGCGGCCATCTATGATGAGTGCGAGAAGGCCGGCCTCCCCGTGCTCATCCACACGGGGACGTCCATCTTCCCCGGCGCGCGCAGCAAGTACGGCAACCCGATGGAGATGGACGACGTGGCGATCGACTTCCCCGCCCTGCGGCTCGTGATGGCGCACGGCGGACGCCCGCTGTACATGCAGGAGGCCTTCTTCATCCTCCGGCGCCACCGCCACGTGATGCTCGACCTCTCGGGGATCCCCCCGAAGTCGCTGCTCGAGTACTTCCCGCGCGTGCACGAGCTCGAGGGGCAGCTGCTCTGGGGCACCGACTGGCCGAGCCCGGGGGTGGAGAGCATGCGGAAGAACGTCGAGCAGTTCCTCGCGCTTCCCCTCCCCGAGAGCGTGAAGCGCTCGGCGCTCGAGAGCAATCCCGAGCGCCTGCTCCCCTGACCGCGGCGCGCAACACGCGCCCCGCGGCGCACGTAGGGAGTCCGGCGGGACCGCTCGCGCCTGGCGGCGCGGCGGACCAGCCCGTACCTTCGTCCCCCTTCATTCCAACCTCTCAACGGAGGCACCCCCAGTGATGCGCTTGCGATTCGTTCTCGCGCTCGCGTTCGCGGGCAGCGCCGCGGCCCAGCAAGGGCCGAAGCCGGCGGCGGCCGACACGGCCGCCCACAAGGTCCCGCCCGGACCCGGCGCGGTCGCCCTGCCGAACGCGGACCCCTTCCCGAGCACGTACAAGCCCTTCCCGTCGAAGACGACGCTCATCAAGAACGCGACGATCCTCACCGCCGCCGGCCCGCGCATCGTGGGCGGCTCCATCCTGCTCAAGGATGGGAAGATCGCGGCGATCGGGACGAACGTCGCCGCCCCCGCCGATGCGGTCGTGATCGACGGCACGGGGAAGTTCGTCACCCCCGGGCTGATCGACACGCACTCGCACCTCGGCGTGTACTCGGCGCCGGGCGTGGAGGCGAACAGCGACGGCAACGAGGCGGTGCGCCCGAACACGGCGTACGTGTGGGCCGAGCACTCGGTGTGGCCGCAGGACCCGCAGTTCCCGCGCAACCTCGCGGGCGGCATCACCACGCTGCAGGTGCTCCCCGGCTCGGCGAACCTCTTCGGCGGCCGGAGCGTGGTGCTCAAGGTCGTGCCCGCGCGCAGCGTGCAGGGGATGAAATTCCCCGGCGCGAAGTACGGGCTGAAGATGGCGTGCGGCGAGAACCCGAAGCGGGTGTACGGCAACCGCGGCGGGCCGCAGACGCGCATGGGGAACGTGGCCGGCTACCGGCAGGCGTGGATCGACGCCGAGGCGTACCGGCGCGCGTGGGACAAGTACCTGGCCGATCCCTCGAAGGGCGATCCGCCGCGGCGCGACCTCGGCCTCGAGACCCTCGCCGAGGTGCTGCGCGGCAACATCCTGGTGCACAACCACTGCTACCGCGCGGACGAGATGATGCAGATGATCGACATCGCGCACGAGTTCGGCTACAAGATCCGCTCCTTCCACCACGGCGTGGAGGCGTACAAGATCGCCGACGTGCTGGCGAAGGAAGGGATCGCCGGGTCGCTCTGGGCCGACTGGGGCGGCTTCAAGATGGAAGCGCTCGACGGGATCGACGCCAACCTCGCGCTGTTCGACAAGGCCGGGGGACGCGCGATCACGCACTCGGATGACCCGTCGGGTTCGCAGCGCCTGAACCAGGAGACGGCCAAGGGGATGGCGGCCGGCCACGCGATCGGGATCGACATCTCCGAGGACGAGGCGATCAAGTGGAACACGATCAACCCGGCGTGGGCGCTGGGGCTCGACGACAAGATCGGCTCGCTGGAGACCGGGAAGAACGCGGACGTGGTGCTCTGGAGCGCCGATCCGTTCAGCGTGTACGCGCACGCCGACAAGGTGTGGATCGACGGCGCGATGCTCTACGACCGGAGCGATCCGAAGCAGCAGTGGCGCACGGACTTCGAGCTCGGCTTCGTCGGCTTCACGGGAGGGACCAACTGATGCGCACCGCACGCATGGCCCTCCTGGGCACTCTCGTCGCCGCCGCGGCCATCGCGCTGCCGGCGCAGACGATCGCGATCACGGGCGGCACCGTCTATCCGGTGAGCGGGCCCGCGATCAAGAACGGCACCGTGCTGATCCGGAACGGGAAGGTGGCCGCGGTGGGGGCGAACGTCGCCATCCCCGCGGACGCGAAGAAGGTGGACGCCACCGGCAAGTGGGTGACGCCCGGATTCATCAACTCGACCAGCGTGCTGGGGCTCGTCGACGTCGGCTTCGGCGGCGGCAGCAACGAGTCCTCGGCGAAGGGCACCGACGACGTGTCGGCCTCCTTCCAGCCCTGGCTGGCGTACAATCCGTTGAACGTGCTGATCCCGGCGGCGCGCGAGCAGGGGATCACCGGCGTGGTCATCTGGCCGAACGGCAACCTCGTGGGCGGCCAGGGGGCGTTCGTCGATCTCTTCCCCGGATCGCTCCCCGACGTGCTCGTGAAGGCGCCGGTGGGGATGGCCGTGGATTTCGAGGAGGACCGCGATGCCGGCGTCCAGGCGCGCGGCGAGCTGATCGGCAAGCTGGCCGGCCTGCTCGAGGAGACCCGCGCGTACATGGCGAACAAGGCCGCCTACACCGCCGGGAAGACCCGCGCCTTCGACTACGGGCGGGCGAACCTCGAGGCGATGATCCCGGTGGTGACGGGGCGCCTGCCGATGGTGATGAGCGTGAACCGCGCCGCCGACATCGAGGAGGCGCTGCGCTTCGCCAGGGAGCAGAAGGTGCGGGTGATCCTCTACGGCGCGTCCGAAGGCTGGATGGTGGCGGGGAAGATCGCGGCCGCGAAGGTGCCGGTGCTCACCGGCGCCATGAACAACATCCCGCGCGACTTCACGGAGCTGAACTCCCGGCAGGAGAACGCCGCGCTGCTGCGGAAGGCGGGGGTGACCGTGGTGCTCGTGGGCAACGCGGGGGGCGGCGATGAGGAGAACTTCAACGTGCGCAACGTGCGCTTCGAGGCCGGGAACGCCGTGGGCTACGGCATGACCTGGGACGATGCGCTCGCGGCCGTGACGACGAACGCCGCGCAGGTGTTCGGCGTGGCGGACAAGGTCGGCGCGCTGAAGGTGGGAATGGAGGGGAACGTGGTGGTGTGGGACGGCGACCCCTTCGAGTTCGCCACGCGCGCGGTGCACGTGTACGTGCGCGGCGTGGAGTACACGCAGCCGTCGCGGAAGGACCTGCTCACCGAGCGGTACAAGAACCTGCCGCCGGATTACTTCAAGAACTGAGGACCGACGCTCGATGAGCGACGATCGATGAGGCATGACGACGATGGCCCGGGCGAGAGCCCGGGCCATCGTTCATCGCGGGCGTTCCGGCGCTGCGGACGACGCCGGCAGCTCGGACCGCGCCATCGTGGTCATGCCGCATCGATCGTCGGGCATCGGTCGTCGGCGGTCCCGCGAAAGACGAACGCCCCGGCGCTTCTCGCCGGGGCGTTCTCGCATCCCTGACCGCCGGGGCCCTAGTTGGCCGCGGCCTCGCCGGGGTAGACGCTCACCTTGTAGCGCGTCTTGGTCTTGTGCTCGAACTTCACGACGCCGTCGATGAGCGAGAAGATCGTGTAGTCGGAACCGAGGCCGACGTTGCGCCCCGGGTGGAACTTGGTGCCGCACTGGCGGATGATGATGTTGCCCGCGCGCACGCGCTCGCCGCCGAACTTCTTGACGCCGCGGTACTGCGGGTTGCTGTCGCGGCCGTTGCGGCTGGAGCCGACGCCTTTCTTGTGAGCCATAGGTCAGCCGTGGGTGATGTCGTTGATCCGGACTTCGGTGAAGCCCTGGCGGTGCCCCTGCTTCTTCGCGTAGTTCTTGCGGCGCTTGTGCTTGAAGACGACGACCTTGTCGCTCTTGCCGTGCCGGACGACCTCGGCGGTGACCTTGGCGCCCTTCACGACGGGCGCGCCGGCCTGGACCTTCTTGCCGTCGGAGCTCAGGAGCACCTCATCGAAGGTGATCTTGGCGCCGATCTTGGCGTCGACGGTCGGGATCTTGAGCGTCTTCCCCGGCTCGGCGCGGAACTGGAAGCCGGCGGTGCGAATGATGGCGTAATTCATCTGGTGCTCGATTAGGACGTTAACTGCTATAGACTGAACAACTTACTCGCGTCTTGACGGGCTGTCAACCGGCCGGGGGGCGACCCGGTGTCCGGTCCCCGGTGTGCGGTCCGCGGGGTGGATTTCACGCCACCGCGTACTGCTGCGTGATGTCCCGCTCCGCGCCCTTCAGGAGGAGCTTGAACTCGTCCGGCTTGAGCAGCGGGTCGTCGCGCACGTCGATGGGGAGCGACAGCTGCTTCGCCAGCTTCTTCGCGAAGTCCTTCTCGTTCTCGAGCAGGTAGAAGGCCACGTCGGGGTGCAGCTTCACCACGAGCGGGTCCTTCTTCCCCTCGGCGGCAAGGCGGCGGACGGAACGCTCCAGCCGCCGCACCGTGCTCTCGGGGCTGAAGACGCGCCCCGTGCCTCCGCACACCGCGCAGGGCTCGGTCATGCTGTGGTAGTGGCCGGCGCGCACGCGCTGGCGCGTCATCTCGATCAGCCCCAGCTCGCTCACGGCGAAGGCCTTTGTGCGCGCGCGGTCGCGGGCGAGGTTGCTGCGCAGCTCGTTCAGCACCTTCTCGCGGTTCTGGCGGGTCTCCATGTCGATGAAATCGCACACGATGATGCCGCCGATGTCGCGCAGGCGGAGCTGCCGCGCCACCTCGCGCGCCGCCTCCGTGTTCGTGCGGAGGATCGTCTTCTCGGGGTCCTTCTTGCCCGTGTAGCGCCCCGAGTTCACGTCCACCGACACGAGCGCCTCCGTCTGCTCGATGATCAGGTAGCCGCCGCTGGGGAGGTCGCAGCGCCGCTTGAAGAGGTCGCGGATCTCCGGCTCCACCTCCTCGGCGTCGAAGAGCGGCACCGTCCCCTCGTAGAGCTTCACGCGCTCGATGAGATCGGGGGCGATCTCCTTGAGGTACTCCACGATCTCGTTGTACACCTGCCGCGAGTCCACCTGGAGGGAGTCCACCTTCGCGCT
>DATKOH010000058.1:0-12616 GCA_035524735.1 Gemmatimonadaceae bacterium
ATCATCACCTTCGTCTTCTGGGTCGGCATCGGGCACGCGGGCACGCTGATCTCCGCCATCCTCTTCCTCTTCCGCGCGGGCTTCCGCACCACGATCTACCGCTGCGCGGAGGCGATGACGGTGTTCGCCGTCATGACGGCGGGGCTCTTCCCGATCCTGCACCTCGGGCGGCCGTGGAAGTTCTTCTGGCTCATCGCGTACCCGAACTGGCGGCTCGTGTGGCCGCAGTTCAAGAGCCCGCTGGTGTGGGACGTCTTCGCGATCCTCACGTACCTCACCGTCTCGGCCACCTTCCTCTTCATCGGGCTCATCCCCGACCTCGCGGCGATGCGCGACCGGGAGACGAACCCGGTCCGCAAGCGGGTGTACGCCGTGCTCTCGCTCGGCTGGCGCAACTCGGACCGCGAGTGGCGGCACTTCGCGCGGGCGTACCTCTTCCTCGCCGCGTTCTCGACGCCGCTCGTGCTCTCGGTGCACTCGGTCGTGTCCTTCGACTTCGCGATGGCGAACACGCCGGGCTGGCACGCGACGATCTTCCCCCCGTACTTCGTGGCGGGCGCGATCTTCTCCGGCGTGGGAATGGTCTTCACGATCATCATCCCGATCCGCCGCTGGTTCAACCTGAAGCATTACGTCACGCTCAACCACCTCGACGCGGCGGCGAAGCTCTGCCTCTTCACGTCGCTCGTGGTGGGCGTCGCCTACCTCACCGAGTTCTGGACCGCGTGGTTCAGCGGCAACGAGGCGGAGCAGTCGTACTTCATGAACCGCGTGTTCGGGCAGTGGTGGTGGGCGGCGTGGATCATGCTCACCTGCAACATGGTGCTCCCGCTGTCGCTCTTCTCGCAGAAGCTGCGGCGCAACACCACGTGGCTGTTCATCCTCTCGCTGTTCATCAACCTCGGGATGTGGTTCGAGCGGTTCGTGATCATCGTGCCGTCGCTGTCGCACGAGTTCGAGCCCTGGCAGTGGGGCCCGTACGCGCCCACCTACATCGACTGGGCGATCCTGCTGGGCAGCTTCGGCTGGTTCTCCATGTGGTTCCTGCTCTTCGTGAAGCAGCTGCCGGTGATCGCGATCGCCGAGGTGAAGGAGATCGTGCCCCCGCCGTCGAAGCGGCCGCACGACCACGGGATCACCATCACCGGCGAGCACGTCGCGTTCGAGCGGACGACGCCGGGGGAGCACGACTGATGCAGGGCATCCTCGGGGTGTTCCGCGAGCTGGACTGCACCGTGGACGCGGTGACGGCGCTCAAGAAGGAGAAGGCGGGCGACGTGACGGTGTACGCGCCCATGCCGCGCCACGAGATCGAGCACGCGATCCACGCGGGGCCGAGCGTGGTGCGGCGCTACACGCTCATCGGCGGCCTCCTCGGCGTCACCTTCGGCTACTGGATCGCGATCTGGGTGTCGCGCTACTGGCCGCTCGTGGTCGGCGGGAAGCCCGTCTCGAGCTGGGTGCCGTACACGATCATCGGCTTCGAGGTCATGGTGCTCTTCGGGTCGCTGGCCACGGTGGCCGGCCTGTTCGTCAACGCGCGGCTCCCGCGCATCTCGATGACGGTGGGCTACGATCCCCGCTTCAGCGACGGGAGCTTCGGCGTCTGGGTGGAGTGCCCGCCCGACAGGCAGGAGGCGGTCACGGCGCTGCTTCGGCGCACGGGAGCCACGGAGGTGCGCGGTGAGCGCTAAGCGCGTGGTGATGGCGCTGCCGCTGCTCGCGGCCGCCGGCTGCTCCTGGTTCACCGACTTCCGCGACGAGCCGAAGATCAAGCCGTGGGAGGCGCAGTACGCCGGCAACGACACGACGCCCTTCCGCGGCCAGCCGGAGTACTCGGTGCCGATCACCGGCGATCCCGTGCCCGCGTACGTGATCTCGCACCAGCCCATGCCCGCCACGATCGACTCGATCGGCGCGCTCGCCTCGCTCGTGAACCCGCACCAGCCGACGGCGGCCGCGCTCGACAACGGCCGCAAGTACTACCAGATCAACTGCGCCGTCTGCCATGGGCGCGCGGGCGCCGGCAACGGGCCCGTCACGGCGTACCTCCCCGTGGTGCCGAGCCTCCTCACCGACATCACGAAGGGGCGGAGCGACGGCTACCTGTGGGGGATGATGCGGAACGGGCGCGGCCTCATGCCGAATTACGACCGTATCGAGGACTCCGACCGCTGGGACGTGGTGCTCTACGTGCGCGCGCTGCAGGGGAAGCTCCCGGGCGTCGTGGCGGACACCGCGCCGGCCGGCTATCCGGGGGAGAACGGCCGCACCGTGCCCGGCTACACGCGCACGGCGCCCACCCGTCCGGCCCCCTACCGTCCGCAGGACATGGACCGGACCGAGAGCGCCGCGCCCGCCGCGGCGCCGGCGGCCGCGCCCGCCAGGAGCACGCCGTGAGCACGTACGACGATTCGCATCTGCCGTCGCGCGAGCAGCTCGTCGCCGCGACCTCCAAGCCGATGCCGGCGGCGTGGACCTGGCTCAGCGTCCTCCTCATCGCCGTCGGCGTCGTGGTCTTCGGCGCCGGCGCCGCGAAGGGGGAGGACCGCGTCTGGCAGGCGCTGCTGGTCAACTGGCTCTTCTTCGTCAGCATCTCGCAGGCGGCCACCGTCTTCGTGGCGGTGCAGCGCATCACCACCGCGCGCTGGTCGCGCCCGGTCGTGCGCATGCTCGAGGGCTTCACCGCCTTCCTCGGCATCGCCTTCTGGCTCCTCGTGCTGATCTTCCTCGGTCGCGCGCACATCTTCCCCTGGGCGCGCGGCATCGCGCCCACGGCGGAGAAGGCGCTCTGGCTGCGCCCGGGCTTCCTCATCACGCGCGACCTCGCGCTGATGGCGATCCTCGTCGCGCTCAGCGTGCGCTACGTCTGGCTCTCGGTGCGCCTCGACGTGGGCGTGCTCCCCGACAGCGGCACCTGGGGGAAGCGCATCCGCGATCGCATGCGCCGCGGCTTCCGCGACGAGCGCCGCGAGCTCCACGACACGCACCAGAAGCAGGGACGCCTGGCCGTGATCCTCGCCCTCTGCTTCGGGCTCTTCATGAGCGTGTTCGCGTGGGACCTCTCGATGTCCCTCGACCTGCACTTCCAGAGCACGCTCTATTCGTGGTGGTTCTTCATGGGCGGCTGGCTCGGCATGCTCATGGCGTGGTCCCTCCTCGTCATGTGGTGGCGCCGCCACCTCTCCGCCGAGGACCTGATCACCGAGCACATCTTCCACGACCTCGGCAAGCTCTGCTTCGCCTTCACCGCGTTCTGGGGCTACCTCACCTTCGGCCAGTACCTCGTCATCTGGTACGGCAACATGGGCGAGGAGACGCACTTCCCGCGGCTGCGCCTCATCCAGCCCTGGGTCGGCCTCACGGTGACGGTGCTCTTCCTGATGTTCGTGATCCCCTTCTTCGGCCTGCTCTCGCGCGCCGCGAAGGTCTGGCTGCCCACCTTCTTCACCTTCGCGGTGGGGAGCCTCGTGGGACTCTGGATGCTGCGCTACCTCGAGGTCTATCCGTCGCTGCACGGCGTGCCGGCGCGCGCGCCCTTCGGCCTCTGGGAGGTGGGCGTCACCGCGGGCATGCTCGGCCTCTGGATGTTCGCCTATTCCCGCTTCATGACGGCCTTCCCGCGGATGCGGATCGTGATGATGACGAGCCCGTACCGCGACGAGGTGCAGGTGCCCGTGAACCCGGAGACGATGGAGCCCCTCCCCGCGCACGAGTGACCGCGCGGGCGCGCGACGCGGGCACGGGCCGTCCCATCGGGGCGGCCCGTTCTCTTTCCCGCCGGCGCCCTCCCCCCGTCCCCTCCCGCCCCTTCTTCGCTATCTTGCCCCTGTCGCGGGGCGTTAGCTCAGCTGGGAGAGCACTCGGTTTGCAACCGAGAGGTCGCGAGTTCGATCCTCGCACGCTCCATCCTCCACCCGGGATCCTCGAGGCCCGCGCGTGCCCTTCGTGATCGACTCCGCGCCCTACACGGCCATCCGCTTCGCGCTCTACGCCGCGCTGATCGCCGTGCTCGGCGCGTCGGCGTTCGTGCTCCTGCCGCTGCGCCGCGTGCGGGGGCTGGGCCTCGGCAGCGACCTCTTCGCCGAGGAGGCCGCCGGCGCCGCGCGGCGGATCGCGATCGCCGGCGCCACGGTGCTCGTGCTCGCGCTCCCCGCGCGCCTCATCGCGCAGTCGCTGGCGATCTTCGACGCGCCCTTCGACATCCTCCCCGCGATCGCCAGCACCTCGTGGGGGCGCGCGTGGCTGCTGCAGCTCGCCGGCGCGCTGTTCGCGCTCGTCTTCGCCGTGCGCGCCCGCGCGCTCGCGGTGCTCCCCTGGCGGGCCACGGGACTCGGCGCGATCGCGGTGGCGCTCGGCTTCGCCCTCTCGGGGCACGCCGCCGCGGCCGAGCATCTGTCGTCGCTCGCCGTCGCGCTCGACACCGCGCACGTGGTCGCGGCCGGCGCGTGGGTGGGGACGCTGGCGGCGCTCGCCTTCGCCGGGATCCCCGCGGCGATGCGCGGTCCCGCGGAGCACCGCGCGTCCACGGCCGCGGCGCTGGTGCGGGCCTTCTCCCCGGTGGCGCTCGCGAGCGCGGCCGTGCTCGCCGCGAGCGGCGTCTTCGCCGCGTGGGACCAGCTCGGCACGATCGGGCAGGTCGTGGCCACGCCGTACGGCCGCACGCTGCTCGTGAAGCTCGCGCTCGTCGCCGTCATGGCGGCGATCGGCGCCGTGAACTGGCGGGTGCTCACGCCGAAGCTCGGCACCGAGGAGGCCTGTCACGGCATCCGGCGCTCGGCGGTGCGCGAGCTCGCCGTGGCGGTGCTCGTGATCGCCGTGACGGCGATCCTCGTCGCGATGCCCACGCACGATGAGCAGGGGCGGTCGTCGCGCCTGCCCTCGCGCGACTCGGGAACGGTGACCGGAGTCGCGGTAGCGGACTGACCGGCCGGACCGGACTTTCGGTCATCTTGCCCGGTCCGGGCGCTTGCCGTAGCTTGGCGGGTGACCCCTCTCCTGTGGGACCCCGTGCCATCACGAGCCAAGACGCAACGCTCCGCGCCACGCAAGGGCGGGAGCCCGGCAGTCGACCTGATCGCCGCGATCGCCAGCGAGTTCACCGGCGACGCACCGGTGGAGCGCGCGCTGGGTGCGGCCGCCGAGCGGCTGCGCGGCGCGGCGGCATCGCGCGGGACGGCGGCGGCCGACCGCGCGCGGCTGCTCGCCGCCGCCGATGCGCTCGACGGGGCGTCGCGCCGCGCGGCGGCGCCGGCCGCGGAGGCGGAGAACGAGATCTTCGCGGGGATCGTCGACGCGCTCCCGCTCGGCCTGTACGTGGTGGACCGCGAGTACCGCGTGCACGCGTGGAACCGCACGCGGGAGGCGGGCACGCAGGGCATCGCGCGCGAGGCGGCGATGGGGCGCACGGTGTTCGACGTGCTGCGGCGCCAGGCGCCCGACCTCCTGCGGCGCGAGTTCGACGATGTGTTCGCGACGGGCGCGGTGCGGCAGTACGAGATCACGTCGCGCGCCACGGGGGAGTCGCGCACCTACCGGGTGAGCAAGATCCCGATGCGGCTCGGCGCCGGCGAGGTGACGCACGTGATCACGCTCGGCGAGGACATCACCGAGGAGAAGCGCTCGCAGGCGCGGGTGAACCAGGCGGAGAAGCTCGCGGCGGTGGGGCAGCTCGCGGCGGGGGTGATGCACGAGGTGAACAACCCGCTCGCGACGGTGGGAGCGTGCGCGGAATCGCTCGCGCTCGTGGTGCCGGCGGCGGTGAGCGATCCCGCGACGCGCGACCGGGCGGCGGAGCTCTGCCGGATCATCGATCTCGAAGTGCAGCGGGCGAAGCGGATCGTGAACGGCGTGCTGGACTTCTCGCGGCCGTCGGAGGAGGCGAAGGGGCCGCTCCCGCTCGCGAGCGTGGCGGAGGAGGCGCTGATGCTGCTGCGCCACCACGCGCGCTTCAAGGGCGTGCGCGCCGACCGCGTGCACGACGGCGCGCTGCCGCCGGTGATGGGGAGCGCGCCGCAGCTCGTGCAGGTGCTCGTGGCGCTGCTGCTGAACGCGGCGGACGCGATGCAGGGGGAGGGGACGGTCGTGGTGCGCACGGCGCGCGACGGCGGCGACGCGCTGCTGGAGGTGCGCGACACGGGGCATGGCATCCGGGCCGAGCACCTGCCGCGGCTCTTCGAGCCCTTCTTCACGACGAAGCCGCCGGGGCGGGGCACGGGGCTCGGGCTGTCGATCTGCTGGGGGATCGTGCGCGACCACGGCGGGCGGATCGAGGTGGAGAGCGCGCCGGGGCAGGGGGCGTGCTTCCGGGTGCGCCTGCCGCTGGCGCCGGGGGCCGCATGAGCGACGGGCCGCGGATCAAGGTGCTCGTCGCGGAGGACGAGCCGCACCTGAGCGCCGTGCTGGCGCAGTTCCTGATCGAGCGCGGGTGCGACGTGACCACGTGCGGCGACGGCCGCGTGGCGCTCGACACGCTGCGCGCCGAGAGCTTCGACGTGGCGCTGCTCGACATCCTGATGCCGGCGATGGACGGGCTCGAGGTGCTGCGCGCGGTGCGCGAGGACGCGGCGCCGCCCGAGGTGATCATCATCACCGGCAACGGCTCGATCGACAGCGCGATCGGCGCCATGAAGCTGGGCGCGTACGACTACCTCACGAAGCCCTACCGGATGGCGGAGATCGACGTGCTGGTGCGGCGCGCCTTCGAGAAGCGCCGGCTGGCGCGCGAGCACGCGATGATGCACGCGCGCCTCGTGCGCATGGATGCCGCCGACGAGATCGTCACCGACTACGCGCCGCTCAAGGCGGTGCTCGCGCTGGTGGAGCGGGTGGCGAAGAGCGATTCGCCGGTGCTGATCTCCGGCGAGTCGGGGACGGGGAAGGAGCTGGTCGCGCGGCTCGTGCACCGGCTTTCGGCGCGCGCCGACGGGCCGTGGGTGGACCTCAACGGCGCCGCGATCGCGCCGGACCGGATGGAGAGCGAGCTCTTCGGCCACGAGAAGGGCGCCTTCCACGGCGCGGGGGAGCGCGGGCTCGGGTTGCTCGAGCTGGCGTCGGGGGGCACGCTCTTCCTCGACCAGGTGGGCGCGCTCGACCCGAAGGCGCAGGGGAAGCTCCTGCGCGCGCTGGAGCAGGGGATGTTCTACCGCGCCGGCGGCACGCAGAAGGTGCGCTCTGACTTCCGCATCATCGCGGCCACCAACCAGGACCTCGCCGCGCAGGTGGGGGAGGGGGCCTTCCGCGCCGACCTCTACTACCGCATCAACGCGGTGAGCATCCACCTCCCGCCGCTGCGCGAGCGCGCGGTGGACATCCCGCTGCTCGCGAAGCACTTCCTGTCGCATACGGCGGGGGGCGCGGCGCGCACGCTCTCCGTGGACGCGCTCGACGCTCTGCAGGCGTACCCGTGGCCGGGGAACGTGCGCGAGCTGCGCAACGTGATCGAGCGCGCGGCGCTCGTGGCGAGCGCCCCGGAGGTGCGCGCGGCGGACCTCGCGCTGGGCGTGGGGATGCCCGTCGCGCCGGCGCGCGCCGCGGCCGACCCGATGACCTCGCTCGAGGAGATGGAGCGCCGCCACATCGACGCCGTGCTCCGCCAGGTGAACTGGCACCAGGGGCGCGCCGCGGACACGCTCGGCATCTCCCCCAAGACGCTCTACCGCAAGATCCGCGAATACGGCATCAGCCGCCCGCGCCACGGCGGCGCGGGGCCCGCATGAAGATCCTCGTCATCGAGGACGATCCCACCGTCGGCCAGTACGTCAAGCGCGGCCTCGAGGAGCAGCGCTGGGTGGTGGACCTCGTGCCGGAGGGAGAGGAGGGGGAGCGCCTCGCGTCCAACGGGAGCTACGACCTGATCGTGCTCGACATGCGCCTTCCCGGCCGCTCGGGGATGGAGGTGCTGCACAACCTCCGCGCGCGCGGCTTCGAGCGGCCGGTGCTGGTGCTCACGGCGCAGGACGCGGTGGACGCCAAGGTGAAGGCGCTGCGCGCGGGCGCCGACGACTACGTCACCAAGCCCTTCGCCTTCGAGGAACTGCTCGCGCGCGTGGAGGCGCTGAGCCGCCGCCCGCAGGTGATCGCCACGCCGGCGCTGCACGTGGCCGACCTCGCGCTCGACCGCAACACGCGTACGGTCACGCGCGCCGGCGCGCCGATCGAGCTCACCGCGAAGGAGTTCACGGTGCTCGAGTACCTCATGCGCCACGCGGGGCGCGTGATGAGCCGCACGCTCATCACCGAGTACGCCTGGGGCTACCACTTCGACCCGGGCACGAACATCGTGGACGTCGTGATCAACCACCTCCGCAAGAAGGTGGACACCGCGCACCAGGTGAAGCTCATCCACACCGTGCGCGGCGTGGGCTACGTCGTGCGGGAGTGACCGCCGCGGGCCCGCCATGACCACCATCCGCTTCCGCCTCACCCTCGCCTTCGCGGGGGCGCTGCTCGCGACGATGGTCGCGCTCGCGCTGGCCCTCTGGGCGGCGCGCCGCGCGGGCGCGGTGGAGGAGGTGCGGCGGAGCGCCGCGGCCGAGGCGGGGGTGGTGATCGCTGTGCTCCGCCAGGCGGAGGAGGCGGGGACGCTCACCTCCAAGGGGACCCCGCGCGACACCGTGCCCGCGCTCTCGGCGGGGGTGCGCGCGATGATCGAGGGGATGCCCGACTACGTGGCCGTGGTGGCGCGCGACGGGCGGCTGCTCGCGCTCTCCACCGGCGCGGTGTCGAACCTCTCGAACGATGACGTGCTCCAGCTCGAGCGCGAGATGCTCGCCACCGACAGCGGCGCGCGCCTCGTCCCCCTCGGCGGGGAGGCGGTGGTGCTCGCGGTGCGGCGCCCCTCGGCGCGCTCGCCGGCGGCGCGCGTGGCGGTGGGGATCCCGCTCGCGCCCGTGCAGGCGGCCGCCGTGCGCGAGCTCTTCGGCACGCTCGTCGCCATCGCCCCCGTGCTCCTCCTCGTGTCGCTCGCCCTCGCCTACGCGATCGCCGGGCGCGCGCTCGAGCCCGTGGACCGCATCATCGACGAGCTGCAGGCGATCACCGACGGCCGCTCGCTGCACCGCCGCCTCCCCTCCACGGCGGGCGCCGAGCTGCAGCGGCTCATCGACACGGTGAACGACATGCTCGCGCGCCTCGAGAGCTCCTTCGCGGCGCTGCGCCGCTTCACCGCCGACGCGAGCCACGAGCTCAAGACGCCGCTCGCGGTGCTCCGCGCCGACGTGGAGCGCGCCATGAACGAGGGGGCGCCGCGCGCGGAGCGCCTCGTCGCGCTCGAGGAGGCGCTGCACGAGACCCGGCGGATGGCCGACCTCGTCGAGAGCCTCCTCACCCTCGCGCGCGCCGACGAGGGGCGCTTCGACCTCCACCGCGAGCCGGTCGCGCTCGAGCCGCTCGTGCGCGAGGTGTTCGAGACCGCCGCCATCCTCGGCGAGCCGGCGCGGCTCGTCGTGACGATGCCGCAGCTGGAGCCCGCCACGGTGCTCGGCGACGCGACGCGCCTGCGCCAGCTGTTCCTCAACCTGGCGACCAACGCGATCAAGTACACGCCGCGCGGCGGGTCGGTGGAGCTCGCGCTCGTGCGCCACGAGCGCACGGCGGCGTTCAGCGTGCGCGACTCGGGGATCGGCATCGCGGCGGCGGACCTGCCGTACATCTTCGAGCGCTTCTACCGCGCGGACCGCGCGCGCTCGCGCGGCGGGGAGCGGAGCGGTTTCGGGCTGGGGCTCGCGATCGCGCAGTACATCGCGGAGGCGCACGGCGGCTCGATCGCGGTGCGCTCGCGGCTCACGCGCGGCAGCACGTTCACCGTTACGCTGCCGCTGTACGAGCCGGCGAGCGCCGGGGTGGCGGGCGCGGCGGGCGGGGAGGGCGCGGCGTCGCCCGGCGCGCCCGGCGCCGCCGGGTGAGGATCATCCAATCTGGCGGCGGCGCGGATGCCGAATCATAATAGCGCCTTCACCGAAACTTAATGTTGCGTGCATTCCGCTCCAATCCGCACGTCGTAGAATAGGCCCTGCAGAAAGGCCGCGTGATGTCGCGGCGCCGTTCACCTTCAGTGAGACCGCATGTTCAACAACCTCATCGAGTCGAAGCGGAAGACGCAGCGGAGCATCGGGAGCACGATGCTCAGCGTCGTCATCCACGCGGCGATCCTCGCCGTGGTGGTGGTGATCACGCTTCATGCGGGCGAGAAAGTGAAGGAGATGGTGAAGGCGGAGGAGGTCAAGTTCGCGGAAGTGAAGAAGGAGCCGCCGCCGGAGCCGGAGAAGAAGCCGCCACCGCCGGACGTGCCGGCCGCGCCGCCGCCGCCGAAGGGATTCCAGGTGCTCTCGGCGCCGATCAACATCCCGGACAAGATCCCCGACGTCGACCTCTCGAAGACGGTGACCGATGAGGCCGACTTCAGCGGGAAGGGCGTGGCCGGCGGGACGTCGAAGGGCGTGGAGGGTGGCACCCCCACCGACCAGCCGCTCTTCGAGTTCCAGGTGGAGAAGCCGGTGCTCGCGAAGGACGGCAACCCGCAGCCGAAGTATCCGTCCATGCTCGAGAGCGCGCAGATCGAGGGCGAGGTGCTCGTGCAGTTCGTCGTGGACACCCTGGGCAAGGCCGACATGAGCACCTTCAAGGTGCTGCAGACGAAGAACGAGCTGTTCGTGTCCGAGATCCGGCGCGTGCTGCCGTTCTACCGGTTCTATCCCGCCGAGGCCGGCGGGCACAAGGTGAAGCAGTACGTGCAGCTGCCGTTCGTGTTCGGAGTCAAGAAGAACTAGTCAGGCGCGATCTCAACCGCTCAGGAGCCGACCTACCATGAACATCTCGTTGCTCGATCTCTGGAACTCGATGGGCTGGTTCGCGAAGGGGATCGCGGGCGTCCTCTTCCTCATGTCCCTGCTCTCGATGAACGAGTTCATCAAGAAGTGGTGGAGCCTGCGCAAGGCGCAGGCCGAGACGCGCAAGTTCGCCCCCGAGTTCTCCCAGTTCCTCGAGGAGGACAACCTCAACGAGGCGATCAAGCTCGCCGAGAGCTACAAGCGCTCGCACGTCGCGCGCGTGCTCGGCGGGGCGCTGGGCGAGGTGAAGCCGCTGCTGCAGGACGGGTCGGTGACGGTGTCCGACATCAACTCGGCCGAGCGCGCGGTGGAGCGGAACATGATGATCATCACCGCCGAGCTGAAGCGCGGCCTCGCGATCCTCGCGACGGTGGGCGCCACGGCGCCGTTCGTCGGCCTCCTCGGCACCACGATGGGCATCGTGAACGCCTTCCAGGGCATGGCGCAGTCGGGCGCGGGCGGCATCGGCGCGATCTCGGCCGGCGTGGCCGAGGCGCTCATCACGACGGCCTTCGGTCTCCTCGTCGCCATCCCGGCGGTGTGGTCGTACAACTACTTCACGACCAAGATCGACAACCTGAGCGTCGAGATGACGTACACGTCGAAGGAGATGATCGACTACCTCATCAAGGGCGTGGCGGGCGAGTTCGGCCGGTCGCGCTTCACCCGCGAGTTCAGCGCGGCGTCGGGCCCGAGCGGCCCGATCGCGCAGTAGACGCGCGGCGCTCGAGGAGGCGAACCCATGGCGATGTCCACCGGGGGCGGCGGCGGCGTGAAGGCCGAGCCGAACGTGACGCCGATGATCGACGTCATGCTCGTGCTGCTGATCATCTTCATGATCGTCACCCCGCTCATCAACGCCGGCTTCGCGGCGGTGCCGCCCAGCGGCATCAACCTGAAGTCGCACCCCGAGGACCCGGATGACCAGGTGCTCGGGATCGACCGGGACGGCCAGTACTACCTGAACAAGCGGCCGATCAAGAACGAGACGCTCGGCGATCAGCTCAAGGCGATCTTCGAGGCCCGCACGGAGGACAAGATCCTCTATCTCAAGGCCGACCGGAACCTGAAGTACTCGAAGGTGCTGGACGCGATCGACATCGCGGCGCACAACGGCGTCCGCGTGCTCGGCGCGATCAGCGATCAGGCGCCGGGGACGAGTTCCACGGTGCCCGAGGACCAGAAGAAGGCGGGCGGCGCCGCTCCGGCGCCGGCGCCCACCCCGTAAGGAGACCGCCCATGGCCATGTCCACCGGAGGCGGCGGCGGCCTCACGAACGACATCAACGTCACGCCGATGATCGACGTCCTGCTGGTGCTGCTCATCATCTTCATGATGGCGGTGCCGATGATGCGGAAGGCGATCGATCTGCAGCTCCCCGACCCGACGCCCGCCACCACGGCGCCGGCGCAGGCTCCGACCCAGATCGTGCTCCAGGTCCTCCCCGGGCCCACGTACAAGATCAACAGCGAGGAAGTGCCGAAGGACCGGCTCCTGGCGCGCCTCAAGGAGATCTACGACCCGCGGCCGGACAAGATCATCTTCGTGAAGGGCGACACGGCCGTGATGTACCAGGACGTGATCGTGGCGATGGACATGGCGCGCGGCGCGGGCGTCAAGGTCATCGGCATCCCGCCCAAGTAGCCCCCGCGCGCGCCGCCACGCGCCTGCGGGTGATGCGACGGACGAACCTTCGCGGTTCGTCCGTCGTATTATTTTCAGGACGGGGCGCCCGCGCGCCCGGCGCGCATGCCCCAGGCCATCCATGCAGAACGTCGTCGTCTCCC
>DATKOH010000059.1:0-2471 GCA_035524735.1 Gemmatimonadaceae bacterium
CACGTGCGAGCCGATGAAGCCCGCGGCGCCGGTGAGCAGGATGCGCTCAGCCATGGGGCTGGAGGCGCGCCGGGTCGAGCGCGCGGAAGTAGTCGATGGTGCGCCGCAGCCCGTCGCGCAGCGCCACCGCGGGCTCCCAGCCGAGCAGCGCCCGCGCCCGCGCGATGTCGGGACGGCGCACGCGCGGGTCGTCCTCCGGCAGCGGCTTGCGCTCCACCACGGATGCCGAGCCGGTGAGCGAGAGGACGAGCTCGCTCAGCTCCCGCACCGTGCACTCGTCCGGATTGCCGATGTTCGTCGGCTCCGCATCGCCGCGCAGGAAGAGCCGGTAGATCCCCTCGATCTCATCCTGCACGTAGCAGAAGCTGCGCGTCTGCTGCCCGTCGCCGTAGAGCGTGAGCGGGCGGCCGGTGAGCGCCTGGACGATGAAGTTCGACACCACGCGCCCGTCGTGCGGGCGCATGCGCGGCCCGTAGGTGTTGAAGATCCGCACGATGCGCGTGTCCAGCCCGTGGAAGCGGTGGTACGCCATCGTCATCGCCTCGGCGAAGCGCTTCGCCTCGTCGTACACGCCGCGCGGCCCCACCGGGTTCACGTTCCCCCAGTAGCTCTCCGGCTGCGGGTGCACGAGCGGGTCGCCGTACACCTCGCTCGTGCTCGCGAGGAAGAAGCGCGCCTGCTTCGCGAGCGCGAGGCCGAGCGCGTTGTGCGTGCCGAGCGCGCCCACCTTGAGCGTGGGGATCGGGTGCTCGAGGTAGTCGCGCGGGCTGGCCGGCGACGCGAAGTGCAGCACGCCGTCCAGCGGCCCCGCCACGTAGGTGTACGTGGAGATGTTGTGCCGCACGAACTCGAACCGCGGCTCCGACGCCAGGTGCGCGATGTTGTCCGGGTGCCCGGTGATGAAGTTGTCGAGGCCCACCACCTGGTGGCCGTCGGCGAGGAAGCGGTCGCAAAGGTGCGACCCGAGGAATCCGGCGGCGCCGGTGATGAGGACCCTCACGCCGCCGCGCGCCCGATCGAGTGATAGGTGAAGCCGAGCGCCGCCATGCGCGCCGGGTCGTACAGGTTGCGCCCGTCCACGATCACCGGCCGCTTGAGCGCCGCCTTCATTCGCGCGAAGTCGGGGTGGCGGTACTCGTTCCAGTCGGTGACGATCGCCAGCGCGTCCGCGCCGTCGAGCGCGTCGTAGTTCGACTCCGCGTAGCGCACCGCCGCGCCGAGCCGCTTGCGCGCCTCCGGCATCGCCACGGGGTCGTGCGCCGCCACCGCCGCCCCCGCCTCGAGCAGCTGCGCCACGAGCGTGAGCGCCGGCGACTCGCGCAGGTCGTCCGTCTGCGGCTTGAACGCCAGCCCCCACACCGCCACGCGCATCCCGCGCATGGCGCCGAGCGCGGCGTGCAGCTTCTCGAACAGCCGCTCCTTCTGCCGCTCGTTCGCCGCCTCCACCGCCTCCACCACGCGCATCGGCATCCCCACCTCGTGCGCCGTGCGCAGCAGCGCCTGCACGTCCTTCGGGAAGCACGAGCCGCCGTAGCCCGGCCCCGGGAAGAGGAAGCTCGGCCCGATGCGCGCGTCGCTCCCGATCCCCTTCCGCACGAGGTCCACGTTCGCCCCCACGACCTCGCACAGGTTCGCGATCTCGTTCATGAAGGAGATGCGCGTCGCGAGCATCGCGTTCGCCGCGTACTTGGTCATCTCCGCCGAGGGGATGTCCATGAAGATGATCGGCTTCCCCGTGCGCACGAAGGGCGCGTAGAGCTCCGCCATGACCGAGCGCGCGTGGTCGCTGTCGACGCCGAGCACCACGCGGTCGGGCTTGAGGAAGTCCTCGACGGCGGCGCCTTCCTTGAGGAACTCGGGATTGCTGCAGAGATGGAAGGGGAAGCGCGCCGCGCCGCGCACGGCGGCCCCCACCTTGGCCGCGGTGCCCACCGGCACGGTGCTCTTGGTGACGATCACCACCTCGCGCGTCATGTGCTGGCCGATGAGCGTCGCGACGTCGAGCACGTGCCGCAGGTCCGCCGAGCCATCCTCGTCGGGAGGCGTGCCCACCGCGATGAAGATCACCTCCGCCCCCGCGATCGCCTCGGGGACGTCGGCCGTGAAGGTCAGCCGCCGCTGCGCCTGGTTCCGCTCGACGAGCGACTCCAGCCCCGGCTCGTAGATGGGGAGGACGTTGCGGCGCAGGCCGTCGATCTTCCCGCGATCGACGTCCGCACAGACCACGTCATTGCCGGTCTCCGCCAGGCACGCGCCGACCACGAGGCCGACGTAGCCGGTTCCCACCACCGAGATCCGCACGCGTCCGGTAGCATCCGTGAAAAGGGTCTGAAATCGTTACAGCCATTCAATTTAGGGCATGGAGGAGAGGAGGGGCAGGGGGCAGATGACAGAGGGGAGCGGGGACCGGCCTTCGCCCCCGCTCCCCCCGCCCCGCCCCGCTCCCCCGCCCTCTACGGGTACTGGTAGCG
>DATKOH010000060.1:0-3905 GCA_035524735.1 Gemmatimonadaceae bacterium
CGATCCCCTCGAAGCGCATGTCCATCACCGCCGCCGACGGCACCGGCGGGAAGATCGCGCGCACCATCATGTGGTTCTCCGCATCCACCCAGAGCTGCGGCGACGTGCTGTCCGCCGCAGAGCTGGCGCCGGCGATCCACACCGCGCGCCCCTTCCACGTGCCGCGCAGCGCGGGGCGCGTCCAGTCGATGCCGATCGCCCGCAGCTCGGCGAGCGTCCGGTCGACGGGCTGCACGTACACGCCGAGGATGAGCGGCAGGAGCGCGTTCCCGCCGGCGCGGTGCGCGCTGAGCGCGCCCCCGCGGAAGATCCACACCGAATCGGCGGTGTAGAGCACGCCGTTCCCGAGCGCCGGGGGGCCGATGTCGATGCGCAGCTCGGTGCCCTTTGCGTCCGTCCAGCGCACGCTCTCGTACCAGGTGGATACGGTGTCGCGCCCGTCGGGGAGCCGCTTCGTGGTCTTCTGCACGAAGGTGAGCGTGCGGTACCAGCGCCCGCCGTAGCCGTCGCGCATCCCCTGGATGACGTCGCGCCCGGTGGCGGGCGCGGCGCCCTGCTGCGCGGCGCCCTGCGCCGCGGCGGGGCGCGCGACGAGCGCGATCACGGTGATGAGCGATGCGGCGACACGTGCCATGGTGCGCTCCCGAGCGGGGGACGCGCCCAACCTACTCCCGGCGCGCCCGGTTCGGCCAGTCGCCCCGAGCGCCGCGCCGCCTTCCGCCGCCTACGCCCACCCCGTAGCATTCCCGGCTATGGAAGAGATCTCCCAGCTCGCCGCGGCGCTCAGCGACCGCTACGTGGTGGAGCGCCGCATCGGCGCCGGCGGCATGGCCACGGTCTACCTCGCGCGCGACGTGAAGCACGACCGCCACGTCGCCCTCAAGGTGCTCAACCCCGAGCTGGGCGCCGTGCTCGGCACCGAGCGTTTCCTGGCCGAGATCAAGGTCACCGCCAACCTGCAGCACCCGAACCTCCTGCCGCTCTTCGACAGCGGCGAGGCGGGGGGGCAGCTCTTCTACGTGATGCCGTACGTGGAAGGGGAATCGCTCCGCGCCCGGCTGGAGCGGGAGAAGCAGTTCCCGGTGGACGAGGCGGTGCGGATCTCCGTCGCCGTGGCGAACGCGCTCGACTACGCGCACGGCCACGGCGTCATCCACCGCGACCTCAAGCCGGAGAACATCCTCCTGCAGGCCGGGCAGCCGATGGTCGCCGACTTCGGGATCGCGCTCGCGGTGAGCCGCGCGGGCGGGCAGCGGATCACGCAGACGGGACTCTCCCTCGGTACGCCCCAGTACATGAGCCCGGAGCAGGCCACGGGCGACCGCGTGATCGACGGCCGCAGCGACATCTATTCGCTCGCCGCCGTCACGTACGAGATGCTCACCGGCGAGCCGCCGCACATCGGGAACACGGCGCAGGCGATCATCGCGCGCGTGCTCACCGACCGGCCGCGCCCCATCCGTTCGGCGCGCCCCGCGGTGCCCGAGCAGGTGGAGGAGGCGCTGGAGCGCGCGCTCGAGAAGCTGCCCGCCGACCGCTTCGCCACGGCGCACGAGTTCGCGAACGCGCTGGAGGGGCGGAGCCCCGTGAGCGGCGCGCGCACGGTGGCGGCGCGTCCGGCGGCGCGGCGCTCGTTTCAGGCGCGGCTGCGCGATCCCATCGTCCTGGCGCTTGCCCTGGTCGCGGTCGCGGCGCTCGCGGTGGCGGGGATCGCGACGCGGCGCGGCGCGCCGGCGGCGGCCGGGCGCGCGGTGCGCTTCGTGGTCTTCGCGGGCGACAGCGTGCATCCGGCCCTCAACTTCCCCTGGCCGGCGGCGATCTCCCCCGATGGCGGGACGATCGTGTTCTCCGCGGCGCGCGCGCCCAAGGGGCCGATGCTCTACGCGCTGCGCACCGATCAGCTGGAGGCACAGCCGATCCCCGGGACAGAGGATGCCTTCCAGCCGCTCTTCTCTCCCGACGGCCAGTGGGTGGCCTTCGAGAACACGGGGAAGGAGAAGAAGGTTCGCCTGGACGGCAGCGCGCCGGTGAACATCTCCTCCGGCGGCGCCGCGAACGGCGCCGATTGGACGTCGCGCAACGAGCTCATCCTGGGCACGCAGGGCTCGATGCACGGGCTCTCGATCGTGAGCGCCGCCGGCGGCGAGCCGGCGCCGCTCACGCACCCGGACAGCGCGCACGGCGTGCTCAACCATGCGTGGCCGATCGCCTTCCCCGATGGCAAGACCGTCGCCTTCGTGCTCTGGTACGGCGAGCTCGCCGCATCGCAGCTCGCGCTCGCCTCCGTGGATGACGGCACGGTCGTGCCGCTCGGCATCAAGGGGGTGCGGCCGCTCGCCGTGCTGGACGACCACCTCGTATACGTCCAGGCGGATGGCGCGGTGATGGCCGTGGCGGTCGACGAGCGCGGGAAGAAGACCGTGGGCCGTCCGGTGCCGGTGCTCGATCCCGTGAACGTCTGGGCGGGGAACAACGGGAATTCCGACATCTTCGTCTCGAAGGGCGGCGCGCTGATCACGGCGCGCGGCGCGGACGCGGGCGAACTCGGCTGGTTCGACCGCGATCGCACCTTCCATCCCATCGTGAAGGACGCCCGCCCGTACGCCACGCCGCGGCTCTCGCCCGATGGCAAGAAGGTCGCGGTCGTCATCCAGTCCGGGCAGCAGGCCGACCTGTGGATCTACGATTTCACGACGTCCACGATGTCGCGCATCACGTCCATGGGCTCCGTGAGCTGCATCGAGTGGCGCCCCGACGGCAAGGACCTCTTCCTCGTGAACGCGCGCAGCGAGTTCTACCTGCAGGCGGCGCAGGGCGGCACGGCCCCCCGTCCCGTGGGCAAGATGACGGACCTGGCCACCTGCGGCACCATGAGTCCCGACGGTCGCTCGATGGTGGTGAGCGCGCTCATCGACAACACGTGGGACCTCTGGACCGTCTCCCGCGATTCGGGCGTCGCGTCCAAGGCGTACGTCACGTCGCCGGCGATCGACTGGTCCGGACGCTTCGCCCCCGACGGCAAGTGGGTGGCCTTCACCTCCGACGAGACCGGCACGCAGGAAGTGTACGTTCGGTCGTTCCCCGACCCCTCGGCCAAGGTGCAGATCTCCGCCGGCGGCGGCATGGCACCGATCTGGTCGCGGGACGGGAAGAGCATCACGTACGAATTCGGTGACGCGATCATCCGGGCGCGCACCTCGGGCCCGCCGAGCTATCAGGTGCTGTCGCGCGACACCATTCTCACGGGCAGCGGGGCGGTGATCTCGAGCGCGGGCACGGCGAGCATCGACATCTCGCCCGACGGCAACCGCATCCTCGGCGTGCGCCCGCTGCGGCGCGGTTCACAGTTGATCGCCGTGCCGAACTGGATCGTCGAGTTCCGCGAACGGATCGCGGCGGCGAGCAAGCAGTAGGCCGAGGGCTCGCTTGCCGCTCGGCGCGCCGCGCCCTTAACTTCACTCGCTGTCCGCCGGCGCCCCGGTCTCGGGCGCCGCTCGCACTCCGCACCGGACCACCGCCATGCCGATCCGCCTCTCCGCGCGCCAGGCCGACCTCGCGTCGCTCGACGTGCCGCTGCTCGCCATCGCGCTCCGCAAGGACGCGACGCTCACCGGTCCGCTGGCCGCGCTCGACGCGGCGCTCGGCGGCGCCCTCGGCCGCACGCTCCAGCGCCGCGACTTCCGCGGCGGGCGCGATGAGACCTTCCACGTCGTGGGCGGCGCGAAGGGACCGCAGCGGATCCTGCTCGTCGGCCTCGGCGAGCCCGCGTCGATGCCCAACGCGCTGCGCCGCGCGGCCGCGATCGCCGCGCGCGCGGCGCACGGCGCGGGCGCCGGCACGATGGCCTGGTTCGATGGCGCCGCGGATGCCGCGAGCATCGAGGCCGCGGCCGTGGGATTGCAGAT
>DATKOH010000061.1:0-15667 GCA_035524735.1 Gemmatimonadaceae bacterium
CGAGCAGCGCCTCGCACTCGCGCAAATGGCGCGCGCGCAGCTCCTCCACGCCGCTGAGCGCGACGATGAGGCGCCCGCGCGCCGCCTGCTCCGCGATGCCGAGCAGCGCGTTCGTGGCGCCCGCGAGCGCGGACACCACGACCACCGGCTTCCGCGCGAGGCGCGAGCGCGTGATGGCGGCGGCGCGGTCGATCGCGGCCGCATCGGCCACCGATGTGCCGCCGAACTTGAGGACGATCACGCGCGCACGAGCCCACGCACGAGCGCGAGCTCGGCGTTGAGCACCGACGCGCCGGCCGCGCCGCGCTGGATGTTGTGGCCGAGCGCCACGAGGCGCAGGTCGAGCAGCGGATCCTTCCGCACGCGCCCCACGGTGACGGTCATCCCGGCGCCCGCGTGCACGTCGCGGCGCGGCTGCGGGCGCGACTCGTCCGCGGTCACGATGATGGGCGGCTCGGGCGCGCTGGGCAGGCCGAGGCCGTGCACCGCGCCCTTCCACGCGGCGAGCGCGACGATCGCCTGCTCCGGCGTCGCGCGGCGCTCGAGCGCGATCGCGAGGCTCACCGTGTGCCCGTGCTCCACCGGCACGCGCGTCACCTGCGCGCTCATGCCGATCGGCGCCGGGCGCACCGACGCCCCGTCGAGCACGCCGAGCATCTTCGGCGTCTCCGTCTCGATCTTCTCCTCCTCGCCGCCGCCGATGAAGGGGATGACGTTGCCGAGGATGTCGAGCGACGGCACGCCGGGGTACCCCGCCCCCGAGACCGCCTGCAGCGTGGTGACGAAGCACTGCCGCACGCCGAACGCCTGGTGCAGCGGCTGCAGCGCCATCGCGACCACCGACGCCGCGCAGTTCGGGTTCGTGACGATCGCCCCCGTCCACTTCCGCACGGAGCGCTGCACGTCCACCAGCGCGAGATGGTCCGCGTTCACCTCGGGGATGAGCAGCGGCACGTCGGGCTCCATGCGGTAGCTGCGCGCGTTGCTCAGCACCACGCGCCCCGCGCGCGCGAAGGCCGCCTCCACCTCGGTGGCCGCGGCGGCATCCATCGCCGAGAAGACGAGCGGCGACGTCACGCTCGCCGGGTCGCACGGGAGCACGGGAAGCCGGGCCGCAGCGGCGGGCATCGCGCCCTCGAGCCACCGCGCCGCTTCCGCGTAGCTCTTCCCGGCCGAGCGCTCGGAGGCCGCGACCTCGGCGAGGGTGAACCAGGGGTGCGCGGCGAGCAGCCGCACGAAGGCCTGCCCCACCGCTCCCGTGGCGCCGAGCACCGCCACCGGCACCTTCTTCGCGGGCGCGCTCACGACGCGAGCAGCGTGCGCGCGATGCGCACGTAGGCGTCCACCGCGGCGCGCAGTTCGCGCACGTCGATGAACTCGTCGGGGGTGTGCGCTACGTGGATCGAGCCGGGGCCGAAGAGGAGCGGCGTCCCCCAGCGGCCGAGGAGGGGGATGTCGCTCGTGTAGGCGACGGGCGCGGCGGGAAAGCCGGGGATCGTGTGGAACTTCTGCGCCGGGATGTACGAGCCGTACTCGATCTCGGCGCGGCCGCCGACCCACTCCTCCAGCAGCCGCTTGACGTCGCGCACGTCGCCCACGAGACGGAACATGAGCTCCGCCTCGGCGAGGTCGGGGATGATGTTCGCCTCCGTGCCGGCGCGGATCGTGCCGATGTTCACCGTGGTCTCGCCGAGCACGGGATCGGTGGGGAGCTTGACGTTCGCGAGCGTGGGGAGGAGCGCGAGCATCGGCTCGATGGCGGAGCGTCCGAGCTGCGGGTACGCGGAGTGCGCGGCGCGCCCGCGCGTGCGGAGGGTGACGCGCTGCGAGCCCTTGCAGCCGGAGGCGAGGCGGCTCTCGGTGGGCTCGCCGTTCACGAGGAACCGGCTCGTGGCCGGGAGGTGGTTCGCGGCGCGCGCGCCGTCGGAGCCCTTCTCCTCGCCGACGACGAGCAGGAGATCGACGCGCTGCTCCCCCTCGGTGGCGAGGCGGTCGGCGGCGGCCATCATCGCGGCGGCGATCCCTTTCGCGTCGCAGGCGCCGCGGCCGCGCAGATGGTCGCCGTCGAGCGCGGGGCGGATGAAGGGGGGCACGGTGTCGAGATGCGTGGAGAAGGCGACGCCGCCGCCCAAGCGCGAGGCCCAGACGTTGCCGCGGCCCGAGGAGACCTCCTGCACGTGGACGTTCCAGCCGCGCGCGACGAGCCAGCGCGCCACGAAGTCCACCGCGGGCCCCTCGGCGCCGGTGGGGGACTCGAGCGCGAGCAGCTCGGCGGCGAGGGCGACGACGTCGGTCATGCGGGAAAGCTCGGCGCGGCGCGGGGACGCGCCAAGCGCCGCGGGATCGCGCACGGCGCAGGTGCCGGTGCGCCAAGGGGATGCCCGGGGTGGGACTCGAACCCACACGCCGTTGCCGGCAGGGGATTTTAAGTCCCCCGCGTCTGCCCATTTCGCCACCCGGGCGGATGGCAAAGCGGGAGCGGCCCCTGGGCCTCTCCCGCCTTGTGCGCTCACCAGAGCGGGAAACGGGACTCGAACCCGCGACCCCAACCTTGGCAAGGTTGTGCTCTACCAACTGAGCTATTCCCGCGCGCCACTCAAGCTACGCGCCGCTGTCGGGAGCGACAAGGGCCGCGATGCGACCGGGGCGCGCGGCCGATGCTCCGGCCGCGCGCCCCGTGTGCGTACCGCCCGCGAGCGCCCTTACGGGATCGGCGAGAGGCTCGTGCCGTACTTCGCGTTCACGGAATCGATCATCGTGTTCGCGACCAGCTTGTGCGCCTTCGCGCTCGGGTGCACGCCGTCGAGCGAGAAGTACGTGCCGAACGCCGTGTCGGGCACGGGATACGGGAAGGGGGGGATCGCCCCCGCCAGCCGGAGCTGCTGCAGCGCCGGGTTGACGTCCACGTACGCCCAGCCGATCGAATCGGCCTTCGCCTTGATGTAGCGGTTGTACGCGGCGACGGTCTGCTGGACCTTGCCGACCTCGATCGAGTCGAGCACGTACACGCCCACCGGATACGGCGCGGGCACGCACGTGATCGCCGCCGGGTGCGCGCCGGCGCGGATCGCCCCGGCGAGCTGGAAGTCGATGAGCGCCACGTTGCTCTGGCACGACGGGTCGACCGCCGTCACCGCGCCCGCGAACGCATCGAACTCCGCCTTGTACGGCGTGAAGAGGAGGTTCGAGTGGAAGAGCAGCGGGGCGTTGGTCACGTCCACGACGGCGAAGAGCACGCCGCCCTTGATGCTCGTCACGGCGAGCAGGGAGTTGATGTCCGCCTTGTAGTTCTTGACGAAGGTGATCGAGTCCGTGAGCCCCGGCGAGACGCCGCTGGTGGGCACGAGCACGCCGGCCAGGGCGGCCGCGAGCGCGTCGTTGTTCCCGATCCACATCGAGACGAACGTCGGCACCACCTGCGACGCGCGCTGCACCTGCGTCTGGCCGCCGAGGATGAAGGTGGTGAGCGCGTTCGACGCGCTGGTGGTCAGGCTCGTCGGGTCGAGGCTGGTCGCGCCCGGCACCGCGACGTTGTTGATCGCCCACGTGACCGACGACGGCGTACGCAGCGCGCACGTCGACGAGGTGCCGCCCCCCACGCGCGTCTGCGCGAGGAAGTCGTTGATCGGCGGCGGGCAGCCGGGCATCGCGAGATCGGGGATCGCGAAGCGGGTGTTCGCCGCGGCCGCGAAGAGGACGGCGTACGACTGCATCTGCGTGGAGTCGTTGATGCCGCCGGACTGGTAGCCGGCGGTGATGCTGTTCCCGAGCGACGCATAGCTCTTGAACAGCGGATCCACCGGCGTCTGCATGTTGATGTTCTTGTCGGAGGTGCAGGCGGCGAGCAGGGCCGCAGCGAGGACCGCGGCCGCGCCACCCACGAGATGATGCTTACTGAACATCGGCGATTCTCCCGTAAGCGTTGAGTGGCGTGATCACCAGGAAGCCTTGAAGCTGACCGACAGGATGTTGGCCCAGAGCTGGTAGTTGCCGGAGTTCAGCTCCTCGGCGGTCTGCGACTCGCTCGTGCGGTCGTCCACGCGGCCGCGGCGGCCGGCGGTGTACACGAGCATGTAGGCCGCGTCGAGCGTCCAGGTCGCGCCGAGCGGGACGCCGGCGCCGATCATGAAGTTGTGGCGGTCCTGGTCGGGGAGCGTCGGATCCACCGACACCGCGGGCACCGGGGTGCTCACGTAGCTGTAGCCGAGGCGCCCCTTGAGCCCCGACGCGAAGGCGTGCTCCGCGCCCGCGCGGATCGCCCACGAGTCGTTGTAGTCGGAGATCAGCACCTGGCTGCTCGCGGCGGCCGGCCCCGTGAAGGTGATCGGGATGTTCTGGAGCACGCTCCAGCCGGACATGATGCCGTCGAGCTCGAAGAGCCAGTTCGTGACGCCGCTGTACGAGAGGCCGAGCTGCGCCTGCCAGGGATGATCGATCTTGGCGGTGGCGCCCTGCGTCACGAGCGAGCCGCCGGGGGTGATGAACTCCGGCGTGAGCAGCGCATCGAGCGGCGTGCCCGCGGGCGCGCCGAGCGGGTTCCCCGCCGCGAGGGTGATGTTCGTCTGCACCTGCTGGAACTTCGCGGTGCCGTTCTTGTACTCGAAGTACATCGGCGCGAGATAGCGCGCGCCCACCTGCCAGTCGCTGCCGATCTTGCCGTGGATGCCGGCGGCCCAGCCCCACGTCTGCCCGGTGCCGTTGACCGTCGCCGAGGCGAACTGCGTGTACTTCGGGATGCCGAGCATGCCGAAGGTCACGCCGGGCGCCGCGTACTGCGTCGAGATGTCCAGCGCCTCGCGCAGCTGCACGCTGGAATAGCCGTACACGGCGCCGACGCCGATCGACCAGTCCTTCGAGATGGCGTAGGCGACGTTCGGCTGCACGTAGAAGGTCGCGATCGTCGCGCGCTGGCCGGCGAAGTTCCCCTGGAAGCCGTTGGGCCACTGGTTGGTCAGGCCGTACGGCACGTACATGCCGATGCCGGCCGCCCACTTGTGGTCCTTGTCGGTGTAGTTGAAGAAGACGTTCGGCGGGAAGGCCGGCGGCACGTTCGCGTACGTCGTCTGCCCCGTGGTATCGGACGTGTAACTGCCGCGGGCGCCGATGTAGGCGTCGCCGAAGTAGAGGCTGAAGCCGGACAGTTCGACGGTGGCGGCGGGATTCCAGTAGATCATCGAGGCGTCGGTGCACGGCGAGGCGGTCACGGCCTGGCCGCGTCCGATCGCGCACGATCCGATCTCATTGAGCTGGAAACCCTGTGCGCTCGCCGCCGCCGGCATCAGGCCGGCCAGCAGCGCCGCACACCATGCAGCACGGGCGAGTTTCATCTGCCTCCTCCTTCGCGGGACGATGGGCCGCCGATCGACGGCCGACGGGATCACGAATGCTCTGGCAAGGTGCTCGGCACTGCGGTCGTACGCGTCGCGTGGAACCGTGGAACCCGGGAACCCGGCCGGCGCGACGCGCATAACGTACCGCGTCCCGGCCGGTTCGACCAGAGGCGATTCTGCACCAGAATCAGCCGTTGCGATAGGGGGACACGATCGGGCCGGCCGCGGGCGCCGTGACCCACCAGCGGGGTGTCCGGCGGAACCTTACACGGTACGCTTCGGCGACGGCCGGCGCCGCCCGCTCGAGCGCCTCGCGGTCGCCCACCGCGATCGCGGCGCCCCCCCACCCCGCGCCGGTGAGCCGGGCGCCGCGCACGCCCGCGTGCGCGGTGATGCGCTCGACGAACCAGTCGAGCTCGGCGCAGGAGCACTCGTAGTCGTCGCGCAGCGACGCGTGCGAGGCGGCGAGGAGCGCCCCGGGGAGCAACTCGCCGCGCCGGAGCGCGGCCACCGCCGCCTCGACGCGGCGCGTTTCCGAGACGATGTGGCGCGCGCGCCGGTCGAGCGGCGGCGCGAGGCGCGCCGCGTCGACCTGATCCGGCGTCGCCGCCGCGAGGTGCGGCAGCGCGGGATGGCGCGCGCGCAGCGCGGCGAAGGCGGCCTCCGCCTCGGCGCGCCGCGCGTTGAAGGCGCTCGCCCGCAGCGCGCGCGGCACGCGCGTGTCGAACACGAGCACGCTCTCGCGGAAGGGGACCGGCTCGCAGCGCCCGCCGTCGCACCAGATGTGCAGCGCCTGCCCCTCCTCCGCGAGCGCGCGCGCGAGATGGTCCATGATCCCGACGCCCACGCCGACGTACTCCTCCTCCGCGCGGCGCGCCATCGCGGCGAGCCGGCCGAGCGGGATCCGGTGCCCCGAGAGCGCGGAGACGGCGAGCGCGGCGGCGACGAGCAGCGCCGCGGAGGACCTCAACCCCGCGCGCGGGGGGAGGTCCGCCCACACGGCGATGTCGGCCCCGGCGGGGGGCACGCCCTCCTCGTCGAGGCGATGGAAGATGCCGGCCACGTAGTCCCACCATTTCCCCTCGGGGCGCGCCCCGCGCAGGGGGAACTGCCCCGCCTCGCTCTGCGCGCTGGAGAGCGCGCGCACCACCTCCAGTCCGTTCGCGCGGATGGCGACGTGCGTGCGGCGGCCGATCGCGAGCGGCAGCACCTGGCCGCCGGCGTAGTCGACGTGCTCGCCGATGAGGTTGATGCGCCCCGGCGCGGAGGCGACGATCGCGGGCTCGGTGCCGTAGGTGCGCGAGAAGAGGCTCGCGGCGGCCTCGGCGCCGTCGGCCGGGCTCGCGGCGGGAGGGATGGCGGTGGCGCTCACGGGCGCGCCCCCAGCGCGTGCACCGCGTACCAGGCGCACCAGGCGACGAGGCCGGCGAGCGACGCGTCGCCGCCATTGGAGACGGCGCGCCCCTCCGCATCCACGAACTCGGCGGCGAGCCCGTTGTCGAGCGACGCGCGGCGCAGCCATTGCAGCGCGGGCGCGGCCTCGGGGCCCACGAGCTTCGCGCACTGGCGGGCGAGCGCGACGGGGGCGCCCGCGGGCGCGTCGTCGCCGGCGCCGCGCACCGTGCGGCGGTACACGGAGTCGTGGCGCTCGACGGCGTCGTAGAGCGGCAGCCAGTACGCGCTCGCGTGCGCGTCCTCGGCGAGGTCGTGGTGTCCCGCGAGGTCGACGGACGACGCGAAGACCACCTTGCCCTCGCGATCGACGGCGAAGTGGCGGCGGAGCGCGGCGCGCACGGCCTCGGGGTCCTGCACGCCGCGCGCGGTCTCCTCGTCGAGCGTGCGGCGGAACATCTCGAGCGCCTGCGCCGCGACGGCGTTGCCGTGCAGCGGGTACGGGTGCGGCGAGGGGGCGCCGGCGAGGGTGACCTCGGTGCGGAAGAGCGGCACGTGCTCATCGCGGCGCGCGCTCAGGTCCTCCCACGCGTTGTAGAGCGTGTCGGCCACGATCGGTTCCTCCACGATCGCGTCGTCCCCCGTCTCGCGGATGTAGCGGTCGGTGGCGAGGGCGAAGGCGGCCACCCCTTCGAGCGAGAAGCCGGGCTCGAAGAGCGTGCCGTCGAGGTAATGGACGCCGTTGCCGGGGGCGTAGCCGTGCAGCTCCCCCGCGCGCAGGAGCAACTCGCGCGCGAAGGGGGCGTCGGCGAGCTGGATCGCGGGGAGCGTCCAGGAGAGCGACTCCCAATCGGCGACGGTCACGCCATGCCCGTTCCAGGGCGCGCGCGAGCGGACGAGATAGAAGTGCGCGTCGTCCAGCGCGCGCCCCGCCGCGTAGAAGTAGGCGAAGAGCAGGTTGCGGTTGATCAGCCGGTCGATGCCGTCGTGGCCGACGGTCTGCTCCATGCGCTGCAGCGTGTCGCGCGTGACGGTGAGGAGCTCGGCCCACCCGCGCCGGCGCATGACCGCGACGGTGGCCTCGGCGCCATCGCGCTCCGGGCCCGCGGCGACGTAGAACGCGGTGCCGGCGTTCGCGCCGGGGGCGCAGGTGAACTCACGGTGGAGCGCGAAGGTGGGCGCGGCGCCGGGGACGGTCTCCACGCGCGCGTCGCCGTCGGCGGCCACCGCGAGCGCGGCGAGGCCGGGCTGCGCGCTCCCCTCGAGCACGATCACGCGGCCGGGCGCGGCCACGACGCGGTGCGCGTCGTCGCAGGGGCGCGCGCTCCGCACGCGGATCTGGCGGTGGCCGAGCGTCCCCTCGAGCGAGAGGGTGATCCGGCGCGGCACCGCGCCGCGATTCTCCACGGCGAGCGCGATCACGGCGCCGGCGATGTCGGCCTCGCGCCCGTGCGGCGCGAAGACGGTGCCGCGGAGCACGAGATCGCCCGCGCTGCACGTGAAGGTGGGGAGCCAGCCGGCGGCGCGCTCCCACGCGAGACCGCGCGCCGCGAGCGGCTGCACCTCGCCGTCGACGCGGAGCACGGGCTTGAGCAGCGGGGGGCCGTCGCCGCCGAGGAAATCGGGCCCGCCCGCGAACTCGACGCTCGCGCGCGCGCCGCGATGGAGGACCCCGATGGCGTGCAGGGAGGCGTCGCTCGGATGCACGCACGGGAGCGCGAGCCAGTGATTGCCGGTGACTTGCCAGGGGACGGTGGGAATGGGCAAGGCGGGCATGCGGTGAAGGTATATCGGAGGTGGGAGGTGGGACTAGGGAGTGGGAACGGCGGGGGGCGCGACTGGCGACTGGCGTCGCGGCGAGTGGCGAGGGGCGAGTGGGAGGGGCGCGACTCGTGACTCGCGAATGACGCCCCTCCCAGTACCTGCTCGCCCCTCGCCACGACGCCAGTCGCGAGTCGCGCCGTTCAAGCCGTTCGCGCCCTCCCCCGCCCCGGGATTATCTTCTCCCCCCATGCACCGCCGCGCTCTTCTCGCCGCCGTCGTTCTCGCGACCGGCACCGCGCACGCACAGGCGGTCCTCGGCCCGGCCGAGGACGCCACCGTCGCGCCCGTGGGCGCCGCGCGCTTCAAGTTCGCGAACTCGTGGCAGCACTTCACGGGGAGCGCGTCCGACTCGGCGTACGAGGCCATCGGCTACTCGCAGCTGCGGTACACCACGCTCTGGATGGAGCTGGGGGTGATGCGGGGGATCTCGGCGACGCTCATCGCGCCGGAGGTCGGCAACCTGATCACCACGAGCTGGTACAGCCACCAGGGCGACACGCTGCGGCTCGACTCGGTGGTCAACCGCTCGCACAACGGGCTGGGGGACCTCGAGATCGGCGCCAAGTGGGCGTTCCTGCGCGGGCCGGGCGAGGCGGAACGGATCGCACTTCCCGGCGGCGTGCACGTGAGGAGCGCGGTGAGCGCCTACTATAGATTCGCCACCGGCACGCCCCCCACCCCCGACGACCTGTTCGGCGTGGCCACCGGGAGCGGGCGCACCGCGATCACCGCCGCGTGGCAGGGCGACCTGATGATCGGGCGCGCCTTCTGGATCACGGCGGCGGCGCACTACCAGTGGCCGAGCACCATCACGCGCGACGTGATGGTGCGGGGCGACTCGGTCACGCCGCTCGGCACCGTCACGGCGACGCAGTCGGCGGGGAACGTGTGGTCGTTCGAGGCGACGCCGCGCGTGGTGCTCGGCCGCTATTTCGCGCTGGGCGCGCAGTACAGCTATCTGCGCCGCGAGGCGAGCCACTTCACGGGCACGCGCGACACGACGATCGGCGGCAACCCGGTGACGCTGGATGCGTCGTCGCTCGATTCGCTCTCGCAGGGCACGGGGCAGTTCCTGTCCGGCACCTTCACCTACTCCACCGTCGCGGCGTACCTGCAGGGGAAGGCGGGCTTCCCGATCGAGATCAGCTACCAGTACGCGGGCACGCTCTCGGCCACCGGCGTGATCCCCCGGCAGCTGGCCACGAACACGGTGACGATCCGGCTCTGGGCGCGCCTCTTCGGCGCGGATTTCACGAAGGGGATGGCGGTCCCGCCCTCGGCGCGCTGACGCGCGGGAGGCGGCTAGCCGGGGGGCGCCGGCGCGCGCGCGGCCTTCGCGCGCGGGGGGGCCGGCGCCGCGGCCGCGTGCTCCAGCAGTTCCCGCGCGTGCGCGCGGCTCACCGCGCTGTCGGCGTCGCCGCCGAGCATGCGGGCGATCTCGGCGACGCGCTCCTCGCCGCTCACGACGCGCGTGTCCGCGGTGGTGATCCCGCCGCGCGCCCCCTTGCTGACCACGATGTGATGGTGCGCGCGCGCGGCGATCTGCGGCAGGTGCGTGATGGCGAGCACCTGGTGCGCGGCGGCGACGCGGCGCATGGTGTCGCCCACCTGGAGTCCCACCGCGCCGCCGATGCCGGCGTCCACCTCGTCGAAGACGAGCGTGGGCACGGCGTCCAGGCGCGCGAGGATCGTCTTGAGCGCGAGCATCACGCGGGAGAGCTCGCCGCCGCTGGCGACGCGGGCGAGCGGGCGGGCGTCGTGCCCCACGTTGAGCGCGACGCGGAACTCGACGTCCTCCGCGCCGGTGGCCGCGAGCTCCGCGTGCGGCACGAGCTCCGCGCGGAAGCGGCCGTCGGGCATCCCGAGCTCGGGGAGGAGGGCGTCGACCTCGCGCGCGAGGCGGGCCGCGGCCTCGCGGCGGCGCGCCGTGAGCTCCGCCGCGGCCGCTGAGAGCGCGCCGCGCGCGCTCTCGCGCCGCGCCTCGAGCTCCCGGAGATCGAGCTCGGCGCCGTCCACCAGCTCCAGCTCCGCGCGCGCGGAGGCGAGCGTCTCGAGCGCCGCCTCCACGGTGGGGCCGTGCTTCTTGAGGAGCTTGAAGAGCAGGTCGCGCCGCGCCTGCACGCGCTCGAGGCGCGCCGGATCGAGGTCCACGCCGGCCGCGTACCCATCGAGCTCGCGCGCGAGCTCCTGCAGCGCGTAGAAGGCGGCGTCGAACATCTCCTGCAGCCGCGCGAGCGACGGGTCGATGCGCTGGATGGCCGCCAGCTGGCGCTGCACGTGTCCGAGCTGCGCGAGGGTGGCCGATTCATCCCCTTCGAGCGCGGCCGCCATGCCCGACGCGAGGGAGCGGAGCTCGTCGGCGTGCTCGAGGCGGCGCGCCTCCTCCTCCAGCTGCGCCTCCTCGCCGGCGGCGAGCTTCGCGTCGTCGAGCTCCTTCACGACGTGGCGCAGGTAGTCCGCGCGACGCTCCGCGTCCGCGCGGCGGCGCGTGAGCTGCTCGATCTCGCGCGCGACGGCGGCGAGGGTCTCGTGCGCGGTGCGCACGCGCGCGGCGATGTCGGTGGCGCCGCCGAAGGCGTCGAGGATGCGCCGCTGCGATTCGGGATCGAGCAGCGACTGCGCCTCGTGCTGGCCGTGCAGGTTCACCAGGGCGCGCCCCACCTCGGCGAGCACCGACGCCGTGACCGCGCCGCCGTTCACCCAGGCGCGCGTGCGGCCGCTGGCCGCGATCTCGCGCTTGAGCACCACCGTGCCGCCGTCGGTCTCGAGCCCGCGCGCGTCGAGGAGCGCGATGAGGTCTTCGCGCCCGGCGGCGTCGAAGGCGCCCTCCACCGTCGCCTTGTCGGCGCCCGTGCGGATCAGGTCGGCGCTCGCGCGCTCGCCGAGCAGCAGCGCGAGCGCGCCGACGATGATCGACTTCCCCGCCCCGGTCTCGCCGCTCAGCACGTTGAAGCCGCCGGCGAGCGGGAGGGTGAGCGCGTCGATGATGGCGAAGTTCCGGATCCGCAGTTCCTGCAGCACCGCTCAGCCCCCCTGCTCGCGGGAGAGGGCGCCTCCCCAGCCGAGCTTGAGCCGCAGCCGCGAGAAGAAGGATCCCTCGCGGAAGCGCACCACCAGCACCGGCCGTTCGGCGCGGCGCACGACGAGCGTGTCGCCGGGAGCGAAGGTGGTGCCGATCTGCCCGTCGACCGTCACCAGAATCTCGTCCGACGCATCCTCCGTCTGCAGCTGGATCTCGGCGGTGGACGGGAGGACGAGCGGGCGCACGCCGAGCGTGTGCGCGGAGATCGCGGTGAGGAGGATCGACTCCACCGTCGGCACGATCACCGGGCCGCCGGTGGAGAGGCTGTATCCCGTGGAGCCGGTGGGGGTGGCGACGATGATCCCGTCGGCGGCGTACGCGCCCACGAGGTCGCCATTCACCTTCGCGCGGATGCGGATCACGCGCGCGCGCCCGCCCTTGTGGAGCACGACGTCGTTGAGCGCGCGCCACTTCACCTCGGGTTCGCGCTGCGTGCGCGCCTCGAGGGCCATGCGCGGCTCCACGATGTAGTCCCCCGCGCCGAGCCGCATCACGGCGCGCTCCAGTTCCTCCCCGCCGCTCGCGGTGAGGAAGCCGAGGCGGCCGAGGTTGATGCCGAGCACGGGGATCTGCCGCGCGCCGACGAGCCGTGCGCCGCGGAGCATCGTGCCGTCGCCGCCGAGGGTGAGCATGACGTCGATGCGCGTGCGGTCGTCGAGCACCTCCGCGCCCGGGATCTGCGCGGACAGCTCCTTCTCGCACACGAGCGTCATTCCCGCCTTGGGCGCGCACGCGACGAGGGTGCGCAAGACGTCCGGCAGCCCCTCGTAGTCGAGGTTCCCCACCACGCCGAGGCGGGTGGTCACCCCGCCACCGCCTCGCTCTCGTGGAGCGCGCGCACGCGCGCGGCGATCCCCGCGGCGTCGAGCCCCGTCCACTTGAGCTGCACCGCGCGCGGCGCCTGCTCGATGTAGCGGTCGGGCACGCCGTGCACCGCCACGCGCACTTGCGGGTCGATCGCCTCGATCTGCGCCGCCATGTACGCGCCGAAACCGTTCACGACCGTGCCCTCCTCCACCGTGAGGATGCGCTGGTGCGTGCCCACGATCGCGGTGAGCGTCACCTCGTCGAAGGGCTTGAGGAAGCGGCAGTTCACGACGGTCACGTCGAGCCCCTCCGCGGCGAGCGCCGCGGCCGCCTCGAGCGCGGGGCGCACCATGGTGCCCACCGCGAGGATGGCGGTGTCGCGCCCCTGGCGCAGCACCTCCCACGTGGCGTACGGCGCCGGCGGCACCGACAGCGCCTTCCCCGGCACGTCGGGGGACGCGTCGCGCGGGTAGCGCGTGCAGAAGGGACCGTTCCGGTGCGCGAGCCCGGTGCGCAGGAGCGCGATCATCTCCGTCGCATCCTTCGGCGCGGTGACGGTCATCCCCGGCACCGCGAGCATGTACGCGATGTCGTAGAGCCCCATGTGCGTGGGACCATCCTCGCCGACGAGCCCCGCGCGGTCCATCGCGAAGAGCACCGGGAGCCGCTGGATCCCCACGTCGTGGATGACGTTGTCGTACGCGCGCTGCAGGAAGGTGGAGTAGATGGCGCACACGGGCTTGATGCCGCGCGTCGCGAGCCCGGCGGCGAAGGTCACCGCGTGCCCCTCGGCGATCCCCACGTCGAAGAAGCGCGTCGGGTGCGCCTTGGCGAAGGCGGTGGTGCCCGTGCCGGCGGGCATCGCCGCCGTGATCGCCACCACGTCGGGGTCCGCGTCCGCGAGCTCCACCATCGCCTGCCCGAAGACGGCGGTGTACGCCGGGTTCGCCGTGGACGTCTGCCGCTGCTTCCCGGTGGCGGGATCGTGTCCCGCCGGGAGCGCGTGCCACTTCTCGTGGTGCTCGCCCGCGGGGAATCCCTTCCCCTTCTGCGTGATCACGTGCACGAGGCGCGGCCCGTGCAGGTCGCGCACGGCCGCGAGCGTGTCCACGAGCTCGTCGATGTCGTGGCCGCGGATCGGGCCGAAGTAGCGGAAGCCGAGCTCCTCGAAGAGCACGCCGGGGGTGAGGAAGCTCTTCATGCTCTCCTCGACGCGCTTCACGAGGTGGCTCACCGCCGGGAAGTCCGCCACGACGTGGCCGATCTTCTCGCGGAGCCGGTTGTAGATCGGGTTCCGCTGCACGGTGCCGAGGTAGCGCGACATCGCGCCGACGTTCGGCGCGATCGACATCTCGTTGTCGTTGAGGATGACGATGAGATCGGTACCGCTCGCCCCCGCGTTGTTCAGCCCCTCGTAGGACAGCCCGCTCGTGAGCGCGCCGTCGCCGAGGATGGCCACGGCCTTGAACGACTCCCCCTTGAGGTCGCGCCCCACCGCGATGCCGAGCGCCGCCGAGATCGCCGTGGCGGCGTGCCCGGCGCCGAAGGCGTCGTACTCGCTCTCGTCGCGCTTGAGGAAGCCGGAGATGCCATCCTGCTGCCGCAGCGTCTCGAAGCGCCCCTTGCGGCCGGTGAGCATCTTGTGCGGGTAGCCCTGGTGTCCGACGTCCCACACGAGCTGGTCGCGCGGCGTGTCGAACACGTAGTGGAGCGCCACGGCGAGCTCCACCACGCCGAGGCCGGCGCCGATGTGGCCGCCGGTGCGGGAACAGGAATCGATCAGCGCGGCGCGCACCTCCTCCGCCAGCACGCGCAGCTCCTCGCGCGAGAGGTTCTTGAGGTCGGCCGGCAGGTTGACGCGTTCGAGGACGGACATCGGGACCGTGGTTCGGGTTCAGCTCGTACGGATGACGGCGTACTGCGCGAGCTCGGCGAGTTCCGCCGCCGAGACGCCCGCGGAGGCGAGCGCCGCGGTGCCCTCCGCCGCGAGCGCCGCGGCGCGCGCCCGCGCGCCTTCCACCCCGAGCAGCGACGGATAGGTGCGCTTGCCGCGCTCGGCGTCGCGCCCGGCGGTCTTGCCGAGCACCTCCGTGGTCGCGGTCGCGTCGAGGACATCGTCGGCGATCTGGAACGCGAGCCCCACCGCCTCGCCGTAGCGCGTGAGCGCCTCCATCCCGCGATCGTCGAGCGACGCCGCCATGCCGCCGATGCGGACCGCGGCGCGGATCAGGGCGCCGGTCTTGGCGCGGTGGATCCGCTCCAGCTCGCGCACGGTGAGGTCGCGCCCCTCCGTCTCGAGATCGAGCAGCTGGCCTCCCACCATCCCGCCCGCGCCGGAGGCCCGCATCAACTCCAGAACGATGGCGCGGCGCACCGGGCGCGGCAACCCGAGCGACTCCGCCCCCTCGAGCGCGGCGCGCGCCGCCAGGGGGACCATCGCCACGCCGGCGAGCATGGCCACCGGCGCGCCGTACACCATGTGCGTGGTGGCACGGCCGCGGCGCACGGCGTCGTCGTCCATGCAGGGGAGATCGTCGTGCACGAGCGAGTACGCGTGCACGACCTCCGCCGCCCCGGCGAGCAGCGCGGCGTCGCCGGTGCCGCCCCCGGCGCGGTACGCCGCCAGCACGAGCAGCGGGCGCAGCCGCTTCCCCTCCCCCAGGAGGCTGTAGCGCACCGCCTGGTCCACCTCGCGCGGCAGGTCGCCGAGCGCGCGGTCGCAGAGCGCGATCAGCGCGGCGTCGGTGGCGGCGCGGTCGGCGGCGCGGGAGGGCACGCGGTCAGTCCTTGAGCGTCAGGTCGCCGCCCGCGCTCTCGACGAGCCGCTGCACCTTGGACTCGGCGCCGGCGAGCGCGGCGGCGGCGCGGCGCAGGCGCTCGACGCCCTCCTCGAAGAGCTTGAGCGCATCGTCGAGAGGGAGCTCATCGCGTTCGAGTCGGGCCACGATGGTCTCGATGGTGGAAAGATCGGATTCGAAGGAATCTTCTGGGGGGTGGGGCATGGGAGGTGGGGGGAGGTGGGAAGTGGGTTCGGGGAAGAGTGGGCGGTGGGGAGTGGGACGTGGGACGGTCAACCCTTTTGCCCCTTCGAGGTGGCCTGGATGGTGGCGTCGTGGAAGGTCAGGTCGAAGTCGGTGCCGGGGGGGAGTTGGGCGGCGCGGGTGATCGGGTGGTGGGTGATGGGGTCGCGGGCGACGGCGTAGCCGCGTTCGAGTGTGGCGAGTGGGGAGAG
>DATKOH010000062.1:0-2113 GCA_035524735.1 Gemmatimonadaceae bacterium
TGGAGGACGCTCATCCTCCCCGCCATCTTCCCCTACGTGGTCACCGGCATGATCACGGCCACCGGCGGCGCGTGGAACGCGAGCATCGTCTCGGAGTACGTCACCTTCGCGGGGCGGAAGGTGAGCACGGTGGGACTCGGCGCGCTCATCGCCCAGTCGGCCGACAACAGCGACTTCCGCATGCTCCTCGCGGGGACGCTCGTGATGGCCGCGATCGTGATCACCGGGAACCGCCTCGTGTGGCGCCGTCTCTACGCTCTCGCCGAATCCCGCTTCCGCCTCGACTGACCGGACCGCTCCCGTGACCACTGCCGCCGCCGATCCCGCCGCCACGAGCACCGCGCTCCTCGCCGCGCATCACGTGCGCAAGTTCTTCGGCGACGACCGCACCCCCGTCCTCGACGACGTCAGCGTGGAGCTGCGCGGCGGCGAGTTCCTCGCGCTCCTCGGCCCTTCCGGCTCGGGGAAGTCCACGCTGCTCCGCATCCTCGCCGGGCTCATGCCCCCCTCCGAGGGCGAGGTCACGGTGGATGGCGCGCGCCTCGACGGGGTGAACGAGCGCGTGGCGATCGTCTTCCAGAGCTTCGCGCTCTTCCCCTGGCTCACCGTGCTGCAGAACGTGGAACTCGGGCTCCTCGCGCAGGGGGTGCCCGAGGAGCAGCGCCGCACGCGCGCGCTCAAGGCGATCGACCTCATCGGCCTCGACGGCTTCGAGGAAGCCTTCCCCAAGGAGCTCTCCGGCGGCATGAAGCAGCGCGTCGGCTTCGCGCGCGCGCTCGTCGTGCAGCCCGAGATCCTCTTCATGGATGAGCCCTTCTCGGCGCTCGACGTGCTGACCTCCGATACCCTGCGCAATGAGCTGCGCGAGCTCTGGGCCGACAAGGCGATCCCGACGAAGGCCGTGCTGATGGTCACGCACAACATCGAGGAGGCCGTCTCGCTCGCCGACCGCATCCTCGTCTTCGGCGCGAACCCCGGGCGCATTCGCGTCGAGCTGCCGGGGCTCCCCGCCGGCGACCGCCGCCTGCAGAGTGCCGCGCGCACGCGCCTCGTGGACACGATCTACCGGATCATGACGAGCCCCGAGGAGGACGCGGTCGCGCTCGCGCAAGCCGGACTGGCGCCGCCCACCGTGCGCCCGCCGCGCGCCACCCGCCGCCGCTACCAGACGATCCCCGACGTGAGCATCGACGATCTCACGGGCTTCGTGCAGTACCTCTCCGGCATCGGCGGCCGCAGCTCGCTCACCGACCTCGGCCGCGACCTGCAGCTGCGCCAGGACGACCTCCTCGGCGTCGTCGAGGCCACCGATCTCCTCGGTCTCGCCGACGTGCAGGAGCGCGAGGTCGCGCTCACCGACACCGGGCGCCGCTTCGCCGAGGTGGACCTCGACGAGGAGAAGGAGATCTTCCGGCAGGTGGTGGTCGAGCACATCACGCTCATCCGCTTCATCGTCAGCGAGCTCGAGGCGCAGCCGGCGCACGCGATCGAGGCCGAGCGGATCGTGGACGAGCTCGAGCATTCCTTCGCGAAGGCCGAGGCGCGGCGCCAGTTCGAGACGGCCGTCGACTGGGGGCGCTACGCCGAGCTCTTCACCTACGACGACAAGGCCGGCGAGCTGCGCCTCGACGAGGAGCATCGCCTCCCGCCGGAGGCGTACGCGATGCGGAAGCCTCGCGGCGGCGGGCGCCGCGCGAAGGGGGCCCCCGCCGAGGGCTGACACCGGCTCCGGCCGGGTGGCGTAGGGGAGGGCGAACGGGCTGCCAACCTTCCTGGCGGCGCCGTTGTCTCATTGCCCGACACGCCCCGAACGTCCGCCGCTCCCGAGCCCTCGCTCCCGTGGTCCACGCCCGGCTCTCGCTCGCCATGCTCTTCCTCCCCTGCGCCCTCGCGGCGCAGGAGCGCGTGGCCGTGCTCGGCGCCCCGCCCGCGGGGGACGCCGCCGCCGCCGCCGCCGGCACCGCGACGAAGTCCGCCGCCGTCGCCACGCGCGCCGCGACGGCGCCCGTCATCGACGGCAAGGAGGACGACCCGATCTGGGCGCAGGCGCAGCTCATCGACTCCTTCCGCCAGTTCCGCCCGAAGGAGGACGGCGAACCCACCTTCCGCACCA
>DATKOH010000063.1:0-4536 GCA_035524735.1 Gemmatimonadaceae bacterium
CTATCGAACCAGCGCTGACCAAGGTCTCTCATCGAAATATCCTGGCATTCCGCCACCTTGCGACCCCCTCTCCGAATCTTATACTTACGCGCGTGACACGAACCCGCGCGCTCTGCTCCGCCGGCGCGTCGACGCACCTTCACGACACCATCTTCGCTGCCCCTGGGAGCGCGATCGCAAATGCCGGACAAGCCGCACGCAGCAGATAGCAAGACCACGCCAGCTCCCGCAACCCCCGCCGCGCCCAACGGGCCCCGCCGCGGTCCCGGCCACCGCGGCCAGGATGTGCGCGACACGATGGCCGAGATGGCCGCGCGCGCGCAGGAGATCAGCCTCGAGGCCGGCTCCAAGATGTCCGCCGCGATGAAGGACATCGTCGGCGCCGCCGCCGGCCTCAGCGAGTTCGTCCTCGAGTCCGCGCGCGACCTCCTGCAGTACATGGTCCGCCGCGGGCAGATGACGCAGGACGAGGCGGAGAAGCTGCTCCTCCAGGTGGAGGCCGCGCACAAGGGACGGAAGCGCGCCGGCAAGAAGGGGAAGAGCGGCGCGCGGAAGCCCGCCGCGAAGAAGTCCGCCCCGAAGAAGAAGCCCGCGGCCAAGAAGAAGAAGCGCTGACGCGCGCCGCCGCCGCGCCGTTCGCATGACGATCCCTCCGCGCGGCGACGCGGCCGCGCTCCTGCGCGCGCTCGTGCGCGCCGACTCCCGCAATCCCTCGCTCGTCGCCGGCGCCCCCGGCGAAGGGGGCGCCGCGCGCGTGCTCGCCGCCGCGCTCGAACAATGGGGCTTCCGCGTCGAGCTGAAGGACGCGCTCCCCGGCCGCCCCAACGTCATCGCGCGCATCGGGCGCGCGGCCGGCGGGCGCACCCTCCTCCTCAACGGCCACCTCGACGTGGTGGGCGTCGACGGCATGGTGCACCCGCCCTTCGAGCCCGCCGAGCGCGACGGCCGTCTCTATGGCCGCGGCGCCGCCGACATGAAGGGCGGCGTGGCCGCCATGTGCGCCGCCGCCGCGCGCGCCCACGCCGCGCATCCCCTCGACGGCGAGGCGATCGTCACCGCCGTGATCGACGAAGAATGGGCGAGCGCCGGCACCGCCGCCGTGCTCGCCGCCGGCATCCGCGCCGACGCCGCCATCGTCACCGAGCCCACCTCCTGCGCGATCATGCCCGCGCACCGCGGCTTCGCCTGGTTCACCGTCACCATCCACGGCCGCGCCGCGCACGGCAGCCGCTACGACATCGGCGTCGACGCCATCCGCCTCGCGGGGCTCCTCCTCGCCGAGCTCGACGCCTTCGACGCCGGCGCGCTCGCCGCGCGCGCGCACCCGCTGCTCGGCCACGCGTCGCTGCACGCCTCCACGATCGAGGGCGGGCTCGGCATGTCCACCTATCCCGACCGCTGCGTGCTGCGCATCGAGCGCCGCACGCTGCCCGGCGAGCGCGCGGACGGCGCGCTCGAGGAGCTGCGCGTCGCGTGCGAGCGCGTGCGCGCGCGGCGCCCGGCCTTCCGCGCGGACGTGACGCTCGACCTCGCGCAGGGGCCGAGCGACGTCCCGGTGGACGCGCCCGTCGTGCGCGCGCTCGCGGCGGCGATCGAGCGCGACGGCGGCGCGCCGCGCGTGGCCGGCATGACCGCGTGGACCGACGCCGCGCTCCTCAACGACGCCGGCATCCCCGCCATCTGCTACGGCCCGGGCGACATCGCCCTCGCGCACGCCGCGGAGGAGTTCGTGCCGCTGGCGGAGGTGGAGACGGCCGCGCGCGTGCTCGAGCGCTTCATCGCCGACTGGTGCGGCGGGCGGGGCCCATGGCGCGGCTGAGCCCGGCCGACTACGACGCGCTCGAGCGCGCGGTGCGCACCGGCGGCCGCATCGTGGTCGACCGGCGCGGGAGCGAGTTCGTGGTCGTCGCGCGCCGTCTCGTGCTCGACGGCGGCCGCGAGCGCATCGAGACCGTGCATCCCTCCACCGGCGACGCGCTCGTCTTCTACGTGGACGAGGTGGACGCCATCCAGGTGCTCGCGTGAGCGCCGCGCTCCCGCTCGTCGCGATCTGGGCCGACGAGTCCTGCCTCGGCAACGGCCGCGAGGGGGAGAATCCCGGCGGCGCCGCGGGGCTCATCCAGACGCGGCTCCCGCGCAGCGGGGGCGTGGCGCAGTTCGACTACTGGGTGTCGGAGCCCGCGACGACGAACAACCGCATGGCGCTCCGCTCCGCGATCGAGGCGCTGCGCATCATCTCCGCGGAGGGGGAGCGGCAGCGCGTCGTCTTCACCAGCGACTCGCAGTACCTGATCAAGGGGATGCGCGAGTGGGTGCCGGGGTGGATCCGCCGCGGCTGGCGCCGCAAGGGGGGCGCGGTGGAGAACCTCGAACTCTGGCGCGAGCTCGCCGCGGCGTCGCGCGCGCACGACATCGACTGGCGCTGGGTGCGCGGCCACGAGGGGCACCCGCAGAACGAGTACGCGAACTTCCTCGCGGTGCGCGCGGCGCAGCGGCTCGACGCGTCGCGCGGCGCCGTGCGCTCGGAGTTCGACGCCTGGGCCGCCGCCGAGCGCGCGCGGGGGCGCCTCGCACGCGAGGGCGAGCCGCTCCCCGAGGCGAGCGGCTTCAAGCCCGCGCCGCCGTTACCGCCCGAACCGCCCGCCAGTCTTTTCTAGGAGAACGCCGAACTTCCGGGAGCGCCGCATGTTGAAGGCCCTGATCATCCTGCTCATCGGCATCTGCGCCGGCTACTGGCTGGGCTGGGACGATGCCCAGACCTATTCCAAGCCCGTGTACGTGCGCGCCATCGAGGCGGTGGGGGGCGCGAACCGCGACAAGGTGCGCACCGACCCCGACGCGCAGATCGACAGCCTGGAGAAGAAGTAGCCCGCGTGCCGGCGCCGCGCGACCGCACGCTCTCCGTCCTCATCCCCTGCTACAACGAGGCGGCGACGATCGACCGGACCCTCGACGCCGTCGCCGCCCTCGGCGCGCGCCTCGCGCCGCAGGGGATCCGGCTGGAGATCGTCGCCGTGGATGACGCCTCGAAGGACGGCACCTGGGACCGCCTCACCGCGCGCGCCGCGGCGAGCGGCGGCGCGATGAAGACGGCGCGCCACCCGGAGAACCGGGGCAAGGGCGCCGCGATCCAGACCGCGCGCGCCGAGGCCACCGGCGAGATCCTCGTGATCCAGGACGCCGACCTCGAGTACGACCCGTCCGACATCCCCGCGCTCATCGCCCCCATCCTCGACGGCCACGCCGACGCCGTGTGCGGCACCCGCTTCGGCGGCGCCGGCGCGCACCGCGTGCTGTACTTCTACCACCGCATGGGGAACGGCCTGCTGACGTTCATGTCCAACATGTTCACGAACCTGAACCTCACGGACATGGAGGTCGGCTACAAGGCGTTCACGCGCGACGCCTTCCGCATCATGCACCTCACGCGCCAGCGCTTCGGCATCGAACCCGAGATCGTCGCCCGCCTCTCCCAGATGGGCGCGCGCGTCTACGAAGTGCCGATCAGCTACCACGGCCGCACCTACGCCGAAGGGAAGAAGATCACGTGGCGCGACGGACTCGCTGCCTTCTGGCACATACTCGCGGCGAGACTCACGGCGAGTGAACAGGATTCGCTGAACGGCAGTCAGTGACAGTCGACGACAGTCGACGACAGTCAACGGCAGTCACGGACAGTCAACTACAGTCAGAGACAGTCGACGGCAGTCACGGACAGTCAACGACTCGCCTCGATCGCTGTTGACTGTCGTTGACTGTCGTTGACTGTCCTCGACTTACTTGAGGATGAGAATCCTTCCCCCCGGGAGATATCGATAGAACGTCCGCCCCGGGAATTCCGTCCGCAGGGCGGCGTCGTGGGCGCCGAGGTCGCGGACGTAGATCACGTCGCCCATCAGGTGGCCGTTCGCGTCGACGTGGTTCTGGGCGAGGAAGGGGGGGTAGAGCGACACGCCCGCGCTGTCCGCCTGGGCGTTCGCCCTGCACTGCGCGGTCCAGGGGCCGTGGTCGGAGAAGCGCAGCGTCGCGTCGGCGCTGATGCGCGGCTCGGGGTGCAGCGAGCCGCGCTCCGCGTCCGGGGTGGCGGCGCGCAGGCGCGCGGGGCGGCCGGCGGAGTCCGCCGGCGGGGGCGACTCCTCCCAGAGGAGCGCCATCTCGAGGGCGCAGGCATCGCTCTCGGCGAGGAGTTGCTCCGCGTCGCGGCGCGGGACGCCGAGCGCCCACATGCGCGCCATGAGGCGCGCCCCCCAGCCTTCGTGCACGATCACCACCGCGTTCGTGAGCCCCGCGTCGCGCGCCTGCGCGGCGATGTCGGTGCGCAGCTGCGGGAGCGCGTCGTGGTACTGCCGCGCGCGCATCGCGAAGCCGCTCACCGTCATCGGCAGCACGAGTGAGCCCGCCACGCAGAGCGGGATGAGCAGCGCGGCGGCGCGCCGCACGACGGGTGACGGCGCGCGCGCCGCGATCAGCGCGGGCGCGCGCACGGTGAGCAGCACCCAGAGCGGCACCGTCGGGTAGATGAAGCGCGGCCCCACC
>DATKOH010000064.1:0-3935 GCA_035524735.1 Gemmatimonadaceae bacterium
TTCGCCGTTCAAGCTCGAAAGCGAGGACGGTTCCGGGCGGCGGCGGGATGAGCTTCGCATCTGCGCGCAGTAGGGCGCGAGTCGGAAGTAGAAGCTCGCAAGCGAGGACGGCCCCCGGCGAAGCCGCCGTCGCGCGTAGCAAGAGACTCGCGGCGCCGTTCAGCCGCGAGGCTCGCAGCGTGTAAGCGCGCCGGCGGCGGAGCCGGGGGCCGGACGAGCGCTCGCGCTGGCGCGGCTGCCGCACCGTCCGCACCTTGAGTGATGCCCGCCCGCTCCGCCCCCACGCTCGCCCGCGAACTCACCCTCGTCGGACTCGTCGCCACCGGCGTCTGCTCCATGGTCGGCGTCGCCATCAACACCATCCCCTTCACCCTCCAGCGCAGCGTGCCCGGCATCGGGCCCAACGTGCTCGCGGCCTTCGTCATCGCCGCGGTGCCCGCGCTGCTCGCCGGGCTCGCCTACGCGATCCTCGCGTCCGCCATGCCCAACGCCGGCGGCACGTACGTCTACGCCACCCGCGCGCTCAATCCCTACCTCGGCTTCGCCGCGAGCTTCTCGCAGTGGCTCGCGATCAGCGTCGCCATGGGCGTCGTGTCGTACATGGTGATGCCCTTCGTGCGCGACCTCGCCACGGCGATCGGGTGGCCCGCGGTGGCGCGCGCGTGCGACGGCGGCGCGCTGCGCGTCGCGGTCCCGCTCGCGCTGCTCTGGGCGGCGGCCCTCGTGAACATCCGCGGCGTGGCCATGTACCAGCGCACCGTCGTGCCGCTCATGTTCCTCACCCTCGCGATCGGCGCGGTGGTGATCGCGGCCGGCCTGCATTACACGCAGGCCGACTTCGCGCGCGCGCTCCTCGCGCGCGACGCCGCCGTGCCCGGCGCGCCGGCCGTTCCCTTCTCCTTCTTCGCGGTGCTCCCCGCGGTGCCGGTGATCTTCGCCTGCTTCATCGGCTTCGACTCGATCGCGCAGGCGGGGGGGGAGGCGCGCGATCCGAGCCGCACCCTGCCCCTCGCCATCCTCATCGCCGTCGCCGGCGTCGCCGCCTTCTACCTCGCGTTCACCGCCGCCGTGTATCACGCCGTCCCCTGGCGCTACGTCGCGGCGCTCGCCGAGCACAGCGACGTCACCGCGCCGGGACTGCTCGGCTATCTCCTGCCGCGCGGCTGGGCGGTGCTCATCGCGGCCGGCATGTCGGTGGCGCTCATCAAGGACCTGCCGGCGATGCTCATGGGGATCTCGCGCCTGCTCTTCGCGTGGGCCGAGGACGGGATCTTCCCCGCGCGGTTCGCGGCCGTGCATCCGGTGCGCCGCACGCCGCACGCGGCCATCCTCGTGAGCACCGCGATGGCGTCGCTCGCGGTGATCGGCTGCCACGTCGCGGGCGACTTCCTGCTCGGCGTGGACGTGCTCGTCACGGCGATGATCGTGAACTACATCCTCATGTGCGTCTCGGTGCTCACCCTGCCGCGGCGGAATCCGGCGGTCGCCGCGCGGATCATGGTGCTCCCCGCGCGCGGCGCGCAGGTGGCGGTGGCGGCCGCCGGCGCGCTCTCGCTCGGTGCGCTGCTCGCCGTGCACACCGCGCGCGACCTAGGCGCGCCGATCCCCTGGTACCTCCGGTCCACGTGGGACTGGCTGATCGTGATGGGCGCGGGCACGGCGATCTACCTCCGCGAGCGCGCGAAGCTGCGCGCCGCCGGCGTGGACCTCGTCGCCCGCTTCCGGGAGCTGCCCGACCAATGACCGTGGAACGGATCGCCCTCGCGCCGGGGCTCGAGATCTCGCGCGCGCTCACCGGCCTCTGGCAGATCGCCGACCTCGAGCGGAGCGGCTCGGCGATCGACGCCGGCGCGGCGGCCGCCGAGATGGCGCGCTACGCCGCCGCCGGCTTCACCACCTTCGACATGGCCGACCACTACGGCTCGGCGGAGGATGTCGTCGGCGTCTTCCGGGCGCGTCACGCCGAGGCGGCGCGCGCGCAATTCTTCACGAAGTGGGTCCCCCGCCCCGGCCCGGTCACGCGCGCGGACGTGCGCGCCGCCGTGCAGCGCGCGCTCGCGCGCATGAAGGGGGAGCGCGTGGACCTCATGCAGTTCCACGCCTGGAACTACGCGGACCCGAGCTGGCTCGACGCGCTCTTCTTCCTCGACGAGCTCCGGCGCGAGGGGCTGATCGGGCAGCTCGGGCTCACCAACTTCGACACGGCGCACCTGCGCATCGTGGTCGCGAGCGGGATCCCGGTGATCACCAACCAGGTGAGCTTCTCCCTGCTCGACCAGCGCGCGGCCGGCGCGATGTCGGCGTACGCGCGCGCGCAGGGCGTGGGGCTGCTCGCCTACGGCACGGTGGCCGGCGGCTGGCTGTCGGCGAAGTGGCTGGGGAAGGAGGAGCCGGACTGGGAGCGCACCGGCACCTGGTCGCAGATGAAGTACGCGCGCTTCCTGCGCGAGGCGGGGGGCTGGCCCGCGCTCCAGCGGTTGCTCGCCGCGCTCGACGGCGTCGCGCGCCGCCACGGCGTGTCGGTGACCAACGTCGCGACGCGCTTCATCCTCGAGCAGCCGGCGGTGGCGGGGGTGATCATCGGCGCGCGGCTGGGCGAGCGCGAGCACATCGCCGACAACGCGCGGCTCTTCGGCTTCGCGCTCACCGAGCGCGACCGCGAGGAGATCGGCGCCGCGATGGCGTCGCTGCGCCCGATCCCCGGCGATTGCGGCGACGAGTACCGGCGCCCGCCCTACCTCACCGCATCGGGGGACCTGTCGCACCACCTCGAGCGGATGCCCAGCCCGTACCGCACCGAGCCGGGGGCGGAGGGGAAGACGCTCTGCCTCTCCGGCACCCCGTGGGAGTCGGCGGCGGGCTTCGCGCGCGCGGTGCGCGTGGGCGGGCGGATCCTCGTCTCCGGCACCACGGCGACGCATGGCGCGCGGCACATCGGCGGCAGCGATCCCGCCGCGCAGGCGCACTTCGCGATCGACAAGATCGAGGGGGCCTTGCAGTCGCTCGGCGGGCGGCTGGAGCAGGTGGTGCGCACGCGCGTCTACGTGCGGAACCTCGCCGACTGGGAGCCCGTGGCGCGCGCGCACGGCGAACGCTTCCGCGGCATCCAGCCGGCGAACACGCTCGTGCGGGCGGAGCTGGTGGGGGACGAGTACCTCGTGGAGATCGAGGCGGAGGCCGTGGTGCCCTGACGGGGGCGCGCGCGGCGCGCCGGCACGCGGATTGAGGGCGCGTTGAGGGGCGGTTGAGGGGGCAAGGCGAGCATTCCCCCCGTTCGACGATCGCTCGCAGCGACCCTCACCACGGTGGACCCATGCGCCCCTTCAATTCTTCCCTCCGCAGCGTCACCGCCCGGATCGTACTCCTCCTGCTCGCGCCGCACGTCACGGGATGCGTCGGGACCAGCCACGTGGCGCCGGGCAACGGCGCCGATTCCGACAAGGTGGTGGGGCTCACCACGAAGTCCGGGCGCGAGATCACCTTCGCGGTGCCCGGCGTGAACATCACGCGCGACACGCTGTACGCGGTGGTGAAGTCGGGACAGCTGATCATGCCGGTGGACAGCGTGCGCACCCTCTCGGTGCGGCACGGCTCCGACATGGGCACGGTGGCGCTCGTGCTGGGCGTCGGCCTGGTCGTGGCGCTGGCAGTCACGGTGAGCCAGGCGAAGTGGCAATGCCAGAAGTCCTGCCCTGACATCCAGCGCGTGCACCGCTGACGGCGCGCGAGCGATCGCGCGCCGCTCGGCGCGCGCGCGCTTCCGCCTGCTCCACGAACTGCTGCAGCCGAGCCAGCCCGGGCCCCACGCTCTCCGCGAACCGCCGGGACGCCAGCTGTACCGCGGGGTCCCCCGCCCGGCCGCGGATGCCGCGCATCGGGTTGAGCCGCGCCCCCTCGAGCCAGCGCTGGATGTCGCTCTCCTTCGACATCGCGCG
>DATKOH010000065.1:0-12358 GCA_035524735.1 Gemmatimonadaceae bacterium
ACCGCCTACCAGGTGGGGAACGAGCGCTACGAGGAATTCCCCGGCGATCTCACCCTGCTCGACCAGGCGACGCCGGTGTACGAGTGGTTCGACGGCTGGAAGGCCTCCACCGCCGGCGCGCGCACGATGGCCGACCTGCCCAGGGCCGCGCGCGTCTATCTCGACCGCCTCAAGGCGCTGGCCGCCACGCCGATCGACTACGTGAGCGTGGGGACGAAGCGCGACCAGATCATCGGGGTCTCGTGATCGACGTCGCGGTCGTGGGCGCCGGACCGTGCGGTCTCGCGGCGGCGATCGCGGCGCAGCGCGCGGGGCTGCGCGCGGTGACGTACGACGCGTCGTGCCTCGTGAGCGGGATCTACGGCTACCCGACGGACCTCGTCTTCTTCTCCACCGCGGAGAAACTGGCCATCGGCGGCGTCCCCTTCCTCTGCGCGGCGGACAAGCCGACGCGGCGCGACGCGCTGGCGTACTACCGGGGCGTCGCGGCGCACTTCGTGCTCGACCTGCGGCTCTACGAGCGCGTGGAGCGCATCGCGCCGGAACGCGGCGGCTTCACCCTGCACACGCGCCCGCTCGGCGGCGATCCGCGCGTCGAGCGCGCGGCGGCGGTGGTGATCGCGACGGGCTACTTCGGGCGGCCGAACCTGCTCAAGGTGCCGGGGGAGGACCGGCCGCACGTGACGCACTTCTTCCACGAGGGGCACGTCGGCTTCGCGCAGGACGTGGTGGTGGTGGGCGGCGGCAACTCGGCGGTGGAGGCGGCGCTCGCGCTCCATCGCGCGGGGGCGCGCGTCACGATCGTGCACTTCGCGCCCGCGCTCGACCCGAACATCAAGCCGTGGGTGCTGCCGGACATCAGCGGCCGCATCGCCGAAGGGGCGATCGGCACGCGCTTCGGCTCCCGGGTGACGGCGATCGAGGCGGAGCATGTGGTGATCGCGGGGCCGGCGGGCGCGGAGCGGCTGCCGGCGCGGCACGTGTACCTCATGGTGGGGTACCAGCCCAACACCGCGCTGCTCGAGCAGCTGGGCGTGCCGATCGACCGGGAGACGGGCATCCCGGCGCACGACCCGGCGACGATGGAGACGAGCGTGCCGGGGGTGTTCATCGCCGGCGTGCTCGCCTCCGGCTTCGCCGCGAACAAGACGTTCATCGAGAACGGCCGCCACCATGGCGACCTCATCGCCGCGCACCTCGCGCCGGCGCCCATCAGCTGAAGGCATCCGCATGGCCGAATCCAGGTACCCCGACGTGATGGAGAAGCTCGTGTCGCTCTGCAAGCGGCGCGGCTTCATCTTCCAGAGCTCCGAGATCTACGGCGGCACGGGCAGCGTGTGGGACTACGGTCCGCTCGGCGTCGAACTCAAGAAGAACATCAAGGACCGCTGGTGGCACGCGATGGTGCGCGCGCGCGACGACATCGAGGGGCTCGACGCGGCGATCCTCATGCACCCGCGCGTCTGGGAGGCGAGCGGCCACGTGAGCGGCTTCGTCGACCCGATGGTGGACTGCAAGAACTGCAAGAAGCGCTTCCGCGCGGACGACGCGAAGATCAAGGGCACCCCGGGGCAGCCCGACGCGCAGTGCCCCAGCTGCGGGATGAAGGGGACGCTCTCCGCGCCGCGCCAGTTCAACCTCATGTTCAAGACCTTCATGGGCCCGGTGGAGGACACCGCGGCGATCGTCTACCTGCGCCCGGAGACGGCGCAGGGGATCTACGTGAACTTCCTGAACGTGCAGCAGGCGACGCGGCAGAAGGTGCCCTTCGGCATCGCGCAGATCGGGAAGGCGTTCCGCAACGAGATCACGCCGGGGAACTTCATCTTCCGCACGCGCGAGTTCGAGCAGATGGAGATGCAGTTCTTCGTCGAGCCGGGCACCGACATGACGTGGTTCGAGTTCTGGAAGGCGGAGCGCATGAAGTGGCACCAGGCGCTCGGGCTGGCGCCGGATCGGCTGATGTTCCACCAGCACGAGCCCCACGAGCTCGCGCACTACGCGCGCGCGGCCTTCGACGTGCAGTTCGACTTCGGCGGCACGCTCGGCTTCCAGGAGATCGAAGGCGTGCACAACCGCGGCGACTTCGACCTCACGCAGCACCAGCAGTTCTCGGGGAAGAAGCTCGAGTACTTCGACCAGCCGAACAACCGCCGCTTCGTGCCGTACGTGGTGGAGACGTCGGTCGGCGCCGACCGGACGACGCTGGCCGTGCTGGTGAACGGCTACCGCGAGGAGACGGTGCCCGGCGAAGAGGAGGGGCGCACGGTGCTCGGCATCCACGCGTCGCTCGCGCCGATCAAGGCGGGGGTCTTCCCGCTGGTGAAGAAGGACGGGATGCCGGAGTTCGCCGAGAAGCTGGCGGCCGAGCTGCGCGCGGCCTTCCCCGTGTTCTACGACGAGTCCGGGGCGATCGGGCGCCGCTACCGGCGGCAGGACGAGGTGGGCACTCCCTGGTGCATCACGGTGGACGGCGACTCGGTGAAGGACGGCACCGTGACCGTGCGCGACCGCGACACGCTGCAGCAGGAGCGCGTGGCGGCGGACCGGGTGAAGGCGCTCCTCGCCGGCCGGCTGCACGCGTGAGCCCGGCGCTCACGCTCGAGCGCCTCCGCCGCGACGGCGAGGCGATGTCGGTGGCGCTCTCGCGCGAGTACTACGAGAGCGGCGCGGGGCTCAAGGCGACGGCGGAACTGCGTCCGATCTACGGCGCCTTCCCGCACGTGCTGGGGGACGAGGCGCTGGCGCTCGTGCGCGGCGAATATGAGAGCGCGGCCGAGGGGAGCGAGGAGCGGCGCGGCGCGCGTCTGCTCCTCGACTGGCAGGTGGACGGGCTCGTGAGCCGCGCGCTCGCCGCCGATGACGAGCGGGAGATCGCGTGGGAGGCGACGGCGGCGGCGGCGATGCCCGACGGCCGCCGCATCCCCTACCAGCAGATCGCGATCGACATCGCGAACGCCGCCGACCGGCGCGAGCGGCTCGCCCTCGAGCGGGCGCGCGCGGCGCTGGTGGCGAAGGAACTCGCGCCGATGCGCCGCGAGCGCTTCGAGCGGGAGCACGACCTCACCGCGCGCCTCGGCCTCGGTGGGGGCTACGTCGACGCCTTCGTCGCCCTCTCCGGCATCGACCTGCGCGAACTGGCCGGCCAATGCCGCGCCTTCCTGCGCGACACGCAGGCGATGTGGGACGACGTCGCGCGCGACGTGGTGCGCGACAAGCTCGGCCTCGCGCTCGGCGAGGCCACGCGCGCGGACGTGCTCGCGCTCATGCGCGCCCCCGAATTCGACGCGCACTTCCCCGGCGAGGCGCTGGTGGACGCCGCGCGGCGCAACATGCGCGAGATGGGGATCGACGCCGAGGCGGGGGGACGGGTGCGCTTCGACACCGGCGAGCGGGAAGGGAAGCGCTCGCGCGCCTTCTGCGCGCCGGTGCGGATCCCCGACGAAGTGTACCTCGTGATGCGCCCGCACGGCGGGCAGACGGACTACACCACCTTCATGCACGAACTGGGGCACGCGCTGCACTTCGGCTACATGCGCGGCGACTACCCGTTCGAGTACCGCTGGCTCGGCGACAACTCGGTGACGGAGGGCTACGCGATGCTCTTCGACCACCTGATGCAGGATCCCGGCTGGCTGCTGCGCTACACCGCGCTCGGCCGGCGCGAGCTGCCGGCCTTCCAGCGCGCCGCGGGCTTCGAGGAGCTGCAGTTCCTCCGGCGCTACTGCGCCAAGATGCTCTACGAACTCGAGCTGCACTCGGGGGCGCACGGCTGGGATGCGCTCCCGGCGCTCTACGTGCAGATGCTGAGCGACGCGACCTCCTTCCGCTACGACGCGGCCGACGCCTTCGTGGACGTGGACGTGCGTTTCTACGCCGCGCGGTACCTGCGCGCGTGGCAGCTGCAGGCGCTCTTCGCCGAGCAGCTGCGCGAGCGCTTCGACGAGGATTGGTGGCGCAACCCGCGCGCGGGCCCGTGGATCGTGGGCGCGCTCTACGGGGAAGGGCAGCGCGAGCTCGCGCACGAGCTCGCCGCGCGCATCGCCGGCCGTCCGCTCAGCTTCGACCCGCTGGTGCGCTCGGCGGAGTCGCTGCTCACGGCGGTATGAGCCGCACCCGCCGGATGCCGGCCGCCGCCGCCCGCGCGCGTGCGTCCCTGCGCCCGCGCCGCACGCTCCCGCTCCTCGCCCTCCTCATCGCCACCACCGTGACCGCACAGACTCCCGACTGGAACGCCGCGCGCGATGAGACCGTGCAGCATCTCCAGCGCATGATCCGCATCAACACGTCGAATCCGCCGGGGAACGAGCTCCCGGTGGCGCAGTACATCGACAGCGTGCTCAAGGCCGCGGGGATCGAGACGCACCTCTTCGAACCCACGCCGGGGCGCGCGGCCTTCGTGGCGCGGCTCAAGGGCACCGGGGCGAAGAAGCCCGTGATCCTCATGGCCCACATGGACGTGGTGGGCGTGGAGCGCGCGCACTGGTCGGTGGACCCCTTCGCCGGCGAGATCAAGGATGGCGTCCTCTACGGCCGCGGCGCGATCGACGACAAGGGGATGCTCGCCGCGAACCTCGAGACGATGCTCCTGCTCAAGCGGAACGTCCTCGACAAGGGAGGCACGCTCTCGCGCGACGTGATCTTCGTCGCCAACTCGGACGAAGAGGCCGGCGGCGAGTGGGGGATGGGCTGGCTCATCGCGAACCATCCCGAACTCATCATGGAAGCGGAGTTCGCGCTCAACGAGGGGGGGCGCACGCGCATCGTGAATGGCAAGCCGCTCTACGTCGCGGTGCAGAACACCGAGAAGGTGCCGTACGGCGTGACCGTCACCGCGCACGGCCCCGGCGGCCACGCGGCGATCCCGCTCGCCGGCAACGCGATCGCGCGGCTGGGCCGAGCGCTCGCGGCGATCGGCGCGCACCAGGAGCCGGTGGTGATCCTCCCCACCACGAAGGTGTTCTTCGCCGACCTCGGCGCCGTGTGGCCGGACAAGAAGGTCGGCAAGGCGATGGTGGACGTGTCGAGCGGCGATGCCAAGCGCGTGGCCGCGGGGGCGCAGGTGCTCTCCACGATCCCGGTGTTCAACGCCGTGATCCGGAACGGGATCTCGCCCACGCTCGTCTCCGGCGGCATCCGCAGCAACGTGATCCCCACCGAGGCGACGGCCACGCTCAACATCCGGAACCTCCCGGGCCAGTCGATCCACGAGGTGGTGGCGCGGCTCAGGCAGGTGGTGAACGACTCGATGGTGGAGATCGCCGTGGTGGACAGCGGCGTGGACACGCCGGCGTCGAGCTTCGAGACGCCGATGTTCACCGCGATCGCGGACGCGGTGACGGAGCTCGATCCGGCGATGGTCACCGTGCCGTACCTCAGCACCGGCGCCACCGACAGCGCGCGCCTCCGCGCGCTGGGCATGCAGGCCTACGGCATCCTCCCCTTCCCGCTCGACCAGAACGACGAGGACCGGATGCACGGCAACGACGAGCGGATCCCACTCACCTCGCTCGCGTTCGGGACGAGGCTCATCTACGGCGCGATGCTGCGGGTGACGCGATGAGCGCGCGGCCGATCGCGGTGGTCACCGGTGCGTCGCGGGGGATCGGGCGCGCGATCGCGCTCCGGCTCGCGGAGCGCTACGACATCGTCGCGCTCGCGCGCACGACGGAGGCGCTGGCGGAGCTGGCACGCGAGATCAAGGAGTCCCGCGGCGTGTGCACGCCGGTCACCGTGGACCTCGCCGATACGGCCGCCGTCGAGAAGGCGCTCGCGCGCGTGGATGCCGACGTGCTCGTGAACAATGCCGGGCTGATCACCATCAAGCCCTTCCTCGAGATCACGCCGGGCGAGTGGCGCCAGCTGCTGGACGTGAACCTCACGGCGGTCTACACCGCCACGCGCGCGCTCCTGCCCGGGATGATGGCGCGGAAGCGGGGCTTCATCGTGCTGATCGGATCGCTCGCCGGGCGGAACACCTTCCCCGGCGGCACCGGCTACACCGCCACGAAGCACGGCGTGATCGGCTTCGCGGAGTCGCTCATGCTGGAGGTGCGCGACCACAACGTGCGCGTCGCCACGATCATGCCGGGCTCCGTTGACACGCACGGCCTGCCCGGGGACGGGGACCGCAGCTGGATGCTCACCCCAGAGCAGGTGGCGGATGCGGTGTGGTTCGCGGTCACGCAGCCGGAGAACGCGCTCATCTCGCGCATCGAGATGCGCCCGGCTGCGCCGAAGAAGCGGTAGCGCGCGGTCAGCCCCGGATCGCCCCCCAGAGGGCGTGCCAGATGAGGTAGTACACGACGCGCACGATCACGCTCGCGCCGAAGCCCGCGCGCCGGAAGGTGATCACCTGCACGAGGTTGAGCGCGAAGTCCTCGGCGAACAGCGCCGCGGTGAGGCCGGCGCCGACGACGCCGGCCAGGTTCTGCGTCAGCGGCTCGATGAGCGCCGCGAGGATGCCCACCGTCCAGAAGATGCGCGTCGACCAGCGGCCTCCGGTCACGAGTGACAGGAGCCACATGAAGAGCGGGATCGGCACCAGGTAGTAGAGCGTGTTCACGATCACCGCCGCCCCCGGATACACGAAGAGCGAGGCGGGGAAGCCGATGTGGATGGAGTGGACCTTCATCTTCTCGGCCACGATCGCTGTCCAGTGCGTGAGCGCATCGGTCACCAGCGCGATCGAGCCGAGGATGATCCCCGAGAGCACGGGCAGCAGCACGCGGTCGCGCAGGGGGACCGCGGGGTCCCACGTCTCCGGGAAGCCCGTGCGCGCGGCGAACCACACGCCGACGAGCCCGACCACGGTGAGCCCGCCGATCCACGTCCACGAGAAGACCTGCGCTTGCGCCGCCGAGGCGAACGCGGTGGGGACCCACCGCATGAGCAGCACCTTGATGACCGCCAGCCCGGCCATCATCGCCAGGAAGGAGGCCGCCGAACGCGGCACGTTCCGCCCCGGCGCGGTGAGCGCGGCGGCGGTGGTGGCGAAGGCGGGATCGGCGGACGTACCTGGCACGCGTCGGCTCCGGGCGGCGGGGTCGTCTCCTTCTACGACTGGCGGAGCGCGGCGGTTTCGCCGCCCCCCCTCGCGGGGCTAGCTTTCGGCATGACCGCGCCGGCACCGATCCCCGGGGCACGCCCCGTGCTCCTCGTGATGAGCGACCTGCTCTTCCGGTCGCGCATCGACGACGTGGCCACGCGGCTGGGGCTCGCCTTGCGCGCCGCGAAGTCGCCGGAACAGCTGGAGCGCCACCTCGCCAACGGCGCGCCGGCGCTCGCGATCGTCGACCTCGAGTGCGACACCCTCGATCCCGCGGCGGCCATCGCGCGGCTGCGCGCGCTCCCCGAGGGGGCGTCGCTCGCCATCGTCGCCTTCTCCGGGCACACGAACGCGGCGGCGATCGCCGCCGGGCGCGCCGCGGGGGCGGGGGTGGTGCTGGCGCGCGGCGCCTTCACGCAGCAGCTGGCGCCGCTCCTCGAGCGCATCGCGGAGGGGGAGCGCACCCGCTCTGGCCCCGCCGCCGAGCCGACCGGTAGATTCCCCGCGTGAGCCCCGCGCGCCCCGACCGCCGCGCCCAGCCCCCCGACGCGCGCCTCCGCGAGCTCGTGGCCGTGCGCGAGATCGCGCAGGCCTTCCTCTCCGCCGAGCGCCCCGAGGAGGTCTTCCAGCTCGCGCTCGAGCGCGTGAGCCCGCTCGTCGGCGCCACGTTCGCGTCGATCTACCTGATCGAGGCGGGGGACGCGGCGATGCGCCTCGCCGCCGCCTACAACTGGCCCGAGCGCTTCCGCCCCTTCCTGGGCGAGATGCGCGTGAAGGTGGGGCGCGGGCCGAGCGGCGAGGCCGCGAGCACGCGCCGCGCCGTGACGGTCCCCGACGTCTTCGCCGACGAGAAGCTCGCCGACTGGCAGGAGGTGGCGAAGGAGCTCGGCTTCCGCGCGCTGGTGGCGATGCCGCTCGTGTCGCGCGGCGAGGTGCTCGGCACGATCACCTTCTACTTCGCGGAGGCGGGGGACCTCACGGCGGAGCGCACGGGGCTGCTGCAGATCGTCGCCGACCAGATCGCCGCGACCACCGAGAAGGCCGCGCTCATCGAGCAGCTCCGCCGCACGAACGCGGCGCTCACCGAGAGCCACGCCGAGCTCGAGCGGCAGTACCGCGCCGTGCTCGAGGCGCGGCGGATGAAGGACGAGTTCCTCGCGAACATCAGCCACGAGCTGCGCACGCCGCTCACCGCGGTGATCGGCTACGCGGGGCTCATGGAGGAGGGGGTCGCGGGACCGATCACCGGCGACCAGCGCGCGACGCTCGCCGACATGACGGCGGCGAGCGGCCGCCTGCTGGAGCTCATCGAGGACCTGCTCGAACTCACGACGATCAAGGGAGGCGACGCGCGCCTGACCGTGGAGAGCTTCGATCCGCGCGACGCGCTGCGCGACGCGATCGCCGCCGCGCCGAAGCCCGCCGCCGGCGTGAGCGTCACGATCGCGATGCCCGACGGCGACGTCGCCTGGATGCGCAGCGACCGCCGCAAGGTCGCGAAGATCCTCGGCAGCCTCCTCGACAACGCCGTCAAGTTCACCGCCGCGGGCGAGGTGCGCGCCGCCCTCGAACTCCGCAACCAAACCGTGCGCTTCTCCGTAAGGGATACGGGCATCGGGATCGACCCCGGCGCGCACGAGCTGGTGTTCGAGGAGTTCCGCCAGGTGGATGGCTCCGCCACGCGACGCTTCGGCGGCTCGGGGCTGGGGCTCGCGCTCTCCCGCCACCTCGCGCGGCTGCTCGGCGGCGACGTCACGGTCGAGTCCGCGCCGGCCACCGGATCGCAGTTCACGCTGTCGCTGCCGCTGGAGTACACGCCGTCTTCCACCGTCCAACCAGGCAACGCATGATCCAGGAGATCCGCACGTCGATGGCGCCCGCCGCGGTGCTCGCGGCCGCCAAGGAGTTCTTCCCGCGGCAGGGCGGCATCTACGCCGCCTACCCGGAGAAGGAAGGGCCCGGCTACGTCACCTTCCGCGGGCAGGGCGGGGAGGAGATCGTGATCGGCGCGGTGGCCGACGGGAACGCGACCGCGGTGCGCGGCTCGACGTACCTGTTCGACCAGCAGGTGGGGCGCTTCCTCACGTCGCTCGAGCCGCTGCCGCTCGCCGAGCAGGTGACGGGATGAGCGCCGCCCTCGCGACCACGGTGCGCGCGCGCCCGGGCACGATCGTGCTCGGCGCCGGACACGGCGCCATCACGTGCAAGGTGCAGCTCGCCGAGCGGTGGGACGCCGTGCGCGTCACCGCGGCGGCGTCCGAGACGGTGCAGGGGGTGAAGGTGGCGGTGCTCGCCGCGCTCGCGCCCGGCGCCGACCACCGCGACTTCGTCATGAAGCTCGGCGGCGCCGAGCGCGCCGACTCGGATACGCTCATGGAGACGGGCGCGGTGACGGGCTCCACCTTCCTCCTCTCGGCCCGGCGGCGCCGCCCGGCGCGATGACGACCGTGGCGAAGCCGCAGCCGGCGCGCGAGGCGCTCGCCGAGTCCGCCGTGCGGCTCCGCCGCGAGGTGGCGCGCCGGATCATCGGCCAGGACGCCGTGGTCGAGGAGATCCTCATGGCGATCCTCGCCGGCGGCCACGCGCTGCTGGTGGGCGTGCCGGGGCTCGCCAAGACGCTGCTCATCCGCTCGATCGCCGAAGCGATGCAGCTCGACTTCCGCCGCATCCAGTTCACCCCCGACCTCGTGCCGAGCGACATCACCGGCACCGAGATCATGGAGGAGGACCAGGGCACGGGGGAACGCAAGTTCCGCTTCGTGCGCGGCCCCGTGTTCGCGAACATCGTGCTCGCCGACGAGATCAACCGCACGCCGCCGCGCACGCAGGCGGCGCTGCTCGAGGCGATGCAGGAGCACTCGGTGACGGTGGCCGGCGACACGATGCGGCTCCCCGAGCCCTTCTTCGTGCTCGCCACGCAGAACCCGATCGAACAGGAGGGGACGTACCCGCTCCCCGAGGCGCAGCTCGACCGCTTCCTCTTCGACGTGCGCATCGGCTACCCGAGCGCGGAGGATGAGGTGGCGATCCTGCGCGCCACGACGGGCAACGCCGGCGTGGAGCTCGCGCCGGTGCTCGACGCGGAGCACACGCTCGGGCTCATGCACCTCACGCGCCAGATGCCGGCGGCCGAGCCGGCGCTGCGCTACGCGGCGTCGCTCGCGCGCGCGACGCGCCCCGACGCCGCGGAGGCGCCCGACCTCGTGCGCCGCTACGTGCGCTGGGGCGCCGGCCCGCGCGCGGGGCAGTCGCTCATCCTCGGCGCCAAGGCGCACGCGCTGCTCGGCGGCCGCCACGCCGTGGCGCCGGAGGACATCCGCCGCGTCGCGATGCCGGTGCTCCGCCACCGCGTGCTGCCGAACTTCGCCGCCGAAGCGGAGGGGATCACGGCCGAGCGGCTGATCGACGAGATCGTCCAGCGCGTCCCGCCGCCGCGGAGCGACATCAAGCTCTGACCGTGCCCACCGCGAACGGGTACGGCGCCCTGCTCGACGCGATCCGCGGCGTGAGCTGGCCCGCGCGCCGCGTCGCGCGCGGGGCCGCGATGGGCACGCACCGCTCGCGGCTGCGCGGCATCTCGCCGGAGTTCACCGAGTACCGCCCCTACCGCCAGGGGGACGACCCGCGCACGATCGACTGGCGGCTCCTCGCGCGCACCGACCGCGCGTACCGCCGCATCACCGCCGACCGCGCGACGCTCACGACGATCCTGCTCGTGGACGCGTCGGCGTCGATGGCGTACCCCGACGGGCGCGGTTCGAAATGGGAGCAGGCGTGCCGGCTCGCGGTGGGGCTCGCGGCGGTCGCGCACGCGGCGGGCGACCCGGTGGGGATCGTGGTGCCGGGCGCGGATGGGCCCCGCGTGCTCTCGCCGCGCACGCGCCGCGGCGTCGTGGCGGAGACCGCACGGCTGCTCGCCGGGGCCGCGCCCGCGGGGTCGGCGCCGCTGGCGCCGTCGCTCCTGCACCTGCCGCGCCGGGCGCGCGTGGCGATCGTCTCCGACTTCCTGGGCGATGCGGACGCGCTGCTGCGCGCCGCACAGGAGCGGATCGCGGGGGGCGCCGAGGTGGAGGCGGTGCACGTGGTGGCGCGGGAGGAGATCGCGCCGCCGGAGGCGAGCGTGACGGCCACCGATCCCGAGGCGCCCGCCCTGGCGCGGCCGCTCGTGGAGACGACGCGCGCGGGCTACGTGGAGGCGTTCGCGGCGTGGCGCGCCGCGCTCGCGCGCGCGTGGCGCGAGGCGGGCGCGGGGTACGCCGAGGTCGTCACCGACGAGCCGGCGGAGCACGCGGTGCGGCGGATCGCGCGCGACGGGACGGCGTGAGCTTCGCGGCGCCGGCGTTCCTCTTGGCGGGCGCGCTGGGCGCGCTCGCGGTGGCGGCGCTGCACCTGCTCGCGCGCCAGCGCCCGCGCGCGGCGCCCTTCCCCACGGCGCGCTTCATCCCGGAGCGGCAGGCGCGCGCGGCGTCGCGCGCGCTCATCCCAACGGACCTGCTGCTCCTGGCGCTCCGCGCCGCGGCGATGCTCCTGCTCGGCGCGGCGTTCGCGCGGCCGGCGTGGGAGCCGGCGCGGCACGGGACGGCGCGGATGCTGCTCGTGGACCGCTCGCGCGCCGTGGCGTCGGCGGAGGAAGCGCGCGACTCGGCACGCGCGCGGTGGCGCGAAGGGGACGGCGTGGTGCTCTTCGATTCCGCGGCGCGCGCGGCGGCCGCCGAATCACTCGGCGCGCTCGCGGTCGTGCGCACGCCCGGCTCGCTCGCCGGCGCGCTCGTGGCGGCGCACGAAGCGGCGGCGTCGATGGCGGGCGCGGATTCGGTGCAGCTCGTGATCGTCTCGCCGCTCGTGCGGGAGGAATGGGACGCCGCCACGGGCGCGGTGCGCGCGCAGTGGCCGGGGGGGATCGTGCTCGTGCGCACGACCGCGGCCGCCGCCCCGCGCGTCCCCCGGGCGAGAGTGGTGGACGCCGTCACGCCGCGCGACAGCCTCTGGGCGACGGATTCCGCGGGGGCGCTCGTGGTGTGGCCCTCGCGATCCCTCGCGGCCGCCGACGGTTCCGCCGGCGCCGTGGTGCTCGGCGATGACGTGGTGGTGGGTCCCTTCCCGCGCCGCACGCCGCCGAGCGCCGAGCGCCGAGCGCCGACACCCGTTGTCACCGCCCGCTGGAACGACGGCGCGCCCGCGGCCGCGGAACGCGCGCTCGGCGCCGGTTGCGTGCGCGAGGTGGCGATCGAGCCGCCGGCGGCCGGGGACCTCGTGCTGCGGGAGAGCTGGATCCGGCTGCGGGCGGGACTGCTCGGTCCGTGCGGCGGC
>DATKOH010000066.1:0-2238 GCA_035524735.1 Gemmatimonadaceae bacterium
CCGTCTGCCAGCCGTAGCCCTATCACGGTGGCCCTGCCGGCCGGGCGAACAGCCCGGGACCATGCGCGAGCGATCATCACGACTCGAAAGGGTACTCCCGTGCATTCCATCGCCGGATTCATCGTGCTCCGCTGGCTCGCCGCGGCCGTGCGCCGCGCCGCCGAGTCCCCGCTCTGGCGATCGCGCGGCGAACTGCGCTACGCGCCCACCGGCGCCTCGCCGCGCGCGGGCGACCCGCGCTGGCTCCGTCTCTCCGCGGCGAACGGCATCGCCTGGTGGCTCGACTTCCAGTCGGGGAGCGTCAGCGCGTGGACCGCGGCGGAGGACGCGCCCGGGCGGGAGGACGATCCGTGAACGGCGCGACGCTCATGTCAGGGGGGCACCGCAGATTCACAACCGTCCCGCTCCACCGATCCACCCGGCCATTCGGAGGCCCCATGCGCCGCCAGGCGGTCGTCCTCGCGCATCTCACCACGCTCACCGGAGGCGCCGCATGATCCCCGCGCAGCAGCTCAGCGCCGTCATCGGACGGTATCTCGCGCAGGCCGTGATGATCATCTACCGGAACGTGAAGGAATGGCGCGCCGAGGGGCGCTCGCGCGCCGCGGCCCCGCCGGCGCGCGCGCCGCGCCCCGCGTCGCCCGCGTCGGCGGTCGATCGCGCCGAACCCGCCCGTCTCCTGCTCGCGTCGGAAGATGGCGTCGAGAGCTGGGTCGACTTCCGCACCGGCCGCGTCGAGAGCGAACTCGTGAAGGGCGATGTGAGTCCCGCGCACACGCCGCTGCTCGAGGTCGCCCGGCGCGCGCTGCGCGAGGAGGAGCTGCTCTTCCAGCAGATGGACGATCGCTCGCTGCTCCTGGCCTTCCGCGAGACCCGCGGGCGCTACCACGTGCTCATCCAGGTGCGCGAGGATACGCGCGCGGTCCGCGTGTCCACCGCGTACGGCGCCATGGCGCCGGAGGAGATGCGCGGCGCCATGGCGGAGCTCGCGGACAGGATCACCGAGCGCGCGTCCGGAGTGCTGTTCGCCGTCGATGAGGACTACGGGAGCATCTACGTGAACTTCCTCCTCCCGCTGGGCAACACGGAACTGACCGCCTCCAACGTGACGACGATGCTGAAGGTGGTGCTCGGCGCCGCCGAGCAGTGGCACGACCCGGTGATGCGCTTCCTCTTCGCGGGGATCAGCGCGGACGAGGCGATCCACGAGGGCACGGGCGAGCCGCCCGCGCCGCCGCCCCCTGCCGCTCCGCCGGCGCCGCTCTACCGCTGGGAGTGCCCCAAGTGCGGGAGGCGCTACGTGGATGGCACGCAGCCCGTCACGTGCGAGCAGCCCTTCTTCCTGAAGGTGCCGAAGCACCCGAAGGCCGGCGCGGACGGACTGCTCAAGACCGTCTGCGGCGCGCCGATGGTCGAACTCAAGCCGCCGAGGCGGGGATATGGTCGATGAGCGCGGTCGGGCTCATCGCCGGCCGGCTCGCTCAGGCGGGTGCGCGATCGTTCGTCAGCACCCGGGATCCGGAACGACCCGCAGCGGCTCCCGGATCACGTCGGCGCCCTGGAGCTCCCTGGCGATCAGGTCGCGGCTCGCCTGGAGCACGAGTTGCACCGCTTCGCGGAGATTGGTGCGCGCCTCCGCGAGCGTGGGAGCCTGTGCGTTCGCGCCCGGCAATTCCTCGACGAAGGCGACGTACCCCTCGGGGACCTTGCGATACACCGCGTGGAATGAGAGCACCGGGAATCCTCGCGAGAATGTCTTCATAAGGATACACCGGCGAATAGTTGGGGGCCATCGCGATCGCAGCCGCAGCACTCATTCTGTCGGCGGGAATATGTGGTCCCCTCTCGAATGACGTGGCACCTCCTTCCCGCGCGAGAGCGCGATCCTGCGCGCCGCGACGCGCCCTCCGCCTCGCGCCGGCCGCCGGCGAAGGCCCTCCCAGCCACCCACCCATGACCCAGCCCACCCCCATCGACCTCGACTTCCGCCCCGCCGACTACTGGCGGCCGCGGGATCCCGCGTCCGAGATCCTCGCCGGCATCAAGGGCGAACTCCGCCGCCGCATGGTGCGCGACATGATCACCGCCGAGGGCGCCCAGCGCGCGCGCAACGACCGCGCACTCGGCGAGATCGACTCGGAGCTCCTCGGCGAGAACGTCGACGAGAGCTTCACGTCACGCATGTCTCGCATGACGAGCTTCCAGTGGATGGGTGGCGAGTACCTCCCCGGCCTCGCG
>DATKOH010000067.1:0-6430 GCA_035524735.1 Gemmatimonadaceae bacterium
CTTCCTCCCCAACCTCACCGGTCGCAGCACCCAGTACACCCACCGCCACCCACTCGCCACTTCCGCCGTCCGCAGATCGTCCACGTTCGGCGTCACGGCGTGCCGCACGGCGAAGGCCACGCGATCCCGCCACCGCTCCCGCACCGCCAGCTGGAAACGTGTGCTCGCCACGAAGCCCGCCGGCTCCCCGCTCCCCAGCCGCGGCCGCACCGCCGCCACCAGCGCGGGCACCGCCGCATCCTCCCGCGCCATCGCCGCCGCCTCCGCCGGCATCGACGCCCCCGCCACCTCCATCGCCAGCGCCAGCGCCAGCCGCGTCATCCGCAGCGCCCCCAGCTCCGCGCTCACCCGGCGCACCAGCCCCCAGTCCAGCGGCTGCAGCCGCGACACGGCCGCGATGTCGCCGATCCAGCGCAGGTGCGGCCACTCGTGCTTCGCGCCGTGGATCGCGAGGTACACGAGCAGCACCTCGTTCGCGAGCGTGCGCACCTCGCCGCCGCCGAGCGGCACCGACTGCGCCCCCGCCCACCAGAGCTCCTCGCGCGCGCGCAGCCCGAACTGCCGCTTGATGATCCCCCAGTGCAGCTCCACGCTCGTGCCGCTCTCGCCCACGAGCGAATGGTGGTACTCCACCGCGCGGAACGCCGCGTCCTGCCCCGCCGAGAGCGGGTACGCGCGCCGGTAGCCCTCCGCGGCGAGCAGGGCGAGCGCGCGGTCCACGTCGCGCGAGCGCACGAGCAGGTCCACGTCCATCTGCGGGCGCAGCCCCAGCGCGCCGTACGCGCGCACGGCGAGCGCGGGACCCTTGAGCGCGAGCGCGGGAATGCCCGCGCCCTCCAGCCGGCGCACGAGGGCGAGCATCTCCCCGGCGAGCAGCAGGCTCTGCATCACCTGCACCTGCGCCCTGCGCCTGAGTTCGGCCTGCACGGGCGCCGGAACGAAGGCGGGCGCCGAGGCGGCGGCCCACCGCTGCACCAGCGGCAGGACCCCCTGCGCCTCCGCGCCCGCCACCACCTCCTCCCAGTCCGCGATCCCCGCCGCGAGCCGCGTCAGCTCGGCCGCCGGCGCGCCCGGGTCCGCGGCGCGCGCGAGGAAGGCGATGACCGGCGGACTACTGCCGGCCGTACTGGTACGGGGTGAAGTCCTTCCACATCTGCTCGATCATCCCGCTCTGCAGCGTGAGCTTGTACTGCTTGCCCGTCATGAAGTCGTTGATCACCACCGTGTAGGTGGCCACCGTGCCCACCGCGCGCGGCGCGAAGTCGGTCACCCGGTAGAGGTAGATCCCCTGGTTCGGGATCTGCTTCCCCGCCGCCTTGAACTGCGCCACGTTCAGCACGCCGGGGATCACCACCTTCTCGATCGGGATGATCTCCACGCCGTCGCGGAAGATCCGCATGTCGCGGAAGCTCCCCTCGTCGAAGTTCTGCAGCTTGTCCGGCTGGTAGAAGGGGAAGTTCGCGTCGTCGGGCATGACGTTGAACGCCACCACCGCGTCGCGGTCGGCGAGCGTCTCGTCCCAGTCGAGCCAGCCCTGGATGGGATCGATCTTCGTGAAGGTGGCGTAGCGCTTCGGGTCGTCCTGCTTCTTGTCGGCGAGCGCGTTCACCGCCTGCTGCTGCCGCCAGGCCATCACCTGCGGCGTCATCATCATGAGGTGGAAGGGCCCGGTCTCCGCCTCGTAGTTCTTGCGGTTCAGGTTGTCGCCGACCTTGGCCACCGCGGCGATCGGCTCCGCGGGGAAGGGCTCGCGCGGGATGATCGGGAGGAGCTGGTCGCTCACCGGCTTCGCCGCGAGCGCGGGAATGGAATCGCGCGCCTTGGCGATCACGGGGAGGAGCACCGACGCCGCGACGCTCGACTGCGTGCGCGCGCCGCCGGCGTCGCTGTTCCCCTTGTCGTCGGTGAGGCCGATCACGAAGCCGTCCTTGCTCACGAGCGGGCCGCCGCTGTTCTGCCAGCCGATGCTCACGTCGCTCACGATGGACGCGTTGTCCGCGGCGCTGATGATGCCGAGGGAGAGCACGCTGGTCTTGTTGAGGGGGGAGCCGAAGGCGAGCACGCGGTCCCCGGGGCCCGGCGGCGTGCCGTGCGCGCTGTCCGCGAAGGCGAGCGCCGCGCACTTGCCGCAGCGCTTGGGGTTGATGGCGAGCACCGCGATGTCCTTGTCGCGGTCGCGCGCCACCACGCGCGCGTAGACCTTCGTGACGCTGTCGGTCTGCACGCGGATCTCGTCCGCGTACTCCACGATGTGGTTGTTCGTGGCCACGAGCCCCGCCGAGTCCACGAGGAAGCCGCTGCCGCGCCCGGAGTAGCCGAACACGGAGTAGAGGCTCGCCTTGTCGCGCTCGAAGATCTCGCGCTCGGTGAGCGGCTTGGGCGGCGGCGGCGGCGGGGGCGCCTGCACGATCTTCACCACGGTGTCCTTCGGCACGCCCGCGGTCGCGGCGCCGGCGGCCGCCGCGGCGACCGACGCCGGCGTGGCGACCGTCTCGATCTGCGCGTTCTTCTGCGTCAGCTCGATCGGCTGCATGTCGGTGGTGAAGGGGGCGAAGAAGGCCCACTTGTAGCGCGCGCCCCCCACCTCGGCGGTGGACTCGATGCGGTAGACCCCCGTCTTGAACTGGCGCTCGAACTTCCCCTCGAGGTCGGTGGACACGCGCAGCGTGTCCCCCTTGGGGGTGATGATCAACATGTCGAGCTGCGGCAGCGGGCGGATCGTGAGGTCGGCGTTCACGACGGCCGCGCGGATGTGCACGGTGACGCTGGTGTCCGCGGGCGCCGAGGCCACGGGCACCGGCACCGCGCCGGGGGTCACCTTCTTCGCCGAGTCGGCGGCGACCTTCGGGTGATCGGGGCCGCACACGTCCTTGAGGCCGGACACGAGATCGGTGCTCCCGCCCGCCTTGCGGAGCTTCGTCTCCGCGTCGTCCGTCATCGAGAAGCTGATGCAGTTCTGCTTGGCGAGGGTGAGCACGCGCGTGCTCGACACCTTCCGCTTCAGGAGGCCGACGAGGTCGTCGAGGGAGTACGCCTTGCTCTGCGCCGGGAGGGCGATGGCGGCGGCGGCGAGGAGGCACGCGCCGAGCGCGGCGCGAATGGACTTGGAGGACACGGTGACCATGGGGGGATCGGGGTGGCGCGAACGAACGGCGGGCCGGCGTCTGGAGGACGAGTCCGGCCCGCATATTGTAATGCACGTCACCATTCTTGGCGAACCCGCTACGGACACTCCGGCGGGGTCTCCCCCCGCTTGATCGCGTCGTCGCGCTCCGCCTTGCAGGCGTTCCGGCTCTCCTCCTGCGCGGCGGTGAGGTCCTTCTGCACGTCCTTGAGTCCGGGCATGCCGGGGTATTTTCGGGCGAGTTCCTTGATCTGGTCGGAGGCGTTCCCGAAGCGGAGGGAGGCGCGCTCGTACTCGCCGTCGCCGGTCTGCTTGCGGCCGTCGGCGATGAGATCGCGGATCGGCTCGAGGAGGGCGTCGGCGGCGTCGGAGGGAAGGGGGGCGAACTTGGGTCCCTTCGCGGCGGCGGCCTTGGCGGCGGAATCGGCGGCGGCGGTGCGCGCGATGCTGTCCGCCTTCGCGGCGCTGTCGCGCACGGCGGTGAGGGCGCGGGCCTTCGCGATGGAGTCGGCGCGCGCCACGGAGTCGAGCGCCGCCCCCTCGGTGGCCTTGGACCTGGCCTGCTGCTGCTGGAGGAACCACCAACCGCCGCCGCCGGCGCCGGCGAGGAGGATGAAGAGCCCGATGAACAGAGGGGCGCGGCTCTTTCTCGCGCCGCCGCCGATGGGCGTGGTGGCCTCCTGCGTGCCGCCGGCGGGGGCCGCGGTGGTGGGGCGGCGCGATGCGGGGGCGCCCGTGCCCGTGGCGCCGGCGGGGGCCGCGGCGGCGCCGCCGTACGCGCGCGCCTGCGTCGGCCCCGCCGCGAAGGCGCTGTCGGACGACGGCATCTGCGAGATCGCGATCGTCCCCTGCTGCGAGAGCGCCGACTGCGGCATGCTCGCCACCGCCTTCACCAGGTCGCGCCCGAACTGGCTCACGTGCTGGTAGCGCTCGCCGGGGTGGTTCGCGAGCGCGCGGTCCATCACCCACTGCAGCTCCTCGGGCCACTGCACGTCGGCGCGGATGTCGGCGAGCGTGCGCGGCTTCTCGGTGAGGCGCATGATCAGCGCCTCGCGGCTCGTGACGGCGGGGAAGGGGAGCTGCCCCGTGAACATGTTGAAGGCCACGAGGCCGAGCGAGTAGATGTCGGTGCGCGAATCGAGCGCGTCGCCGCCGAGCTGCTCGGGGGACATGTACTCGGGGGTGCCGATGGCGAGCCCCGTCTTGGTGACCTTCTGGTCGGCGCCGGTCATCGCCTTCGCGATGCCGAAGTCGACGATCTTGACCACGTCCTCCCCCGCGCGGCCGCGGGCGATCATGATGTTGTCGGGCTTGAGGTCGCGGTGCACGATGCCGAGCTCGTGCGCGGCCTCGAGCGCCTCCGAGCACTGGCGCGTGATCTCGGCGGCGCGCGCGGCGGGGAGCGCTCCCTGCCGCTCGATGATCTTCGTGAGCGGCTCGCCGTCGATGAACTCCATGGCGAGGTAGATGAGCCCGTCCGACGTCTCGCCGAAGTCGTAGATCGCGGCGACGTTCGGGTGCTGGATGGAGCTGGCGTTGCTCGCCTCGCGGTTGAAGCGCTGGATCGCGTCCTGGTCGTGCACCATCCCCTGGTGCATGACCTTCACCGCGGACTTGCGCTTCATCTTCACGTGCTCGGCCAGGTACACCTGTCCCATGCCCCCCTCGCCGATCCGCTTGAGGATCAGGTAGCGGTCGGCCACCACGGAGCCGACGAGGTCGCTCCCCGGCGGCGCGCGGAGCGTGGAGCCGTCGCGCGGACAGAAGCGCTGGTCGGCATCGTACACGCTGCCGCACTGGGGACAGGTCTTCTGGGGGCCGTTGCTCATGGGCGAATGAATTGACGACGGAGAGGGGGTTCCGTCAACTGCGGCGCGGCGAAGAGCGGCGGCGCGGAGGTGCGGCGCCCGGCGGTCATGGCCCTCATGCGTTCCCGGCGTGGTCCGCCGTCTTCATCTGCCGCAGCATCCGCGCGAACATCACCATGATCGCCAGCGGGATCGCGAGGAAGATCAGCGGGAAGAGGCTCCACTCGTGCAGGAGCAGCGCCTTCGAGGGGTCGCCCGGATCGTACCACGCCGTGGTCTCGGCGCCGGATGGGAAACGGTTCATGATGCCGAAGGCCCAGTCGCCGCCGCGGCTCTCGTTGAGCACGGTGGCGTGGCGCGACTGGTAGCTGCGCCCCCCCACCTCGTACTCGAAGGTGATGGCGGGGCGGTAGCTCACCCCGCCCTTCGAGCCGTGCACGGTGACGTAGCCGGAGGAGAGCACCCGCGCGGGGACGGGGCGGTAGAAGGTGAGCTGCGTCCACTCCGAGTAGAGCATCCAGAAGCCGACGACGACGAAGAGGGAGCAGAAGACCATGCCGGTGACGAGCGAGCCGCGCGTGGGCGCGCGTCCCGCGAAGCGCGCGCGCAGCGCGGCGGCTTCGGGCGACGGCGTGAGGCCGAGGAAATCCTCGGCGGCCTTGGCCGCCTGCGCGTTGAGCGGGCTGTTCGAGTAGTAGTGCGTGAGCGGGAGATGGGTGCCGTCGCGCAGCACCACCTCCACGCGCCAGGTCGCGCTGCGCGAGGGCCCGGGGGAGACGGCGGCGATGACGTCGGTGATCCGGTCGAGGGCCACCTCGTCGCGCGTGTAGCCGCGGAGGGTGCGGCGCGTGATGGTGAGGGTGCGGGCGCGGCGGTCGAAGGCGGCGACGACGCGCGCGGGGAGCACGATGCAGGCGGCGCCGATGAGGGCGAAGAGCGGGCCGAAGACCACGGGCCCCGCGCGCCAGGTGGCGCTGTGCGCGACGTCCCAGAGCATGATGGCGCCGGCGGTGAGGAAGATCGTGCCGAAGAGGCGGATCCCCGCGCCGGCGTCGGCGAGCACGAGCAGGTCCGGCGTGCGCTTCTCGATGTGCATGGGCGTGGGGGTGGCGTCACGGGATGGACGAGCGAGGGGGCGGCTTGCAAAGCGCGGCATCCCCCGGGGCCGGCGGCGTGGCGTTACGCGGGGCGGGCTCCGTCGTCAAACGGGCGTCAATCGAGCTTCGCAGTCGGTACGCGACCCCGGCATGGCGCGAAGGGCGCCAGCCCCCGGTGGTCGAGCGAGCGCAGCACGGGACCCGCCCTGGTCCGGCCGGACCGGGGCACCACCACCAGCCGGAGGCAGACCGCCATGCGGACGAACAAGAAGGGCTTCACGCTGATCGAGCTCCTGATCGTCGTGGTCATCATCGGCATTCTCGCCGCGATCGCGATCCCGAAGTTCGCGAACACGAAGGAGAAGGCCTACGTCGCGTCGATGAAGTCGGACCTGCGCAAC
>DATKOH010000068.1:0-5151 GCA_035524735.1 Gemmatimonadaceae bacterium
TCCTCGAGGGCGCGGAGGGCGCCGATCTCGTACACGGCGCCCTCCGGCCCGCCGCCGGCGAGCGCCAGGCCGATCCTCCGGCCGGCGCCGCGGCGCGTGCGAGGCATCAGGCGCTCCGCCTAGAAGGCCGGGGTGCCGGACGCGGCCGCGTGCGCGGCCTTCTTCTCGTGGTGCCCGGGCGCCTTGTGGGCGCTCTTCGGCTTGCGCGCGGCGCTCTTCGCCTTGTGCTCCGCGCTCTTCGCCTTGTGCTCCACGGTCTTCGTGAGCGCGTCCACCTTGCGGGTGAGCGTCTGGATCTCGCTGCGGGTGGGCACGCCGAGGGTGTGCATCACGCTCGCCATCCCGCTCTCCACGGTGTCGCCGATCTTCTGCACGCCGGCGTTGACCATCTCGACCGTGCCGCTCGTGGCGTCGGTCACGTTCTCCTTCACGACCTCGACGCGCGCCTCGACGTCCTTCACGATCGCGCTGAACGCCTTCTTGTTCTTGGTGTCGACCGTCGTGCCGCGCTTCACCAGCGCCTTGAACACGCGGCTCCCCTCGTCCTCGGCGAGCGTGAGCGCGCCCAGGCCGGCGAGGAAGATGTTCTGCGCGGTCTCCTTCACGACCGCCGCGGTCTCCTGCGCCTTCTCGGCCGTCGTGGCGAGGATCTCCTTCGGCGTGTAGGTGGCGATCTTCGTGCTCTTGCTGCTCTTGGTGGTCTTGGTGGTCTTCGGCATCGTCCGTTCCTCCGTCAGGTTCGGTTGCACGTCCGGCGGCGCCTGCGTCGCCCTCTCCGGAAGTCTGCGTCATGGTGGTGGTGCGTCAGTCGGCGTTCCCCTATCTCCTGCGTCCTGCTTTCCGCTTCGGCTTGCCGCGCCGCGGCGGCCGCGGCGGCGCCTTCCCGCCGCGCCCGGCGAGGTCGCGGAGCGTGCGTTCGACCTCCCGCATCCCCGCGCGCAGCCGCTGCATCTCCTCGCGGGCGCGCGCGAGCGGCGGCAGATGCTCCCCCGCCGACTGCACGAGCGCATCCACGCGCTCCTGCAGCTGCCCCACCCCCGAGCGGATCACGTCGTGCAGCAGCTCGCTCGTGACGAGGGGCTCCCCCTGGCGCGCCTGCTCGTAGACCACGAGCGCGAGCGTCTGGGCGGTGACGTCGTGCCCGGTCGCCTTGTCGAGCACGCGGAGGTGCTCGCCGGCGCGCACGTGGCGCGCGAGGTCGTCGAGCGACACGTAGCGCCGCGCGCCGGTGTCGTAGAGCTTGCGGCTGCCGTAGCGGGTGATGAGGCGGGTGGTCACGCGGGGGAGGATACCGCACCGCGGCATGAAAAGCTAGAGGGGATTGCCGCACCGCGTCATAAGGGACTACCCGCTCCCGGACGCCAGGTAAGTCTATCCGCCGCAACGACTTGGCACGGCGCCCAGCGCGCCCCGCCCCGGTTGACAATTCCGACAGAATCGCTAGGATTGAGGCATGAGCACCCCGATCGAGACCCTCGTCAACAAGGAGTACCGGTACGGCTTCGTCACCGACATCGAGGCCGACACCATCGCCCCCGGGCTCACCGAGGACACGATCCGGCTCATCTCCGCCAAGAAGGAGGAGCCCGCGTGGCTCCTCGAGTGGCGCCTCAAGGCCTTCCGCCGCTGGCTCGCCATGCGCGAGCCGCACTGGCCCAACGTCACCTACCCGGCGATCGACTACCAGGCGATCCGCTACTACTCCGCCCCGCGCACCCGCACGCCGCTCGGCTCCCTCGACGAGGTGGACCCGAAGCTGCGCGAGACCTACGACAAGCTCGGCATCTCGCTCTCCGAGCAGAAGATGCTCGCCGGCGTCGCCGTGGACGCGGTGTTCGACTCCGTCTCCGTGGGCACGAGCTACAAGGCCGAGCTCGCGAAGCACGGGATCATCTTCTGCTCCTTCTCCGAGGCGGTGCGCGAGCATCCCGCGCTCGTGCGCGAGTACCTCGGCTCCGTCGTCCCGGCGGGGGACAATTTCTTCGCCGCACTGAACTCCGCGGTCTTCTCCGACGGCTCCTTCTGCTACGTGCCGCCGGGGGTGCGCTGCCCGATGGAGCTCTCGACGTACTTCCGCATCAACGCCGAGAACACGGGGCAGTTCGAGCGCACGCTGCTCATCGCCGACGAGGGGGCGTACGTGAGCTACCTCGAGGGGTGCACGGCGCCGCGGCGCGACACGAACCAGCTGCACGCCGCCGTGGTGGAGCTGGTGGCGCGCGACCGCGCGACGATCAAGTACAGCACCGTGCAGAACTGGTACGCGGGCGACGCCGAGGGGACGGGGGGCATCTACAACTTCGTCACGAAGCGCGGCAAGGCCGCGGCCGACGCGAAGATCTCCTGGACGCAGGTGGAGACGGGCTCCGCGATCACGTGGAAGTACCCGAGCGTGATCCTGCAGGGGGACCGGTCGGTGGGGGAGTTCTACTCGGTGGCGGTGGTGAACGGGCGGCAGCAGGCCGACACCGGCACGAAGATGCTGCACCTCGGCAAGGACACGAAGAGCACGATCGTCTCGAAGGGGATCTCCGCGGGGCGCGGCAACAACAGCTACCGCGGCCGGGTGTACGTGTCGCCGAAGGCGGCGCGCGCGCGCAACTACACGCAGTGCGACTCGATGCTGATCGGGAACCGCTGCGGCGCGCACACCTTCCCGTACATCGAGGTGCAGAACGACAGCGCCACGGTGGAGCACGAGGCGAGCACGTCGAAGATCGGCGAGGACCAGATCTTCTACCTGAAGCAGCGCGGCCTGAGCGCCGAGCAGGCCGTGAGCATGATCGTCGCGGGCTTCTGCCGCGAGGTGTTCCAGGAGCTGCCCATGGAATTCGCGCTCGAGGCGCAGCAGCTGCTGGGGATCACGCTGGAAGGGAGCGTCGGGTAGCGCTCAACGGCCGACGCCCGACGGGCGACGATCGATGCGGCATGACCACGATGCCGGACGTGCACCGTTCCATCATCGTCATGCCTCGTCGAGCGTCGGACCTCGATCATCGGCATTCCACCACTCGAACCTGATCCAGGACCCAGTGCTCGATATCCACGACCTTCACGCCAGCGCGGGCGACCGCGAGATCCTGCGCGGGATCACCCTCTCCGTCCGCGCGGGGGAAGTGCACGCCATCATGGGGCCGAACGGCTCCGGGAAGAGCACGCTCGCGCAGGTGCTCGCCGGCCACCCGGCGTACGAGGTGACGGGCGGCACCGTCACCTACGAGGGGCGGGACCTGCTCGCGATGGCGCCCGAGGAGCGGGCGCGCGCCGGCGTCTTCCTCGCCTTCCAGTACCCGGTGGAGATCCCCGGGGTGTCGAACGCGTACTTCCTGCGCGCGGCGTACAACGAGGTGCGCAAGGCGCGCGGCGAGAGCGAGGCCGACCCGATGGAGTTCCTCGACCTGATGGAGCGGAAGCTCCCGCTGCTCGACATGGACCCGGCGATGATGCAGCGGTCGGTGAACGCGGGCTTCTCCGGCGGCGAGAAGAAGCGGAACGAGATCCTGCAGATGGCGGTGCTCGAGCCGCGGCTGGCGATCCTGGACGAGACGGACTCGGGGCTCGACATCGACGCGCTGCGCATCGTCGCGAACGGCGTGAACGCGCTGCGGCGCCCCGACAACGCGACGATCGTCGTCACGCACTACCAGCGACTGCTGGAGCACATCATCCCCGACCGCGTGCACGTGCTCGCGGGCGGGCGGATCGTGAAGTCCGGGGGCAAGGAGCTGGCGCTCGAGCTGGAGGCGAAGGGGTACGACTGGCTGGAGGCGCCGGCGGCGTGAGCACGATCGCGTCCTACCGCGCGCAGTACGAGGCCTTCGCGGCGAACGGCGGCGCGGCCGCGCCGGCGTGGCTGCGCGACGCGCGCCGCGGCGCGATCGCGCGCTTCGAGGCGCTCGGCTGGCCGACGCCGAAGGACGAGGACTGGCACTTCACGAATCCCGCGCCGATCGCGGAGGCGGAGCTCCGTCCGCTGCACGGCGCGACGGCCGGCGCGGTCACCGCGGCGGCGCTCGCCCCCTTCGCGTTCGGCGCGGCGTGGCCGACGATCGTCTTCGTGAACGGCCGCTACCGCGCCGACCTCTCGCGTCTCGACGCCGGCGCCGGCGTGCGCGTGATGGAGCTCGCGCGCGCCTGGCGCGAGATGCCGGCCGAGATCGAGCAGCACCTCACGCGCATCGCGCCGTACGACGCGCAGGCCTTCACCGCGCTCAACACGGCCTTCGCGCACGAGGGGGCGGTGGTGCACTTCGCCGCGGACGCGGCGCCGGAGACGCCGGTGCACCTGCTCTTCGCGTCCGACGCCGGCGCGCACGACGGCGTGGCGCACCTGCGCAACCTGATCGTCGCCGAGCGCGGCGCGAGCGGCGCGGTGGTCGAGAGCTGGGTGGGGCTGGCCGGCGTGCGGCAGCTCACGAACGCGGTGACCGAGGTGCACGTCGGCGCGGGGGCCACGCTGCGCCACGTGAAGGTGCAGCGCGAGAGCGACCAGGCGCTGCACGTGCACACGGTGCAGGCCGCGCAGGAGCGCGACAGCCACTTCGTCTCCTTCTCCTTCGCGTCCGGTGCGGCGCTGTCGCGCACGAACATCTACACCCTGCTCGGCGGGCGCGGCGCGGGCGCCACGCTCAACGGGCTCTACATGGTGGACGGCGAGCAGCACGTGGACCACCAGACGCGCATCGAGCACCTCGCGCCCGACTGCTTCAGCCGCGAGCTGTACAAGGGGATCATGGCCGGCGCGTCGCACGGCGTGTTCAACGGCAAGGTGTACGTGCACCCCGAGGCGCAGAAGACCGACGGCAAGCAGACGAACGCCAACCTGCTCCTCTCCGAGCGCGCGCGCGTGGACACGAAGCCGCAGCTCGAGATCTTCGCCGATGACGTGAAGTGCACGCACGGCGCCACCGTGGGCCGGCTCGACCAGATGGCGCTCTTCTACCTCGAGAGCCGCGGCATCGGCGCGGAGCTCGCGCGCCGGCTGCTCACGCACGCCGTCGCCGCCGACGTGCTCGAGACGATCGAGATCGCGCCGGTGCGCGAGTCGCTGGAGGCGCTCTCCCTCGCGCGGTACGCGGGGAGCGGCACGACGGCCTGATGGACGAGTACGAGGCGCTGGCGCGGATCGACCAGCTGCCGGAAGGGGCGCTG
>DATKOH010000069.1:0-3201 GCA_035524735.1 Gemmatimonadaceae bacterium
GAGGCGCAGGAGCGGGCGCTGGAGGAGAACCTCGCCTTCGCGCCGGCGCACGTCGCGATGGGACAGCTCGCGGCGGCGCGCGGCGACACGGGCGCGGCGGCCACCGAGTTCGGTCTCGCCGTGGAGCTCTCCCCCGCCGACGGCGCCATGCGCTACTGGTACGGGGTGGCGCTCGTGAAGGCGCAGCGGGGCGCGGACGCCGTGGCGCAGCTCACCGAGGCCGTGCGCCTCGAGCCGTACTTCGCCGATGGCTATCTTGCCCTGGGCGACGCGCGCGCGCTCGCGGGCGACGGCGCGAAGGCCGCCGCGGCGTACGCCGAGTTCCTGAAGCGCGCGCCGCGCAGCGAGAGCGCGAACATCGACCGCGCGAAACGGCGCCTCGCGGAGCTCGGCGCCCCATCCCCCTGACCTTCTCCCCCCACGAACGGACCATGGCCCCCGACCCCCGCTATCCGATCGGCAAGTTCCAGCCTCCGGCCGGCGCGCTCACGCCGGCGCAGCGCACCGAGCTCATCGACGCCATCGCCGGCTGCCCCGCCGCGATGCGCGCCGCCGTGCGCGGCCTCTCGCCGGCGCAGCTCGACACCCCGTACCGTGACGGCGGATGGACGGTGCGCCAGGTGGTGCACCACGTGCCCGACAGCCACCTGAACGCGTACGTGCGCTTCCGCCTCGCGCTCACGGAGGACGGACCGACGATCAAGCCGTACGCGGAAGCGAAGTGGGCGGAGCTGCCCGATGCGCGCACGGCGCCCCCCGAGCCGTCGCTCGCGCTGCTCGACGCGCTGCACGAGCGCTGGACGATGCTGCTGCGCGCGATGACGCCCGCGCAGTGGGGGCGCGCGTACGAGCATCCGGAGATCGGCCACCAGCCGCTGGACCGCGTGCTCGCGATGTACGGCTGGCACTCGAAGCACCACGTGGCGCAGATCGCCGCGCTGCGCGCCGCGCGCGGCTGGTGAGCGGGGGCGCGCGATGACCGCACCGGGCCCGCGCGTCGATCCGCGCGAGGAGGAGCGCGACCTCGGCTTCGGCGCCGTGGTGGCGAGCGAACGGCGCCACCGTCTGCTCAACCGCGACGGCACCTTCAACGTGGCGCGCGACGGGATCGCGCTCGGCGAGCGGCTGAACCCGTACCACTGGCTGCTCACCATGACGTGGCCGCGCTTCCTCGCGCTGCTCGTCGGCGTCTTCCTGCTCGAGAACGCCGTGTTCGCGGGGCTGTACCTGCTCTGCGGCGCCGGCGCGCTCGCCACCCCCTCCACCGGGATGCCCGAGGGGCGCTTCCTGCAGGCGTTCTTCTTCTCCGTGGAGACCTTCGCGACCATCGGCTACGGCGCGATCTACCCCGTGGGCGTCGCGGCGAACGTGCTGATGACGTTCGAGTCGATCGTCTCGCTCATCGGCGTGGCGATCGTGACCGGGCTGATGTTCGCGCGCTTCTCGCGCCCGGTGGCGCGCATCCGCTTCAGCCGCACCGCGGTGATCGCCCCCTACCGCGGGATCACCGCGCTCGAGTTCCGCCTCACGAACATGCGCGCGAGCCAGATGGTGCAGCTCGAGGCGAAGGTGCTCTTCAGCCGCTTCGACCCGAAGTCGGGGAAGGGGGTGCGCGAATTCTCCGAGCTCCCCCTCGAGCGGCGCCAGGTGGTGTTCTTCCCCCTCTCCTGGACGATCGTGCACCCGATCGACGATGCGAGCCCGCTGCGCGGCGTCACCGCCGCGCAGCTCGCCGCGATGGACGCCGAGTTCCTGGTGCTCCTCACGGGCTACGACGAGACCTTCGCCACCACCGTGCACGCGCGCACGAGCTACCGCGCCGAGGAGATCGTCTGGGGCACGAAGTTCCGCAACATCTACGAACCGCCGGGCACGGACGGCATGGTCCGGATCGACGTGTCTCGGCTGGATGAGGTGGAGGGGTAGGGAAGCGCTCCCCGGTTCCCGGCATCCGGTGAGCGATGGGCGCTTCCCGGTTCCCGGCCGGAAAGCGGCTACCGGGACCCGCGAACCGGGATCCTGTCAGTCCCCCTGCACCGCCATCCCCATCGCGTGGTACCCCTTGTCCACGTAGACCGTGGTGCCGGTGATGCCGGCGGCGAGGTCGGAGGCGAGGAAGGCGGCGGTGTGGGCGACGTCGGTGGCGGTGAGGGGGGCGGTGAGCGGGGCGTTCCGGCTCACGTAGTCCACCATCTTCTCGATGATCCCGATCGCGCTCGCGGCGCGCGAGGCGAGCGGGCCGGCGCTGATCGTGTTCACGCGCACGCCGTAGGCGCGCCCCGCTTCGAACGCGAGGGTGCGCGTGTCGCTCTCGAGCGCCGCCTTGGCCGAGCTCATCCCGCCGCCGTAGCCCGGGATCACCTTCTCGCTCGCCATGTAGGTGAGCGAGAGGAAGCTCCCGCCGGGGCGCATGAGGGGCGCGAGCCGCCCCACCATCGACACGAGCGAGTACGCGCTCACGCTCATCGCCGTGAGGTAGCCGTTGCGGCTCGTCTCCAGGAGCGGCTTCTTCACCTCGGGGCCGTTCGCGAGCGAATGCACCACGATGTCGAGCGGCTTCTCGCCGAAGTCGGCGACGAGGCGCTTCGCCATCCCCTCGATGGAGAAGTCGCCGGTGTCCTTGTAGCGCTTGTTCTCGCGGATGTCGGCCGGCGCGTCCTCGAGCGTGGTGTACGCCGCGTCCAGCGGGTAGATCCGCTCGAAGGTGAGCAGCGTGCCGTTGGAGAGCTTGCGCGATTCGTCGATCTTGCCGCGCTCGATGAGGTTGAGGAAGATGTTCAGCGCCGGCGGCCAGGTGGCCACCACCACGCTCGCCCCCGCCTCCGCGAGCGCATGCGCGATCGCGAACCCGTACCCGCCGTCATCGGCCACCCCCGCGACGAGCGCGCGGCGGCCGGTCAAGTCGATGTTCAGCATGACCTATTTAACGGAGGGAGTGGGGGAATGGGCAAGGGGGGGGCTTAACGGCCGATGATCGATGATCGACTCTCGATGAGGAAGGACCACGATGGGGTGGACGGCCGATGATCGATGGCCGACTCCCGATGAGGCATGACCACGATGACCTGAACGGCGGCGACGTTCCATCATGGTTCTTCCTCACCGAGCGTCGATCATCGAACGTCGGCCGTTCCGCTACTCGCCATGTTCCCCACCATCCCGACCAGTCCCTCGATATCCGCCTGCCTCGTGCGATGCCCG
>DATKOH010000070.1:0-2136 GCA_035524735.1 Gemmatimonadaceae bacterium
TGAGCTTGGCGAAGAAGAAGCGCCCCTTCAGGTACAGCGTGTACGCCTCGAGGTTCTTCGTGGGGGCCACGACCTGCCCCTGGTCGCCGGCGAGGCGGAGCTTGAGCGCGTCCACGATCGCGCGCGAGATCTCGTCCTGCACCGCGAACACGTCCTCGAGCTGGCGGTCGTACGTCTCGCTCCACAGATGGTAGCCGCTCTCGACGTTGATGAGCTGCGCGGTGATGCGGATCTTGTTGCCCACCTTGCGCACGCTGCCTTCGAGCACCGAGCTCACGCCGAGCTTCTCGCCGATCTGGCGGACGTCCACCTCCTTCCCCTTGAAGGCGAAGGAGCTGGTGCGCGACGCGACGTGGATGCCGGGCAGCTTGCCGAGCGCGTTGATGATCTCCTCGGTCATGCCGTCGGAGAAGTACTCGTTCTCCGGATCGGCGCTCATGTTCTTGAGCGGGAGGACGGCGATGGCGGTGGCGGGCGGCTTGACGAGCTCGGCGGCGCGGTGCGCGCCGGTGGCGGAGTCGCGGCCGATCGCGCGGAGCGCGTCGGCGAACTCGGCGGCGGTGGGGAAGCGGTCCACCGGCGTGCGCGCGAGCGCCTTCGTGACGGCGACGTCCACCGCCTCGGGGACGTCGCGCGTGGTGCGCACCTTGGGAATGGGCGACACGAAGCGCTTCGCGATGATCGCCTGCGCGGAGACGCCGGTGAAGGGGGGCTCGCCGGCGAGCATCTCGTAGAGGACGCAGCCGAGGGAGTAGAGGTCGCTGCGGCCGTCGGTGTCGAGCTCGCCGGAGGCCTGCTCGGGGCTCATGTACGCCGGGGTGCCGAGCGTGAGGCCGGTCTGCGTGATCGACTTGGCGTTGGCGGTGAGCGCCTTGCCGATGCCGAAGTCCGCGACCATCGCGGCGCCTTCGTGCAGGAGGATGTTCTCGGGCTTGATGTCGCGGTGGACGACGCGGTGGCGGTGCGCGTAGTCGAGGGCGGAGGCGACCTCGCGCGCGATGCGGAGCGCCTCGGTGAGCGGGAGCTGGCGCTCCTTGTCCAGCCGCTCGCGCAGGGAGTGCCCCTGCATGCTGGGCATCACGTAGAAGAGCAGGCCGTCCGCCTCGCCGGAGTCGAAGACGGGGAGGATGTGCGGATGGGTGAGGCCGGCGGCGATCTTGATCTCGCGGAGGAAGCGCTCGGCGCCGATCTCGGCGGAGATCTCGGGGCGGAGGACCTTGAGCGCCACTTCGCGGTCGTGGCGGAGGTCCTGCGCGAGGAAGACGACCGCCATGCCGCCCTGGCCCAGCTCGCGCACGACCCGGTAGCGGGTGGAGAGGCCGCGATCGAGGCGGTCGGAGAGCGGGGAGGTCATCGAGCGGGGAAGATGCTCGGCGGCGCGCGAGTTGGGAATAGGAGGCGGGAAGTGCGGAAGCTCGCGCCGCGCGCTCCGGTCCGGCCCGAGCGGCGGCCTACGCGCCGCCGTCGAGCACGGAGAAGATCTGCTCTTCCGCGATCGCGACGCGGCGCGCGGTGAAGACGCGGAGCCAGCGCGCGGACTTGTAGAGCTTGTCGCTGAGCACGGGGAGGTCGATGGCGCCGGCCATGCCGGCGGCGGTGAGGCGCACCACGGAGCCGTCGCGCATGAGGACGGGGAGGTCGAGCGAGAGCATCTGCGTCTTCGCGGGATAGTCGAGCAACAGCTCGCCGGCGCCGAGGCCCGCGGCGCGGGCGAGGCGTTCCTCGGCGGCGCGGACGCGCGGGCGGTCGGCGGCGATCCATTCGAGGTCGCGCCCCTCGAGCGCGGCGGCGGGCGCCTCGTACGCACGCTTGTAGAGCCGGCGCATCTGGATGGCGCCCAGGAGCGCCGCGGGCGCGGGGCGTTCGAGCGCGTGCAGGAGCCCCTCGTCGGTGTAGCGCACCAGCGACTCCGCGGCGAGGGTGCCGGCGGCGAGCGCATCCTCCACGAGGCGCTTGTACATCGCGGTGGCGCTGCGCACGGCGTGGTGCCAGTACACGTTGCGGTACATCTGGTACTTCGCGAAGAGCAGGCTCTCGAGCGCGCTCAGCGCCTTGGCGCGCACGCCGGTGACGGGGCGGCCGCCGGCGGGATCGGCGAGCACGGTGATCGCGTGGATCAGCCGGTCCTCGTCGATC
>DATKOH010000071.1:0-3857 GCA_035524735.1 Gemmatimonadaceae bacterium
AGGAGGCGCTCGGCGGCCTCGAGCTCACCGCCCTCGACAGCTACGTGGGGGTGAGCGCGGGGTCGTTCGTCGCCGCGCTCCTCGCCAACGAGATCCCCGTGGCGCAGCTCGTGCGCATGATCGTGGCGCACGAGCCCGACGAGCAGCCGTTCCATTTCGACAAGTTCTTCGCCCCCGCGTACGGCGAGCTCGTGCGCCGCGGGCTCATGCTCCCCGAGCTCGCGCTCGAGTCGGTGGTGCGCTTCCTGCGCCGCCCCGGCGACCAGTCCTTCCGCGAGGCGTTCACGCGCCTGGGGCGCGCGCTCCCGGTGGGGCTCTTCAGCAACGAGCCGATCCGCGAGTACCTCGAGCAGACCTTCGCGCGCAAGCACCGCACGAACGACTTCCGCAAGCTGCCGCACGCGCTGCGCGTCGTGTCCGCCGACCTGGGCTCGGGGCTCCCCGTGCTCTTCGGCGATCCGGAGTGGGACGACGTGCCGATCGCGACCGCGGTGCAGGCGAGCACCGCGCTGCCCGGGCTCTACCCGCCGGTGCGCGTGCACGGCTCCGACTGCGTGGACGGCGTGCTGCTGCGCACGGTGCACGCGTCGGTGGCGCTGGAGCAGGGGGTGGAGCTCCTGCTCTGCATCAACCCGATCGTCCCCACCGACGTGCGGAAGGCGATCGGCCAGGGGCTCATGCCGCGCGGCGTGCTCACGAAGCGCGGGCTGCCGGCGGTGCTGTCGCAGACCTTCCGCACGCTCATCCACTCGCGGCTGGAGGTGGGGCTGTCGCGCTACGCGACGCACTTCCCCGACGCCGACATCGTGCTCTTCGAGCCCGGGCGCGACGAGTACGTGATGTTCTTCTCGAACATGTTCAGCTTCGCGTCGCGGCAGGAGGTGTGCGAGCTGGCCTACCGGCACACGCGCGCCGAGCTCTGGCGCCGCCGCAAGGTGCTGGCCCCGCTGCTCGCGAAGCACGGCGTGACGCTGCGGCTGGACGTGCTCAGGGACGAGACGCGCACGGTGTGGGATGGCGTGGGCGTCTCGGTCCGCCGCCGCGCGCCGGTGACCGCGAAGCTCGACCGCGCGCTCGCGGCGCTGGGGGACCTGGAACGGGCGGCGGGGTAGGGAGCGCTACGTCCGCGGCGGCAGCGGCCGCTCGCTCAGACGCCAGATGAACTCCCCCCGCTGCTCGCGCGCGCGCTCCTTGGGCACGCCGCGATAGCCGTACGGCGGCTTCCGCAGCCGGCGGCCGAGCGTGAGCACGATCCATCCGAAGGGCAGATAGTAGCCGATCAGGTCGAGGTCGCGCAGGAAGGCGTGCAGGCGGCTCCGCGGCGGCGCGCGGCGGCCGTCGCGCTCGTGCCGCACGAACGCCACCGGCCACCCCGTGGGCAGGATGCGGTGGAGCCGCCCCCAGTTCCCCTTGAGCTTCTGCCACAACGAATCGGGGCGGTACGGGCGGCGGCCGTGCAGCTGCACCAGCTCGTCGAGCTCGGCCTGCATGCGCGCGCGCACGCGGTGCGCCACCGCGCGCAGCCGCTCGCGGTCGGGCTGGTCGAGGTCGGTGATCCCCTCCTCCTTCACCAGCGCCGCCATGTCGATCGGCTCGCCGATCACGAAGATCAGGTTCGCCGGCAGCGCGAGGTACCACATCCACGGGAAGATCACCGCGAGGATCCCGATCGGCAGCGGGAGGAAGGGGACGGTGAAGAGCCGCTGCATCAGCGAATCGAGCGGCTTGAAGGGGAAGCCGAAGGGGTTGATCCACTCGGCGTTGATCATGTAGAGCGGATACACGGGCGCGTTGCGCCGCGCGCCGAGGAGCACGAAGCTGGTGCTGAAGCGCTGCAGCTGGTAGCGGCGGTGGAACCCCTTGCCGATCCCCGGCACCCCCTCGGGGAAGTAGAGCACGCGGTCGCCGCGCGCGAGCAGCAGGTCGAAGTTGTCGAAGAGCATGTCCACGCCGCCGCCGCGCCGCCAGAAATCGTCGAGCCCGAACGGCCGCATCCACCAGACGAAGCTCAGCTCCTTCTCGTACACCGCGCGCAGTTTGAGCCGCGGGTCGTAGCCGGATTCGCGCCAGAACTCCGCGTCGAAGACGATCGCGTCGTAGGGGAAGGCGTTGCCGCTGTGGTTCGCGGCGAGGATGAGCGGCCCCGCCGCGGGGAGCTTCTCCATGCCGAAGATCTTCGAGCGGAACCAGACGTCGTTGATCGGCCCGATGAGGTGCTCGCACACGTCGTGCGCGAAGGCGGGCTGGAAGGGCTCCCAGGGGTGGCCGGGGTTCGGCGGCGGGGGCGGCGGCTCGTGGTACGTCATCGCGCTAGCGGCGTCCGGCGAGGAGGAGCGAGGCGAGCACGAGCAGGATCCAGACGATCGCGGGCCCGTGGAAGGCGAAGACGATCGCCCCCGCCACGAGCGCGAAGCCCGCGAGCAGCGTGCCGCGGATGCCGGCGAGCGGGTTGTCGGCCGGCCGCTTGGTGCTCCGCTCGAGCACGCGCAGCCCCTCGGTGACCAGCGACGGCACCTTCATGAGCGCGTCCACGAGATCGGGGGCGCCGCGCAGCTCCTCCTGCACGAGGCGCAGGGGGCTGAACTGCGCGATGAACACGCGCCGCACGTGCCGGCGCGACACCTCCGCCACGTCGAAGCCGGGGACGAGCATGTGCCCCACGCTCTCGTACGTGATGAGCGTCTTCACCATCAGCACGAGTTCCATGGGGAAGTACATCCGGTACTCGCCGCCCTTGCTCACGCTCTCGAGCGTGAGTTGCGCGAGCGAGAAGTCCTCGAAGGTCGCCGCGCGCTTCCAGCGCCCCGAGATCTCCGCCACCTCGCGGCGGAAGCCGTCGGGATCCCCGCCCGGCCCCGGCTGCGCCACCGCGGCGAGATAGCGCGCCGCATTGTCGGCGTCGCCCGTCACCAGCGAGTAGTAGTAGTACAGCAGCGAACGGCGGAGATCGTTCTCGAGCCGCCCCACCATGCCGAGGTCGATGTACCCGACCTTCGGCCCGGGCAGGATCACGAGGTTGCCCGGGTGCAGGTCCGCGTGGAAGAAGCCGTCGCGATAGATCATCTCGATGATCGATCCCACGCCGAGGTCCACGAGCTTCTCGCGGTCGGCGAGGGGAAGCGCCTTCGCCTTCCTGGAATCGGGACGGAGGCCCTCGAGGTACTCCATCACGAGCACGTCCCGCGAGCTGCAGTCGTGGAAGATCCGCGGGAAGTGCACGTCGGGCTCGTTCGCGAAGTTCGCCGCGAAGATGTCGCCGTTGTCCGCCTCGCGGCGCAGGTCCACCTCGCGCAGCGTGTACTCGCAGAACTCGTTGATGATCTTGTACGGCTGGTAGCGCGCGAACACGAGCTGCAGCGTCAGCCCGACGCCGCGCAGGATCACGGTGTCGCGCGTGAGCGTGTCGCGGATCCCCGGCTTCACGGCCTTGATCACCACCACGTCGCCCTGGATGGTGGTGGCGCGGTGGATCTGCGCGATGCTGGCGGAGCCGAGCGGCACCTTCTCCACTTCGGCGAACATCGCGCCGATCGGGCGGTCGAGGGACTTCTCCACCAGCTCGCAGAAGGCGGGGTACGGCACCACGGGGAGCCGGTCGAGCAGATTGCGCAGCTCGTCGGTGATCGGTTTCGGCAGGATGTCGTCGCGCAGGCTCAGGATCTGGCCGAGCTTGATGTACGTGGGGCCGAGCAGCTCGAGCCGGCGGCGGAGCTGCACGGGAAAGGGCTGATCGCGCAGGTCGCGCCGGATGAAGGGGCGGATGATCAGCGCCGCCGTCCACGCGATGCCGCGCCGGAGCGCGGACATCGATTCGTCGCCGCGATGTGAATTGGACCAGGACACCACCGAGCCCGCGA
>DATKOH010000072.1:0-2526 GCA_035524735.1 Gemmatimonadaceae bacterium
CCCCGCTCCCCGCTGTCCAACCCGGGAAAGCCCCCACCAGGCGGACCACGATGCACGACCTGAAGCTCGCCCTCCGCGTCCTCCGGAAGTCGCCCTTCGTCACCACCGTCGCGGTGCTCTCGCTCGCGCTCGGCATCGGCACGAACACCGCGATCTTCTCCTTCACCGACCAGCTGCTCATGCGGCCGCTGCCGGTGACGGAGCCCGGCCGCCTCGTGAACCTCTCGGCGCCGCGCCCCAAGCCGGGGTCGCAGCAGTGCCAGCTGCCCGGCGACTGCGACGACGTCTTCAGCTACCCGATGTGGCTGGACCTCGAGCACGCCGCCGGCCCCTTCTCCGGCATCGCGGCACACTTCCCGATGGGCGCCAACGTCGCCGTGAAGGACCGCACGTCGCACGAGGAAGCGCTCCTCGTGTCGGGCACCTATTTCCCGGTGCTCGGCGTGCGGCCGGCGGCCGGCCGGCTCCTCACCCCCGATGACGACAAGGTCGTGGGCGCCAACTTCGTGGCCGTGCTCGGCTACGACTACTGGCAGGCGAAGCTGGGGGGCGACCCGTCGGTGGTCGGATCGCCGATCACGATCAACGGCAAGGCCTACACGGTGGCCGGCGTCGCGCCGGCGGGATTCGCCGGCACCACCATCGGCCGCCGCCCGGCGGTGTACGTGCCCATCTCGATGCGCGCGCAGATGGACCCGGACTTCACGGCGTTCGAGAACCGCCGCTTCTACTGGGCGTACCTCTTCGCGCGGCTCAAGCCGGGCGTCACGATGGCGCAGGCGAAGACGGCGATCAACGCGATCTACCACCCGATCATCAACGACGTCGAGGTGCCGCTCCAGAAGGAGATGAGCGAGCAGACGATGGCCAAGTTCAAGGCGAAGGAGATCGTGCTCGCCGACGGGCGCACGGGGCAGAGCTCCGTGCACCGCGAGGCGCGCACGCCGATGCTCATGCTCCTCGCGATCACCGGCATCGTGCTCCTCATCGCGTGCGCGAACATCGCGAACCTCTTGCTCGCGCGCGCGGCCGGGCGCTCGGTGGAGATGTCGGTGCGCCTCTCCCTCGGCGCGCGCCGCGCGCAGCTCATCCGGCAGCTGCTCACGGAGTCGCTCGTGCTCGCCCTGCTCGGCGGCCTCGCCAGCCTCGTCGTGGCGCGGTGGACGCTCGCGGGCATCCTCGCGATCATGCCCCCCGAGGGCGCCGACATGCTCGCGCCCGTGGTCGACGGGCGCATGATGCTCTTCGCGGCCGGACTCTCGGTGGCCACCGGCTTCGCCTTCGGCCTCTTCCCCGCCCTGCACAGCACGCGCGCCGACCTGATCACGAGCATCCGCGCGGGCGCGGGGCAGCTCTCGGGCGCGCGCGCGGCCACGCGCTTCCGCGCCACCCTCGCCACGGCACAGGTGGCGCTCTCGATGGCGCTGCTCATCTTCGCCGGTCTCTTCATCAAGAGCCTCGGCAACGTGGCGCGCACCGACCTCGGCCTGCGCCCCGATGGGCTCGTCACCTTCGCGGTGGAGCCGCAGCGCAACGGGTACTCGCACGAGCGCACGCGCGTCTTCCTCGAGCGCGTGGAGGGGGAGCTCGCCTCGATCCCCGGCGTCACCGGCGTGACCGCCTCGCTCGTGCCGATCCTCGCCGGCGACAACTGGGGGAACGACGTGTCGGTGGAGGGGGTGCAGTACACCCCCGACAAGGACATGAACACGCGCTTCAGCGAGGTCGGCCCCGGGCACTTCAAGGTGATCGGCGCGACGATGCTCTCCGGACGCGAGTTCACCACCGCCGACGCGGCGGGCAGCCCCAAGGTGGCGATCGTGAACGAGGCGTTCGCGCGGAAGTTCGGCCTCGGCGCCGCGGCCGTGGGGAAGCACATGGCCTTCGGCAACAAGACGCAGCTCGACGTGGAGATCGTGGGCCTCGTGCGCGACAACAAGTACAGCGACGTGAAGGACTCGGTGCCGCCCGTGGCGGTGACGCCGTGGCGCCAGGACACCACGCTCGGCGACATGAACTTCTACGTGCGCACCGCGGGCCCCACCGATGGCGTGGTGCGCGCCATCCCCGACGTCGTCAAGCGCCTCGACCCCTCGCTGCCGGTGCAGGACCTGAAGACGATGCCGCAGCAGGTGAAGGAGAACATCTTCCTCGACCGCATGATCAGCACCGCGGCGAGCGCGTTCGCGACGCTCGCGACGCTGCTCGCGGCGATCGGACTCTACGGCGTGCTCGCCTACTCCGTCGCGCAGCGCACGCGGGAGATCGGCGTGCGCATGGCCCTCGGCGCCGACGGATGGGACGTGCGCCGCCTCGTGCTGCGCCAGGTGGCGCTGATGGTGCTCGTGGGCGGAGTGATCGGGATCGCGGGGGCCTACGGACTGGGGCGCGCGGCGCGCTCGCTCCTCTACGGCCTCGCGCCGTCGGACCCGTGGGTGATGGCCGGCGCCGTGCTCCTCCTCGGATCGGTGGCGTTCGGCGCCGGGTACATCCCCGCCCTTCGCGCGTCGCGCGTGAGCCCGATGC
>DATKOH010000073.1:0-17896 GCA_035524735.1 Gemmatimonadaceae bacterium
CGGAAGGCGGTGGCGAGGGGGAGGCGCAGCTGGCGGTCGAGCTCGGCGTCCGCGGAGAGCATGGCGAGCGTCCACCCGCCGAAGCGCGCCCGCGCGACGTTGCCGAGCTGCGCGTAGAGGTCGCGCAGCGCCTTCCGCTCGCCGACGCGCACGCCGTACGGGGGATTGGTGACGATCCAGCCCGCGCCCGCCGCGGGGGGCCCCGCCGCGGAGAGCGCGTGGCGCGCGAAGGCGATGTCCTCGGCGACGCCCGCGCGTTCGGCGTTCGCCGTGGCGGCGGCGATCGCGCCGGCGTCGCGGTCCGACGCCGCGATCGGCGCCGGCGCGCGCGGCAGTTCTCGTTCGCGCGCGTTGTCCACCATGCGCTGCCAGAGCCCGGCGTCGAAGCGGGGCCACCGCGTGAAGGCGAAGCCGCGCCGCGCTCCCGGCGCGATCCGCCGGGCCATCAGCGCTCCTTCGATCGCGATCGTCCCCGCGCCGCACATCGGGTCCACGAGCGGCGACTCCGGGCGCCAGCCGCTCGCGAGGAGCATCGCCGCCGCGAGGGTCTCGCGGAGCGGGGCCTTCGCCGTCTGCAGCCGGTAGCCGCGGCGGTGGAGGAGCGCGCCGGAGCTGTCGGCGCTGATGGTGCAGTGGTCGTGAAGGAACCGCACGATCACGAGTTGGGAGTCCGCATCATCGGACTCCTCGTCCTCGTCGGGTGAGCGCGCCGGCGTTCCGCCCACGACATGCGCGATCGCGGCCGCGACGCGCTCCGCCACCGCATCGGAATGGTAGAGCTTGGACTTCCTGCACGTGACGCGCAGCCGCACCGCGCACCGCGGCGTGATGAAGTCCGCCCACGGCTGTTGCTTCGCGAAACGTTCGAGATCGGCGAAGTGCCGGGCGTCGAACTCGCCCACCCGCGCGACGATCCGGCTCGCGGTGCGCACGTGGAGGTTCGCGCGGTAGAGCGCGCCGGCGGTACCGCCGAAGTGCACGCCTCCCGGCTCGACGGCATCGGGCGTGATGCCGAGCGCGGTGAGCTCGCCCGCCGTGAGATGTTCGAGCCCCGGCGCGGTGATGGCGAAGTACGGTGAGGCGGAACTGGGCGCTCGGCGCTCGGCGCTCGGCATTCTCTAAGCCCGGCGGCGGGGGGTGGATCGCGGCTTCGGCTTCGCCTTCACCTTCACTTTCGCCTTCACCTTCGTCTTCGCCTTCACCGTGCGGCGCGGGGGGCGGAGTTCGAGCACGCGCCACATGTACCAGCTCCCGATCGTGCGGTGCGGCGCCCAGCGGGCGGCCACTTCGTGCATCCGTTTCGGTTTCGGGAGCTTCCGCAGGCGGTACGCCACCTGCATCCCCTTCTGCACGCCGTAGTCGAGCTCGGGGAGCACATCGGGGCGGCCGAGGCGGAACATGAGGAACATGTGCGCGGTCCAGCGGCCGATCCCCTTCACGCGCGTGAGCGCCGCGATGATCTCGTCATCGGCCATGGTCTCGAGCGCCGGCAGCGGCACGTCGCCCTCCGCGGCGTGCGCCGCGAGGTCGCGCACGTAGCGGATCTTCTGCGCCGAGAGCCCCGCCTTGCGCAGCGCGCGCGGCGGCGTCGCGAGGAGCTCGGCGGGGGTGGGCGCGCGCCCGCCGAAGATGTCGAGCACGCGCGCGTGGATGGTGCGCGCCGCCGCGCCCGCGAGCTGCTGGAAGACGATCGCCCGCAGCAGGTACGCGAAGTGCGTCCCATCCGACTGCAGCGTGAGCGTGCAGTCGCCGGCCTCGGCGATGATGCCGGCGAGCACGGGGTCCGCGGCGCGGAGGTGCGCGACGGCGGCGGCGTGGTGATGCGGGCGGGGTTCGTTCAACGCCCCGCCGCCTCCATCTCGAGCAGCCGCTTCTTCCGCTCGAGCCCCCAGCGGTAGCCGCCGAGCGCGCCGTCCTCGCGGATGACGCGGTGACAGGGGATCACGAGGGAGGCGGGGTTCGTGGCGCAGGCGCGCGCGACGGCGCGCACCGCGGTCGGTTTGCCGATCGCCTTCGCGACGGCGCCGTAGGTGCGCGTGCTGCCGTACGGGATCTCCTGCAGCGCCTGCCAGACGCGCCGCTGGAAGGCGGTGGCCTGCACGTCGAGCGGGAGTTCGAGGTGCGGCTCCTCCCCGCGCAGGTGCTTGAGGATGACGCCCACCCAGGGCGCGAGCGCCGCGTCGTCGCGGGCGCGGTCGGCGGAGGGGAATTCCTTCGCGAGCGCGCGCTCGAGCATCCGGTCGTCGTCGCCGAGGCTCACCGCGCAGATGCCGCGCGCGGTGGCGGCGACGAGCAGCCGCCCGAGCGGCGAGTCGACGATCGCGTAGCCCACGCGCATCCCCGCGGCGCCGCGGCGGTACGCGCCGGGGGTCATGCCGAGGTCGCGCGGCGCGCGTTCGTAGAGGCGGCTCGTGGAGCTGAGGCCGGCGTCGAACATCGCGCGCGTGATGCCATCGCCGTCGCGCAGCCGCGCGCGCAGGGCGCGCATGCGGCAGGCTTCCTGGTACTGGCGCGGCGTGATGCCGGTGACGCGCTTGAAGGCGCGCTGCAGGCGGTGGGGGGCGAGGCCCGCGCGCGCGGCGAGCTCGGCGAGCGGCCGCGGCGCGTCGGCGTCGCGCTCCATGCCGCGACAGATCGTCTCGATGACGTCGAGCTCGTTCGGGACCACGTCGTCGGGGCGGCAGCGGCGGCAGGCGCGGTAGCCGGCGGCGGCCGCGGCGTCGGGGCGCGGGAAGAAGACGACGTTCTCCCGGCGCGGCCGGCGCGAGGGGCACGACGGCCGGCAGTAGACGCGCGTGGAGCGCACGGCGTACACGAAGGCGCCGTCGGCGGCGGCGTCGCGGGCGAGCACGGCGGTCCAGCGGGGATCGGCGTCCACGGGGCGTTCGGTGGGCGGGGGGTAGATCGCGAGCACGGTCGACATGGTGGCCTCCTGTTGGCGCCCAGTCTAGGGGAGGCCGTGAGGGCAATCTATCCGATTCGCGACGCAAACTGGCGCGGCGGCGCCGCGCCCGCTAACTAGAGAGGATGGGGCGCACGCGCCCCGACCACCCGTCCTTCCGGAGTGACCATGCCTTTCGTCCCGTCACATCGTGTCCTGCCGCGCGCCGCCGCGATCTGCGCGCTGGCGCTCGCCACGGGCCTGCTGGCCGCCGCATCGCGCCGCGGCGCCGGAGCGGAGACCGCCGGCTTCATCGCCACGCTCGGCCGCGACACGGTGGCCGCCGAGAGCCTGAGCGTGATGGACGACGGGTCGATGACCGGCGTGAGCGTGGTGCGCCGCGCGCAGACGACGCTCACCCGCTACTACACGCTCACGCTCGACAAGGACGGCAACCTCGCGAAGTTCGAGATGGCGTCGTACCCGACGGGCGTGCAGCCGGGGCAGCATCCGGCGATCCACACCATCTGGACGCCGCAGCCGGGCGCCATGCACGAGGTGATCCGTTCCGACAGCGCGTACGCGCTGGACCTGCTCACCCCGCCGACGACGCTGCCGTACCTCGACCTGGGCTTCGGGATGTGGCAGGCGGTCACGATGCGCCTGGTGCGCAGCGGGAAGGACTCGCTGTCGATCCCGATGTTCTTCGTGGCGGACACGACGCACTACGCGACGACGGTGAAGCGGATCGGCAAGGATTCCGTGATGCTCTCGAGCATCTACGGCGTGGCGTGGGCGCGGATCGACGCGCGCGGGCAGATCCTCGGCTACGCGGCGCCGGGGTCGACGCAGCAGGTGGTGGCGGCGCGCCTTCCGCACGTGGACCCGAAGGCGTGGGCCGCGGCGTTCGCGAAGCTGCCGCCGCTCGGCCAGCTCTCCCCCACGGACACCGTGCGCGCCACGGTGGACGGCGCGAAGGTGATGGTGATCTACGGCCGGCCGAGCATGCGCGGCCGGATCATCTTCGGCGGCGTGGTGCCGTGGAACCACTGGTGGCGCACCGGCGCGAACGCGGCGACGACGCTGATCACCGACAAGGACATCGTGATCGGCGGCGCGAACGTGCCCGCCGGCGAGTACACGCTCTTCACGCTCCCGACGCCGACGTCGTGGACGCTGATCATCAGCAAGCTCACGAAGGAGTGGGGCACCGATTACGACGACAAGATGGACCTCGTGCGCGTCCCGATGACCGTCTCGGCGCTCGCGGCGCCGGTGGAGCAACTGACGATCGCGATCGCGCCGCGAGGCGCGGGGCAGTCGCTCATCGTGTCGTGGGAGAAGACGGCGGCCGCCGTGACGCTCCGGCCCAAGTGACGGGGGACCGGGCGGCATGATGCGGAGCCTGCTGAAGCACTTCCTGCGCGGCCTGCTGGTGACGGGACCGGTGGCGCTCACGCTGTTCATCGTGTGGACCGTCTTCCGGACCATCGATGGGTGGCTGAAGCTCCCGATTCCGGGCGCGGGCTTCGTGATCACGATCGTGGGGATCACGCTCGTGGGATTCGTCGCCTCCAACCTCGTGGCGCGGCAGGTGCTCGGCACGTTCGAGGATCTGCTCAAGCGGCTCCCCTTCGTGCGGCTGCTCTACTCGAGCTCGAAGGACCTGCTGGGCGCGTTCGTGGGGGAGCAGCGGCGCTTCGACCGCCCCGTGATCGTCACGCTGTACGGCGACGGCGGGCCGAAGGCGATCGGCTTCCAGACGAAGGACTCGCTGGCCGAGTTCGGGCTCCCCGACCACGTGGCCGTGTACCTGCCGGAGTCCTACAACTTCGCCGGCAACCTGTTCGTGGTGCCGCGTTCGCGCGTGACGCCGATCGACGGCGAGAGCGCGCAGGTGATGGCGTTCGTGGTGTCGGGCGGCGTGGCGAAGTCGGATGCGCTGCCGCCGGGCTGACCCGGCGGCTCACGCCGCCGGCGGCGCGAGCGCCTCGGCGAGGAGCTCCACGTCGAGCCCTTCCTTGCGCACGCGGAGATCGTAGTAGAGCACGGTGCGCACGGCGGGGAGCACGGGCACCACGAGCAGGAGGAGCACCGAGCGGACGAGCGTGAGCACGCGCTGGTCGCGGAGCGCCGGCACCGCGGCGCCCGCCCCGCGCACGACGAGCAGGATCACGGCGTATCCCACGAAGTAGAGCAGCCAGGAGAGCGCCGCGGTCGCGAAGACGTGCGACTCGTGGTCCTCGGCGAGCTCCCACGAGCGGCGGAAGGCGCCCACCGCGCCGCCCGCGCGGCGGTCGAGCATCACGCCGCAGTTCAGGCACGTGGTGCGGACGCCGACGTAGAGCCCCGGGAGCAGGAGCAGGAGCATGCCGCCGAAGACGAGCGTCCAGCGGAGGATCGCGGCGAGCACGACGTCGCCGGCGCGCGCGAGGGTGCGGGCGAAGGCGGCGCCGGCGTCGAGCGGACGCCCGAGATAGACCTCCGACATCGCGGTCACCGCGCAGGCGTCCGCGAGTCCGTTGCAGATGATGCCGGCCAGGAACACCGTGCCGATCGCCCGCCAGGGGATCCCTTGCGACGGGAGGTACTGCATGTCGCCGTACATCAGCCAGCTGAGGATGATCGCCGGCACGGTGAAGAGCGCCGCGATCATCACGTAGACGGCGTAATGCGATGCGACGAGGCGGAAGGCCGCGTCGACGATCTCCCCCGCGCGCCGCGGGCGCAGCGGAACGGCATCCGCCACCGCTCAGCCCTCGAGCTGCCGCGCCAGCTGCTCGACGTCGAATCCCTCGTGGCGGATCCGGAGGTCGTAGTAGAGCACCACGGTCACCGCGATGAGGAGGGGGAAGACCGCCGCCGATCCGACGGTGCTGAGCACGTCGGTGACGTTCGGGTCCTTGGTCGCGGGCACGACCGAGGCCACCGCGAGGAGCAGGGCGAGCCAGACCACGAAGACGCCCATGTAGATGAACAGCGCCAGCAGCCCGTGACGAAGATGTGCCCGACGCGCCCGGCGGCGAGGGCCCAGGTGCGCGTGATGGCCTCCAAGGGCCCGATGTCCTCGAGCACGAGCACGTCCATGAAGGGCGCGAAGCGGATCGCCACGTACATCACGAAGCAGGCGATGATCACGGCCGCGATGCCGCTGGCGGCGGCCGACGCCGCGGCGAGGAGCGGGATGACGACCGCGAGCGCGAGGCCGGCGGCCCCGAACAGGAGCATCAGCAGGAGGAAGGCGATGATCATCGTTAGGAGCCGGGTGACCGCCCGCCGCACCGCGCCCCCCGCCTCCACCGTCCCCGCGAGGTACGCCTGCCCCGTGCCGGCGATCACGGCGCTCTGCGCGCCGAGGCTCAGCACGACGACCAGGATGCCGCCCACCACCCAGGTCATCATGTCCACCGAGCCGAACATCTTCACCACCTCCTCCGGCGTGGCGCTCGTGCCGAGCGGCACGCGGAAGAAAAGGAGGCGGACGATGAGCAGGGGGATGTGCGCCGCCACGGAGAGGGTGAGGAGCGCGCCGTAGTTCGTCCTGATGAGCTGGAACGCCGCGTCGATGATCTCGGTCGACGAGCGGGGCCGCAGTTCGAGCGTCGTCACGGAGCCTCCCGGTAAGGGTGCCTGTGCCGTGTCCAATGTGCCGCCGCCGGGCGCGAGCGCAAGGCGGCGCGGGGCGCTACTCGATGGTCTTGCTGAAGCGCCGCACGCTGAGCGCGAGCAGGACGGTGGCGAAGCCGAGCAGCACCAGCGTCTGCGGCCAGAGGTAGGCGACCCCGACGTCCTTGAGCAGGATCCCGCGCAGGACCTGCAGGTAGTAGGTGAGCGGCAGGAAAAGCCCGATCCACTGGGCGGGGAGCGGCATCGCCGCGCGCGGGAACATGAAGCCGGAGAGGAGGAAGTTCGGCATCAGGAAGAAGAAGCTCGCCTGCATCGCCTGCGCCTGGGTGCGCACGAGCGTGCTCACGAAGAGGCCGATCCCCAGGTTCGCCGTGATGAAGCCGAAGGTGATCGCGTAGAGCTCGAGCAGGTTCCCGCGCAGCGGCACGTGGAAGATCAGCCAGGCGAGCGAGATGACCACGGTCATCTGCGTGTAGCCGACGAGCACGAAGGGGAGGATCTTGCCGAGCATGAGGCTCGTCTTGCCGATCGGCGTGACGATGAGCTGTTCGAGCGTGCCGCGCTCGCGCTCGCGCACGATGGACATGCTGGTGATGAGGATCATCGTGATCGAGAGCAGGATGCCGATGAGCCCCGGCACGATGTAGGTCTCGCTGCGGAGCCCGGGGTTGTACCAGGGGCGCACGCGGAGGTCGATCGGCACCGGCGGCGGCGCCGTCTGGAGGGTGGTGCCGTACGCCAGCGCCGCGGCGCCGGCGCCGGAAAGGGCGGCGGAGCTCGAGAGCGGGTCCGCCGCATCCACGATGAGCTGCGCCGTCGCGGTGCGCCCGCGCTTGATGTCGGCCGCGTAGTCGGGGGGGATGATCAGCGCCGCGGCCGCGGCCCCGCGGCGCAGCCAGCGCTCCATCTCGCCGCGGTCGCGCACCGTCGCCACCAGGTCGAAGTTCTGCGTGTTCTGCAGCGCCTGTGCGAGCCCCCGGCTCTCCTGCGTGCGCGACTCGTCCAGCACCACCGTCGGCAGGTGCCGCACCTCGGTGCGGATCGCGTACCCGAAGAGCAGCAGCTGCACCGCCGGCAGCACCACCATCATCGCGAGCGTGAGCCGGTCGCGCCGCATCTGCAGGAACTCCTTCTGCAGCATCGGCCAGAACGCGCTCGCGCGCACGCGTTCGACGAGCGCGTTCACGCGGTCACCCCCTCGTCGCGCCGCTGGAGCTCGATGAAGACATCCTCGATCGTCGGCTGCCCGAAGGCCTTCGGCACCTCGTCCGGCGTGCCGACGGCGATCAGGTGCCCGCGCGAGAGGAAGGCGAGCCGCTCGCACCGCGCCGCCTCGTCCATGTAGTGCGTGGTCACCAGGATCGTCGTGCCGCCCGCGGCGAGCTCGTAGGTGATGTCCCAGAAGCGCCGCCGCGCCGCGGGGTCCACCCCCGCCGTCGGCTCGTCGAGGAAGAGCATCTGCGGCCGGTGCGCCGTCGCGCAGGCGAGGGCGAGCCGCTGCTTCCACCCGCCGGAGAGCGTGCCCGCCATCTGGTCGCGCCGCGGCGCGAGGCCGAGCTCGTCCATCAATTCATCGATCCGCGCCTCGCGCGCCGCCCCGCGCAACCCGTACACCGACGAGTAGAAGCGGATGTTCTCGTACGCGGTCAGGTCGTCGTACAGCCCGAAGCGCTGCGACATGTAGCCGATGTTCCGGCGGATCTGCTCCGACTGGGTCAGGATGTCGTAGCCGACCACGGTCGCGTCGCCGGAGGTGGGCGCGAGCAGTCCGCACAGCATGCGGATGGTGGTGGTCTTCCCGGAGCCGTTCGGGCCGAGCATTCCGAACACCTCGCCGCGCCCGATCGTGAGGTCGAGCGACTGCACCGCCACGAGGTCGCCGAAGGTCTTGCGCAGCGCGCGCGTGACGACGGCCGGCTCGCGCGCCGGGGCGGTCACGGCTTCGTGGGGATCGCGACCGACGCGGGGCGGTCGCCGTTCGCTTCGGCCGGCGCCGGCGCCGATCCGGTGACGGTGACCGTCACCGGCAGCCCGGGCTTGAGCATCCCCGCGCTGTCGGTGAGCTCCACCTTCACGCCGAAGACGAGGTCGGCGCGCTCCTCCTCCGTGAACGCCACGCGCGGCGTGAACTCCGCCTTGTCGCGGATCGCCACCACGCGTCCGGGGAAGCGCCGGTCCGGGTACGCATCGAGCACCGCCACCGCGGGATCGCCCACCCGGATGCGCGGCATCGCCCGCTGGTCCACGAACACGCGCACCCACGGGCGGCCGAGGTCGCCGAGGGTGAGCGCGGGCTCGCCGGCGCGGAGCACCTCGCCGGGCTCGGCGTGGCGGCCGAGGATCACGCCGGGCACCGGCGCGAGGAGCACGAGGTCGCTCGCCGTCCCCTCCATCGCGGCGAGGGCCGCGCGCGCGTTGGCGACCTCGGCGCGCGCCGCGCCGATGCGCTCGGGGCGCGTGCCTTCCTGGAGCAGGCGGTAGCTCTGCCGCGCGGCGTCGCGCCGCGCGACCGCCGCGCGCGATGCCGCCACCGCCGCATCGTACGCCTGCTGGCTCACCGTGCCGCTCTTCGCGAGCGGCGCGAGCCGCTGCACGTCGGACTCGGCGTGCGACGCATCGGCCTCCGCCGCGCGGAGCTCGGCGGCGGCGCGGTCCAGCTCCGCCGGGCGCGCGCCCGCCTCCAGATCGCGCAGCTGCGCCTCGGCGGACGCCAGCCGCGCGCGGCGCGACTCCACGTCGGGGCGGATCGTGGAGAGCGTGAGCGCGGCGAGCGTGTCCCCCGCGCGCACCACGTCGCCCTCGTCCACGTACATGCGCGTGACGCGCGCGCTCACGAGCGGCGCGACGTCCACCTCCACCACTTCCACCGTCCCCACCGAGCGGGCCACGTTGCCGGGCTCGCGGCCGCAGGCGCCGGCGAGGAGCGCGAGAGCGACAAGGGGGAACAGGCGTGTCATGGCCCGAAGATCACGCCCCACGGGGGCCGACGCAATCGGGGAGGCGCGGCGCGGGCGACGGGCCGTTAGGATTCGGTGCCCCCTTTCCCCGACCCGTCCGCATGGCCGACGATCCCACCCTTCCCGACTCCCTCGCGCGCGTGCTCCGCGGGTTCCGGGCGCTCGGGCGCGAGGAGAAGATGCAGGCGCTGCTCGGCTGGTCGCGGAAGCTCGAGCCGCTGCCCCCGCACATCGCGGCGCTGGACCGCTCCGATTTCAGCGTGCCGGAGTGCCAGACCAAGGTGGAGCTGATCCCCGAGATGCGCGATGGCCGGCTGCACTTCTACGCCGACGTGAACGTGCGCCAGTCGCCGACGGTGGCGGCGTTCCTCGCGCTGGTGTTCTCCGCGGTGAACGACCAGCCGCCCGCCGTCACGCTCGCGATCCCGCCCGACTTCGTGCCGGTGGTGATGCACGACCTCGGCCTCGGCGCGCGCGAAGTGGGGCTGGGCGCGATGGTCGCGCGCATGAAGGAATTCGCCCGGGCCGCCGCGTCGGACGGCGGGCCGCGCACCACCTGAGGGAGGAACGCCGCATGGCCGAGCCGCAGGGTTACGCGAACCACGCGCAGTACCGCCGCGTGTACCACTACGTGGTGCTCCCGATCTTCATCGTGAACGCCGGCGTGTTCCTCTGGCGCGCCGTGCGGCAGCCGGACCTCGCGCACTGGTGGGCGGCGCTGCTGGCGGTGGCGGTGGTCGCGTACATGTGGGACGCGCGGAGCGCCATGCTCACGATCCAGGACCGCCTCATCCGCCTCGAGATGCGGCTGCGGCTGGAGCGGCTGCTCGGCCCGGAGGGTGCGCGGCAGGCGGCGGCGCTCCGGGTGGGCCAGTTGGTGGCGCTCCGCTTCGCCTCCGACGCGGAATTGCCGGGCCTCGTGCGGCGCGTGCTGGCGGGCGAGCTCGTGCGCGGGCGCGACATCAAGCGGGCGATCGGCGACTGGCAGCGGGACACCCTGCGCGCGTAGCGCGCGCGGGGTGGAACGGAACGCGCCATTGCGCGCGCCCCGGCCGGGGCGCAGAATAGCGCCATGGCGTACCGCACCCGTCGCGACTCCCTGCTCTGGCGCACGTGGGACAACATCCTGCTGCGCACCTTCTTCTACTACGTCTTCATGGGGCTGCTCGTGTGGGCCCTGTGGACGTGGATGCCGGACGGGTGGCGCGCGTTCCTCAGCAAGGCGATCGCCGAGCTGACGGGGGGCGGCGGCCAGGGGCGTGCCGGCGTCGGGAAGAGCGCCGAGGCGCTGCTGAGCGGGAACGCGCAGGGGGGGCAGGAGGGAGAGCTCGCCACGTCGGCCGCGCTCGCGATGGTCGCCGCGTTCTTCATCGCGCTGCCGGTGGCGTGGGTCTACTCGCTGACGCGCGCGAAGAAGGGCTACCGCCAGGCGCTGGCGCAGGCGCTGATCGTGCTGCCGGTGGTGGACGCGGCGGTGATCGTGCTCGTGAAGAACTCGCTCGCCCTCGCGTTCAGCCTGGCGGGGATCGTGGCCGCCGTGCGCTTCCGCAACACGCTCGAGGACACGAAGGACGCCGTGTACATCCTGGTCGCGGCGGCGATCGGCCTCGCCTCGGGGACGCAGGTGCCCGTCGCCTTCGTGCTCTCGGTGGCGTTCAACATCGTGACCGTGCTCCTCTGGTACACGGACTTCGGCCGTCACCCGGCCGCGCTCGGCGGCGCGATGGCCGAAGAGCGCCTCGCGCGCACGCGCGAGCAGCTGAGCCACACGCAGACCTTCGTCGCGGTGATGGACGACGAGCTGCTCAAGGAGATGTCGCCCGCGCAGCTCGACGCGCTCGCCGACCGCGCCTGGCGCCGCCGGAAGAAGATGAGCCCCGACCTCGACAAGAAGGCGGAAGAGGAGAAGGGGCGCTACGACACGCTCCTGCGCGTGCACACGTCGGCGCCGGACGACGTGCGCGCCCGGGTGGAGCCCGTGCTCAGGAAGCACGTCAAGCGCTGGCGCTTCGGGCACGTGGTGCACGAATCGGAGACGGCGCACATCGTCGAATTCTCGCTGCGCCTCGGGAACGACGCCGACCCCACCGAGATCACGGCGGCCGTGCAGAACGCCGTGGAGGACCTGGCCACGAATGTCGAGATGCTCTAGCCGCCTGCGCGCGGCCCTCGCCGCCGCCGCCCTGCTCGCGTCCGCCGCCGGCGCGCAGGACTCCGTGCCCGCCGGGCCGGCCAAGCCCACGCGCCTCTTCTCGTCCGACAGCGTCTTCTCGATCACGATCGCGACGGACCTGAAGAAGTACATGTCCACGCGCGACTCCACCGCCCCCTGGCTCTCCGGCAAGCTCATCGCGGGGAGCGACACGCTCGTGATCGGGCTGCGTCCGCGGGGGCATTACCGCCGGAAGTCGAGCACCTGCTCCTTCCCCCCCGTCTCGGTGAAGTTCGGGAAGGACGTGAAGGGGACCGAGTTCGCGAAGCAGAAGAAGCTCAAGCTCGTCACGACCTGCTGGCCGGGGACCGCCGACTACGAGGGGTACATCCCGCAGGAGTACATGCTCTACCGGGTGTACAACCTCATCACCCCGTACTCCTTCCGCGCGCGCTTCGTGCACGTGACGTACGTGGACACCGCGCACGCGGGGAACGCACCGATCGTCACCACGGCGTTCTTCGTGGAGGACCAGAACGACATGGCGGCGCGGAACGCCGCGCCGGTGGTGAAGGCGAAGGGCGCCGGGCGCGACGACTTCGACCCGGACGTGCTGGCCGACTTCTCGCTCTTCGAATTCATGATCGGCAACACCGACCTGGCCTTCAGCACCGAGCACAACATCCGCTTCGTGCAGGTCGGGCAGTTCCCGCCGGTGGTCGCGCCGGTCCCGTACGACTTCGACTGGTCCGGCGTGGTGGGCGCCCGCTACGCGCGCCCCGATCCGTCGCTGCCGATCCACAGCGTGCGCGACCGCCTCTGGATGAGCTTCTGCTTCACGCCGGCCCAGCTCGCGCCGGCGATCGCCCGCTTCAACGAGCAGCGCGCCGCGGTCACCGCGCTCTACACGGGGAACCCGATCCTCGACCCGAAGGCCGCCGACGCCACGCTCGCGTACTTCGGCGAGTTCTACGCGACCATCAACGACGCGAAGCAGCTGACGAAGGCCATCCAGCGGCACTGCGCCGGCTGACCGCGCGGGCGCGCGCTCACTTCGCGCGCGCCGGGAGCCCCCCCTCCAGCAGCCGCTCGATCCGCTCGAGGCGGCGGCGCATCTCGCCGTCGAACGACTCCTCGCTGGTGGGGTGCGCCTGCACGAAGGTGAGCGCGCCGCCGACCTCGATCCGCGCGCACTTCACCGTGCGCAGGTCCTCGATCCCCTGCAGCCGCGCCCGCGACTTGAGCTCCTCCACGGTGATGAGCTCCTTGTGCATGTTCTTCTCCAGGATCCGCCCGTCGCGCACCAGCTCCAGCGCCTCCCCCTCGACGATGCGGTCGAGGTGCGGATGCCGGTACAGGTACTTCACCACGGCGTAGTTGAGCGCGAGGAGCACGCTCGCCCCGATGAGCCCGCCGAGCAGCGAGTTGTCGGGACCGATGATCGCGTTCTGCAGCGTGTTCGAGAGCACGAGCAGCACCACGAGATCGAAGGGGTTGAGCATGCCGAGCTCGCGCTTCCCGCCGAGCCGGAGTCCCACGAGCAGGAAGATGTACACGACGAGCGTGCGGCCGACCTTCTCGGCGAGCCCGATGTCGGCGTGGGTGAGGGTCTGCCAGAGTTCGTGCATGGAGGCCGGGGAGGAGGAAGGAAGGAAGCGCGGCGGACTCGGGTGTGAGTATAGGGCGGGAGTGGGACGGTCGTAAACCATCCGCGCGATCCCGGTGTCCCATCCGATGAGCGCGCCGCGGGCGCGCGGGACCCCGACCGAGCCCCCCATGCACACCGCCACCGTTCCCCTCGATTACCCCGTCATCCCCGCCGCGCCGCGCGCGCTGGTGCTGGGCCATGGCGTGGCGCGCGTCGGCCGCCTCGGCGCCCGCGCCGGATACCTCGAGCTCACCGCCTTCGCGCACGGCGCGGCCGCGCGCCACGCGGTCGCGGGCGCGCTGCGCCGCATCGCCGATGCGCCGGCGATCATCCTCGACCTGCGCCGTCACCGAGGCGGGGAATCGACAATGGCATCGTTCATCACCAGCTGCTTCTTCGCCACCGAGCCGCTGGCGCGCGAACGCTTCGCCCCCTGCCCCGGCGCGCCGGCCGCGCGAGCGGACGCGGCGCTCCCGCGCATCCCCGCCTCCTCACTCGACATTCTCGTGAGCCGCGAGACGAGCGCCATCGCGCGCGCCTTCGCCGAGAACCTGCGGCGCCTCGGGCGCGCGCGCGTCGTCGGCCCCGCGGCGGAGGGCTGAGTCCCGGCCCTCCCGCCGCCGGGAGGCGCGCGCCAAGTTGCAGGGATGACGATCGCGAGCCGCGGCATCCATCACGTCACCGCCATCTCCGGCGATGCGCAGGCGACCGTCGACTTCTACGGCGGCGTGCTCGGGCTCCGCCTGGTGAAGCGCACCGTCAACTTCGACGACCCGGGCACGCACCATCTCTACTTCGGCGACGAGACGGGCACGCCGGGCACGATCGTCACCTTCTTCCCCTGGGGCGACGGCGCGCGCGGGCGCGGCGGCGTCGGGCAGATCAACGTCATCTCCCTCGCCATCCCGCAAAGCTCCCTCGGTTTCTGGCTCGAACGGCTGATCGCGCGCGGCATCGCCTACGATGGCCCCGCGAAGCGCTTCGGCGAGCAGGTCGTCTCCATCCGCGACCAGGACGGGATCGCGCTCGAGCTCGTCGCCTGCGCGGCGACGGGCGCGGGCTGGAGCGGCGGCGGCGTGCCCGCGGAGCACGCCATCCGCGGCGTGCACGGCGTCACGCTCTGGGTGGACGCGCTCGCGCCCACCGCCGCGTTCCTCACCGGCGTGCTCGGCTTCCGCGAAGTGGGCAGCGAGGGGAGCATCCACCGCTTCGAGACGGGGCCCGGCGGCTCCGGCGCGATCGCCGACGTGCGCACGGCCGACGGTTTCTGGCGCGGCGCGATGGGCGTGGGCACGGTGCACCACGTCGCGTGGCGCACCGCGAACGACGACACGGAGCTCGCCGCGCGCGCGGCGCTCGCCGCGGCCGGCGCGCACATCACCCCCGTGCGCGACCGCGTCTATTTCCACTCGATCTACTTCCACGAGCCGGGGGGCACGCTCTTCGAGATCGCCACCGACCCGCCGGGATTCACCCTCGATGAGCCCGTCGCCGCGCTCGGCAGCGCGCTCAAGCTCCCCCCGTGGCTCGAGGCGAGCCGCGCGATGATCGAGCCCACGCTGCCGCCCGTGCGCGCGCCGTGAGCGCGGAGGCGCCGGCGTACCTCCACCGCTTCGAGCCGGCCACGGCGCCGGGGCTCCCCACGCTGCTGCTGCTGCACGGCACCGGCGGCGACGAGCACGATCTGATCCCGCTCGGCCGCGCGCTCCTCCCGGGCGCGGCGATGCTCAGCCCGCGCGGCGACGTGGCCGAACGCGGCGCCGCGCGCTTCTTCCGGCGCTACGCCGAAGGGGTGTTCGACACCGAGGACGTGGCGCGGCGCGCGGCGGCGCTCGCCGCCTTCGTGCGCGGCGCGGCCGATCGCTACGGCTTCGACGCGGGGAACGTGATCGCGGCGGGGTTCTCGAACGGCGCGAACATCGCCGGCGCGATCATGCTGCTCCATCCCGGCGCCCTGCGCGGCGGCGCGCTCTTCCGCGCGCAGATGGTGGCCGACGAAACGCGGATCGCCGCGGGGCCGTCGGCGCTCGCCGGCACCGCGGTCTTCCTCGCGGCGGGCAGGACCGATCCCGTCGTGCCGGTGGCCGAGACCGAGCGGCTCGCGGCGCTGATGCGCGACCGCGGCGCCGAGGTCACGCTGCGCTGGGATGCGTCGGGGCACGTGCTCACCCAGGGGGATGTGGAGGCCGGCGCGCGCTGGCTGGCCGCGCTGGCGCCGCGGCCGTAGCTTCCGCGCCATGCCGACCGCCCTCCGTCATCTCCTCGCCGCGGCCATGGCCGCGGCCGCCGCCGCGCCCCTGGTCGCGCAGCGGGCCATCCCGACCCCCGATTCCGCGGCGCGCGCCGCGCAGACGCGCCTCATCGAGGCCGCGACGCAGGACAGCGCCGCCTGGCTCCGGCTCGCGGAGCTGGTGGACACCTTCGGGAACCGTCCCAGCGGCTCGACGCGCCTCGAGCAGGCGCTCGACTGGATCGTGGCGCGCATGAAGGCGGACGGCCTCGAGAACGTGCACACGGAGGCGGTGATGGTGCCGCACTGGGAGCGCGGCGCGGAGAGCGCGGTGCTGCTCACGCCGCGCCTCGACACGCTGCACATGCTCGGGCTCGGGCGCAGCGTCGGCACGCCGAAGGGCGGGATCACCGCGCCGGTGCTCGTGGTGAGCGACTTCGCGGACCTGCGCGCGCACGCGGCGGAGGCGAAGGGGAGGATCGTGCTCTTCGACTTCCCCTTCGACTCCACGAAGCCCCCGTTCGCCGCCTACGGCGAGGCGGTGCAGTACCGCGGCTCGGGCCCGGACTCGGCGGCGCAGTTCGGCGCCGTGGCGGTGCTCGTGCGCTCGGTGACGCCGGCGTCGATCCGTTCGCCGCACACCGGCGCGCTGCATTACGGCGACAGCACGCGCGCCATCCCCGCGGCCGCGGTCACGGTGGAGGATGCGATGATGCTCCACCGCATGCAGGCGCGCGGGCAGCGCGTCACCGTGCGGCTCACGATGGGCGCGCGCACGCTCCCGCCCGCGCCTTCGCGGAACGTGGTGGCGGAGGTGCGAGGGAGCGAGCATCCGGAGCAGGTCGTGATCGTGAGCGGGCACATCGACTCGTGGGACGTGGGCCAGGGCGCGATGGACGACGGCGGCGGCGCGGTGGCCGCGTGGGAAGCGGTGCGGCTGATGAAGCGACTGGGGCTGCACCCGCGGCGCACGGTGCGCGTGGTGCTCTGGACCAACGAGGAGAGCGGGCTCGCCGGCGGCCGCGCCTACGCCCAGGCGCACAAGGACGAGCTCGCGAACGTCGTGCTCGCGATGGAGAGCGACAACGGCGTCTTCACGCCGCGCGGCCTCTACGCCGCGGGGAACGATTCCATCGCCGCCGCGCTGCGCCGCGTGATCCCGCCGCTCGCGGCGATCGGCGTCACGACCGTCACGCCGGGCGAGCCCGAGGCGGACGTGAGCCCGATGTTCGCGCTCGGCGTGCCCGTGGCCTCGCTCGACGTGGATGCCTCCCGCTACTTCTGGTACCACCACACCTACGCGGACACGCCGGACAAGCTCGACCCGCGCGCGATGGCGAAGTGCGTCGCCACCCTCGCGGCGACGGCCTACGGCGTGGCGTGGTGACGGGCGCGGCCGCCGCTCAGCTCCGCCGCGCGCGCGCGCCGCGCCGGTAGACCAGCTGGCCGATCACCACCAGCAGCACCGAGCTCCCCACCACCTTCGCCACGGCGAAGGGCTTGTTCGCCTCGCCGGGGTCGGGGAGGCACGAGAGCAGGATCCCCGCCGCCGTCACCGTGAAGCCGCTCGCGGCGAGCAGCCGCGCGACGACCGCGCCGCCCGGCACGCGGATCACCTCCGGCCCCGCGGGCATCGTCTGCACCCGCCACAGCGACGCGAAGGTGAAGAGGTAGGGCAGGAAGTACGAGATGATGCCCATGCTCACGAGCACCTGATAGGCGCCCGCCACCGTCGTCCCCGCCTCGCTGAGCAGGATGAACGCCGTGGCCAGCCCCGCCTGCCAGAAGAAGGAGCGATGCGGCGTGCCGAAGCGCGGGTGCAGCCGGCCGAACGCGGCGGGCAGGTAGCGGTCGATCCCCGCCACGAAGGGAAGGCGCGCCGTGGCGGTGAGCCACGCGCCCACGCCGCCCACGTTCGAGACGACGAGCATCGCCGCGATGAGCGGCACGAGCCCCAGCCACCCGATGCGCGCGCCGCCCGCGGCCGCGGCGTCCACGATCCCCCCCATGCCCGAGACCTGCCGCACGGGCAGGATCACGAGGATCGCGATCGTGCCGAGGATGTAGCCGGCGGCGCAAATGACCCCGCTCAGCAGCAGCGCGCGCGGGAACGTCCGGTGCGTATCCGGCACTTCATGGCGCAGGAACGCCATCGCCTCGGAGCCCGCGAGCGCGAACACGATCGATGACCAGAGGAAGATGTCCTTCCGCCCGGCATGCGGCGCGAGCGACGCCGCGTCGAACGCCGTGGCCGACCCGAAGCGATGGTGCGCGATGATCGCGACGATGATCAGGATCGGCACCGGCGCCCAGTTCGAGACCGCGCCGACGTTGTGCAGCCACTTCCCGGTGCGCAGCCCCACCACGTTGAGCAGCGTCGCGATCCAGAGCGCGGAGAGCG
>DATKOH010000074.1:0-4339 GCA_035524735.1 Gemmatimonadaceae bacterium
GCCCCGCGCGGCTCCGCAGCACGGCGCCGATCGACCGGCGCGGCCGGTGGCGCGCGCGCTCCCACGCCGGCGACTCCTCCACGTGGCGCCGAATGAACAGCACGAGGAGCGCCGGCAGCACGCCCACGGCGAACATGCCGCGCCATCCGATCGTGTCGAAGAGCAGCCCGTACACGATGGACGCCAGCAGGAACCCGAACGAATAGCCCTGTTGCAGGATGCCCGACGCGAGACCGCGCGCGCGCGCGGGGAGCGTCTCCATGGTGAGCGCAGCGCCGATCCCCCACTCGCCGCCCATCGCGAAGCCGAAGGCCGCGCGGAGCACGAGCAGCACGAGCAGCGACGGCGCGAAGGCGGATGCGAGCTCCAGCACCGAGAAGAGCAGGATGTCCGCCATCAGCACCGGGCGCCGCCCATACCGCTCCGCGAGCAGCCCGAACGCCAGCGCGCCCAGCGGTCGCATCGCGAGCGTGAGCGTGACCCCCAGCGCGACGGACTTCACATCGGTGCCGAACTCGGCCGCGATGGCGCGGAGCACGAACACCATGAGGAAGAAGTCGAACGCGTCGAGCATCCAGCCGAGGAAGCTCGCGGTGAAGGCATTGCGCTGCTGGCGCGTGAGACTCTTCCAGGTGTCGAGCAGGCCCATGATCACGCGGCGCGGGGGGAAGGAGCCCGACGATGGGTCGGAGCGAGGCCGGGGGCAAGGGCCGGGGCGGCCCGGGCGCGACGGCCGCCCGCGCGGGCCGGGGCCGCCGCGACGCGGAAGCGTCCGGCGGAGATGTCGAAGCCCGCGGCCGCGGCTACCGCGCTCCCCCGCTCGCGAGCGTCTTGCGCGCCGCGGCGATCTGCCGGCGGAGTTCCGGCACCGCGCCCGCGGTGGCGGGGTTCTTCGCGAGCGTGTTCAGCGCGATGTCCACGGCGTCGAGTCCGAGGTCGCCGCCCATGCGTGCGGACACCTGGCTCAGCGCACTCTGGAATCCCGGATCGGCATCCAGCTCGGTCTGCCCCAGCGCCTGCGCCTTGGCGATGATGTCGGTGAGCACCGCGACGGCGCGCGCGGCGTTCGCGGGCGACGTGAGGTCCTTCGCGTTGGTGAGCTCCCCGATCTCCGGCAGGCTCGACGCGAACTGCTGCAGCGCCGCGGCCTGCTTCGCGTTGCGCGGGTGCTCCTGGTGCATGACCGCCTGCGCGGCGCCCATGATCGCGAAGGGCGCCATCGCGGCGTGGGTCAGCACTCTCCCGCCGGTGACGACGCCGCCCAGCGGCAGGAGGAGCAGCCCGAGGCCGCCGAGCCCGTGCACGAGATGCAGGGCCTTCCCCTCGACGGCGAAGACCATGCGGATGACGTCGCGCACCGGCGCGAAGCCGAAGAGCGCGGCCGCCACCAGGCAGACGAGCGACGCGGTGTGCTGCCCCGCCACCTTGAAATGCGCATAGCCGGCGAAGCAGCCGATGGCGATCACGAGGAACACGCCGTGCATGAGGACCCGGGCGGCGGCCCGTCCCCACGAGGATCGTGTCGCGACCGGACTGCCCTGCGGCAAGCCGGCGGCCCCAGGCGGCATCGTCATGACGTGGCGGCCATCCCCCGTCCTAGTGGATGTGCCCGGAGACGAGCAACACCGGCGTCGTGCCGCTCCGCGCCTTGAGCTCGCCGTCCGCGAGCATGCCCGAGGCCGGCCGGTTGTCGGCCACCGCGAACCAGCACTTGTAATCGGTCGCGTCGCTCGCGCGCTGCCCGCTGGCCACGGTGACCTCCACGGTCACCGTCGCGTTGAAGTTGCCGCTCGCCGGGATCGCGATCGGCGTGCGGCCGATGCCGATCTGCGCCCCCGCCGCGTTGTACACGCCGCAGTAGATCGACTGCGACGAACCCGCCACCGACGGAGGCTGCTTGTAGTCCTGCAGGCTCACCGGCACGTTGAAGGTGAAGTCGGAGAAGGCGTGCCACAGGAGCAGGAGCGCGGGCGCGACGAACTGGAGCGGCATGGGTGACCTCGCTAGCGAGTGCGGTTGCCGATGAAGGAGATCTGATCGGTGGCGATGGGGCCTGGCACGGAGCGGTCGCCCACGAAGGAGATCGCGGACGCGTTCACGGCGCGCGCGCCGTTCGCCGTCTTCCCTTCGCCCACGAAGTCGAGCGCTTGCGTCGCGATGGCGAGGCCGCCGGGCGGCGCCCCGGCGAAGCTGATCCGCGCCGTGGTGACCGTCACCGGCCCGGAGGGCAGGCCGGCGAAGCTGAGGCGCGGCGTCGTGATGACCGTCGGCATCCCGCCGCGCGGCGCGGCCGGCGCCACGACGGGCGCCTTGCCCACCGGAGAAGGCGCGACCGGCTTCTGCGCGCGCACCGGCGCGGCGGCGAGGAGCAGCGCCCCAAGGGCAGCGAGCGAGGATGCACGCATCACGGGTGTTATCGCCCCGGGATCCGGGTCCAGCGATCGTTGCGGCCGAGATAGAACGGCGCGCCGGCGACCAGCGGGAAGACGGGCGGCGTCGTCGTTCCGCTCGCGAAGAATGTCGCCGCCACGCCGCGTTCGGTGCCGTAGAACTGCGCCGTGCAGGAGTACCAGCGCGCGAGCGCCGGATCCTTCCCTGGGAGCGCATTCATCGAGATCGTCACGGTACCGCTGTAGGACCCGCTCACGGGAAAGCGCTGCACGCCGCCGGCGATCGCGTTGCGCCCGTCGCCGTAGTCCTCGGGCATGATGGTGCAGCTGATGCCCATCTCCGTGATGTTTGACGGCAGGCCGCTCACGTTCACCGGCACCGTGATGGTGAAGTCCTTCGCTTGCGCGGCGGCGGGTCTCGCGAACGCCGCGGCCGCGAACGCGGCGGCCGCCAACGCGGCGGCCGAGATGAGGGGGCGGCGGGCGGAAGGGCTCATGCGGCTATCCTCCGGTGGAAGCGGCGCCCGTTCATGGGCGCCCGGTGAGTCGCATCGTGTCGGTCGTGAACGCGATGCCGGCCGCGGCGCGTGTGGGCGCCGTCCCGGTCCCGGTGAGGGTCATGGCGGGTGCCGACCACGACATCGGCGTGAACGCGGCGCGCGGAGCGGCCACACCGGTTCCGGTCAAGGTGAAAGTCTGCGTGGTGATCGCAACACCGCCGGAAGCGCTTGCTCCCTTCTTCGGCGCCGGCGCCGCCGGGGGAGCGGGCGCGGCAGGCGGAGCGGGGTGTGGCGCCGCGGCGGCAGCCGCCGTGCCCGCCGGCACCGCAGCCTTCATCGGCGCGGCGACCATCGCTGGCGCGACCGCGCCGCAGCTCGCCAGGTCCACCGCGCGCCCCGCCGCCGTGAAGCTCTTGAGCGCTCCCACCTGCTTCGTGACCGCCTTGCAGGTGGCGAGGGGATCGCCGCCCGGACCCTTGCCGGCGCAGTGGGTGGTGGAGCAGGACCACTCCACGCCGCCGGCCTTGAACGGCGCATGCGCCACGGAGGTCGCCTTGGCCAGCTGCGCGTCGAACAGCACCGTCGCACCGACGGGGGCTGCTTGCGCGTTCACCACGCTCGCGAGCAGCGCGGCGAAGGCGGCCGCGGCGCCGAGGCGCCGGCTCGACAACATTGAGGGCATCGTGTCGCTCCGTGTCGAACGCGTGAAGCCTGGCCTACCATACAGGCGCTGGACCGACCCGGCAAGAGGCGATCCGAACGACCTTACCCCGCCTCCTCCGTCATGCCCCGCCCGCGCTCCCCCGCCCCCAGTTCCCTGTAGTACGCGCGCTTGAACTCCTCGAGCGCATCCCCCACGAACATGTCGTCCGCGATCTGCGCGATCTCCTCCGCCTCGCGCCACGCCTCGCGCAGCTCCGCCAGCTCCCCCGCGAGCGCGCGGCGTTCCACGTCCTCGTGCGCCGCCATCTCCATCGCCAGCCGGTCCTCCGCCGGCAGCCGGTAGAGCGGCGTGACGCTGCTGCTCCCGAGCCCGCCGTGCCCCCAGAACGACCGATTCGCCAGATGCAGCGCGAGCCGCTCGCCATCCGAGTGCGCCGCCGGCTCGGCGCGCGCATCCGCGGGCGCGTCGGGCACGCGCCCCCAGTCGGTGCGCAGCGCGAGCGCGCCGATGCGCGCGAAGAACCCGGTGGGATCCCCCGCATCGCCGAGCTTCGCGAGCGCCCAGCGAACCTCCAGCTCGCTCGCCGCCGCGAAGTTCAGCGCGGCGAGCATTCGCCCCGCCGCGAGGATCCCCGGCTCCTGCGCCAGCACCGACACGCCGTCATCGTGCCGCACGCTCAGCCGCCAGGGCTCGTCGCGCGCCGGGCGGATGAGCTGCGCCTGGCCGAGGTGCGCGTAGCGCACCGCCACGCGCCGCCCCGCGTCGTCGGTGCTGCGCAGCAGCAC
>DATKOH010000075.1:0-6609 GCA_035524735.1 Gemmatimonadaceae bacterium
CGTCTGCGTGCGCACGTTCGTGGCGCGATCGGCGACCACCAGGTAGGTGAGCTCGCCCCAGTTCCGCTCGGTGAACGCGCCGTAGCGTTGGTCCGCCGAGAAGGTGAGATTGAACTGCTCCTTGTGGCCGCCGTGGCCGAAGCCGTTGTGCTCCCACGTGAAGGAGCGCCCATCCTCCGCGAAGAGCGAGACGCCGTCGGCGCCATAGTAGCGGTACTCGTGCTCGTCGTAGATCCGGTACACGAACAGATCTTTCGTGATCGGCACGACCTCCGTCACGGCGTACGGACCCTCTTCCTGGCTGAGCTCGACGCGGACGAGGCGGTCGATGGTGCCATTCCTCCATCGCATCACGTCGGCATGGCCGAGCGAGCCTTCGCGTGCTTCCGGGCCGCTGCTGTCGCCGTCGACGATCGCGACGTAGAAGATCGTGCCATCGGATGCGGCCCGCGGGGCCTCGCCGAGCACGTTCGCCACGACCGTGTCCGCCTCGAGGTCCAGGATCACCACGCGCACGCGCGCCGTGTCATTCTCGGAGCGCCTGGGAATGATGCCGACCACCCAGTTCCTCCCCGGCACGAAACTCACCACCGAGAGCGGCCGCGATGCGTGGATCGGCTTGACGGCACCGGTGGCGAGATCGATGAGTCCACGGCGGCCATAGGCTCGATGATGCTCGAGGTCGAGCGCGAAGGGGTGCCCCCCGGTATCCGTGTACACCTCGCCGATCCTCGTGCCGTCCAGCCGCATGGTGAAGACGTGCCCGTCGTCACCCCGGACCTCCTCCATCAGGATGGTGTCGGTGGCGGTGCACCGATCCACCGCGGCAGCGGCCGCGCGGGTGGCCGTGCCCGGCCCGCGGGTCGCGTCCGGCATGAGTGAAGGCAGGAGCACCGCCGCCGCCAGCAACGCCATCAGCCTCACGACGCCTCCCTGCTTGGGGACCACCTAATCTGCCCGGCGCCGCCGCCGCGCGCGATGCCGTCTTCCCACCGCTCGCTGCATCCGGAACATCTCCACGATCTCCCGCTCCGTCGTCGCGTCCGACGGCGCCTTGTCCGCGCGCACGCCACCCAGCATCCGCGGGAAGCGCAGCGCGTAGCCCTGCCCCTGCCCCGCGCGCCCGCACGTGTGCGTCGGCGACCGCGTGATCTCGTCGGCCAGCACCTCCACCACCACCCCCGGCTCCACCCACACGTCGGGCGTGATCAGCGAGTCGACGCGCCGGGGCCGCTCCTTCGTCGCGCGCCGGTCGAGCTGCGCGCGCAGCGCCTTCCACTCCTTCTCCGACGGACCGGAGCCGATCTTCGCGACCGTGCGGAAGCGGTCCCCCTCGGGGTCGTACACCGCCGCCAGCAGCGACCCCACGCCGAGCGCCGCGCGCTTGCCGCGCCCCTTCAGATAGCCCACGAGCACGAGGTCCACCGTGTCGCGCATCCGCGACTGGTACGCGCGCTTGAGCTTCACCCAGTCGAAGCCGCGCGCCCCGGCGCGATAGGGCGCGTCCGGCCGCTTGGCCACGATCCCCTCGAGCCCGCGCCGGAGCATCGCCCGGAAGTAGCGCTCGAGCTCGGCGGGCGAGTCCGTGGTGAGCACCTCCGTCACCGCGATCGGGGCGCGCGCGCCGCCGCGCACGAGCGCCGCGAGCCGCGCGTGGCGCGCGCGCATCGGGTGGCGCAGCCAGTCTTCCGCGCCGAGCAGGAGCAGGTCGAAGGCGAAGAGCCGGAGCGGGTGCCGCGCCGCCGCCTCGGTCACGCCGTGCCTGCGCTTCCGCGTCATCGTCACCTGGAAGGGGGCGAAGCGCCGCGTGCGCGGATCGTACACCACCGCCTCCCCCTCGATGATCGCGCGCCGCGCGCGCACCTGCGTGCGCATGGCCGCCGTCAGCTCGGGGAACATCGCGCTCACGTCCTCCAGCCGGCGGCTGAACGCCCACGTCTTCGCGCCATCCTTGTGCAGCTGGAGGCGGAAGCCGTCGTACTTGGGCTCCGCGTCCACCGTCCCCATGCGGCGCACGATCGCGCGCGCCGACGGGAGACGCTGCGCGAGCGCGGGGCGCACGGGCGTCCCGGCGCGCGGCGTGATCCGCGCGAGGGCGCGCGCACCGCCGGCGTAGGCGAGACGCACCACGGCGCCGAGGTCGGAGCGCACGTCGTAGGCCGCGGTGATCGCGCCCTTCCGCCGGCGGTCGCCGAGCGCGCCGGCGGCGGCCGCCTCGAGCACCGTGGCGTCGCCCACGCCGAGGCGCAGCCGCCCCTGCACGATGCGCACGAGGTACCGCGCCTCGCGCGGCGACGCGGCGCGCAGCAGCGCCGAGAGGAGGCGCACCTTCCGCTCCACCGAGCCGGCGCCCGACGCACGCGCCACCGCGAGGAGCGCGGCGTAGGCGCGCGCGACGGTCAGCGCGCCCCGCCGCGGCGCACGGGTGAACGATTCGGCGACGAGCCCGAGATCGCCCAGCCGCCGATACGCGCGCGCGACCGCCTGGGGCGTCTCCCCCGACGCGTGCGCGATCGCGCGCTCGAGCAGCCGCTCGCCGACGCCGAACTCCACGCCCTCGTACGGCGGGCGCAGCTGTCCCTGGATGAGGTACGCGATCATCGCGCGCTCGGCGGGCGCCGCCGAGTCGAGGAGCGGGGTGAGGACGCGGACCGCGGCGAGGCGCCCGCCGCTCGTCTCGAGGCGGGCGAACGCGTCGGCCAGCGCGCTCAGCCGCACGGGCGCTCCGGGATCCGCGGGGAGGACTGCGCGGCGCTCGCTTCGCGGGAGCGGCACATGAGGCCAATGTACCGCGCGCGCGGCGCGCGTGCGCGGTCAGGTCGTGCGCTGGGCGACGAAGCCGATGCGCCGGCGCGGTTCGTCCCCATCCGGCGGAGGCGCCATCAGCCGCCGGATGGCGCCGAAGACCTGCGCGAAGCGGCCGTCGGTGCGCGCCTCCAGCTCATCCAGCCGCCGCGCGAGCTCCGCGTGCGCCGATAGCATCTCGCGCAGGTGCACGAAGGCCCGCATGATCGCCACGTTCACCGCCACCGCGCGCGGGCTGCGGAGCACGCTCGAGAGCATCGCCACTCCCTGTTCGGTGAACGCCCACGGCGCGTTGCGACGGCCGCCGTGCGATCTTGCGGTCACAATCTGTGATGTCAAGCCGGCGGCTTCGCGCGCCGAGAGACGGAAGGCGAAGTCGCGCGGGAAGCGTGCCGCATTGCGCGCGACCGCCTGGTTGAGCGCGCGCGTCTCCACGCCGTAGAGCGCGGCGAGGTCGCGGTCGAGCATCACCCGTTGTCCGCGGATGATACGGATGCGGTCGCGGATGCTGCCCGGCGTGAGGGCCGCGGCGGGCCGGCGACGCGGGGCGGGACGGGGCGTGGGCATGCCGCAACGTGCGAGGGACACGGCCCGCGCGCGTCATCGCGGCGCGGCGCACTTCATCCGAAATCTCCGCGCGGCGAGGCCGCGCTCAGCCGCACTGCCCCGCGAGCCGGGTCTTGCTCGCCAGGGTGGGGCGCGCGCCGGCGACGACGAGCTTGTCGACCATCGCGCGGAACTTGTCGAGCTCCTTCCGCGAGTCCTTTGCCACGTGCGAGATCTCGAGCAGCGTACGCCCGTTGGGGAGCTGCCAGGCCTCGATCTTGACCCCGTTCGCGGTGGTGCGCGTCTCGGCGATCGTGCAGGCCCGCGGCGTCGCGTGCAGCGACGGCGGGAAGGAATCGGCGACGAGTTCGCACGTGTACGAGTAGACGCGCTCCACCGAGTCGCCGGGCCCGAAGCCCACGTCCACCTGCGCCGCGCGCTTGGCGGCGGTGCCGAGCGGGCAGGACCATGTCCCATGGAGCGGCGCGGCGCGGCGGTACTTCACGATGAGATCGCTCGCGCCGTTCTCGCGTGCGCGTTCGCGCACGATGGTGCGCGCGCTGTCGGGGGCGTTCGCCGGCGGCGGCGCGTCGTAGTAGCGCACCTCGAAGGTGGTGACCGTGGGGGTGCCGAGTCCGAGGAGGTACGCGACCTCCGACGCGCTCTGCGGCCCGCCGTCGGCGGGCTCCCAGCGCATGGCGTACTCGGCGTCGGGGGAGGAGAAGGCGAGGGCCGCGATCGCGAACGCGAGCGGGAAGGATGCGCGAGGGGAGGCGATAGAGGGGGTCATGGGTCCAGCTACTATAGTAAGGCCTCCCGCCGGGGGCGCGCGTCCGGGATGCCATAACGCGCCCGGTTTTCCCTTACGGCGCATGCCCCGCCGCCTGACGCAAGAATGCCGCACGGGCTAAGATATTGCGCCGTCTGTTCCCGCCCCGAGACGGCGAGCTGCTCCGGGGTGCGGCCCCCAACGTCCACGTCAGGCGACCCGCTCCACCCAAGCCACCTCCCACTGGAGGCCAAGCGCATGGCCCAGCCCTCGTCACCCGGCGCCGGAGGCGCCGCCGCGCTCGACCAGTTCAGCTACGACGACGACATCGTCCGCAAGTTCCTCTTCGCGACCATCCTCTGGGGCGTCGTGGGCTTGCTGGTGGGGATCGTCATCGCGACGCAGCTGGCCTGGCCGGCGATGAACCTCGCCCCCTGGTTCGCCTTCGGGCGCCTCCGCCCGCTCCACACGAACGCGGTGATCTTCGCCTTCGCCGGGAACGCCATCTTCACGGGCGTCTACTACAGCACGCAGCGGCTGCTCAAGGCGCGGATGTTCTCCGACCTCCTCGGGCGGCTGCACTTCTGGGGCTGGCAGCTGATCATCGTCTGCGCCGCGATCACCCTCCCGCTCGGCTTCACGCAGGCCAAGGAATACGCCGAGCTCGAGTGGCCGATCGACATCCTGATCGCGATCGTCTGGGTGATCTTCGCGGTGAACTTCATCGGGACGATGGTGAAGCGGCGCGAGCGGCACCTCTACGTGGCGCTCTGGTTCTACATCGCGTCGATCATCACCGTCGCGATCCTGCACATCTTCAACAACCTGTCCATCCCCGCCGGCCCGCTGAAGAGCTACTCGATCTACGCCGGCGTGCAGGACGCGTTCATGCAGTGGTGGTACGGCCACAACGCCGTCGCCTTCTTCCTCACCACCCCCTTCCTCGGCATGATGTACTACTTCATGCCGAAGATGGCCGACCGGCCGATCTACTCGTACCGGCTGTCGGTGCTGCATTTCTGGACGCTGGTGTTCATGTACATCTGGGCGGGGCCGCACCACCTGCTCTACACGGCCCTCCCCGAGTGGGCGACCACGCTCGGCATGATCTTCTCGGTGATGCTCTGGGCGCCGAGCTGGGGCGGGCTGATCAACGGCCTGCTCACCCTCCGCGGCGCGTGGCAGAAGGTGGTGGACGACCCGATCCTCAAGTTCATGGTCGTCGCGATCACCGGCTACGGGATGAGCACGTTCGAGGGCCCGATGCTCTCCGTGAAGACCGTGAACTCGCTCTCGCACTACACGGACTGGACCATCGCGCACGCGCACTCCGGCGCGCTCACGTGGAACGGGTTCATGACGTTCGCGATGATCTACTGGCTCGCGCCGAAGCTCTTCCAGACGAAGATCTGGAGCAAGAAGCTGATGGAGGTCCACTTCTGGATCGCCACCCTCGGCGTGATCCTCTACATCGTCGCGATCTACAGCGCCGGCATCACGCAGGGGCTCATGTGGCGCGCCTTCGACGCGACGGGGCGGCTCCAGTACCCCGACTTCGTGGAGACGGTCGCGCGGCTGATCCCGATGTACTGGGTGCGCGTGGTGGGCGGGCTGCTCTACTTCACGGGCGCGCTGCTCTTCGCGTACAACATCCTGCGCACGTGGGCCACGCGGCCGGCGGTGTACGAGGTGCCGGTGGTGAGCGCCCCGCCGCTCAAGCCGGCCCCGGCGGAGACGGCCGCCGGCGGCTTCTGGTCGTTCGGCTGGCACCGGAAGTGGGAAGGGCTGCCCATTCTCTTCACGGCGCTCACCGCGCTCGCGGTGATCGTGGCGTCGCTCTTCGAGATCCTCCCCACCTTCCTCATCAAGAGCAACATCCCGACCATCGCGTCGGTGAAGCCGTACACGCCGCTCGAGCTGTACGGGCGCGACATCTACGTGCGCGAGGGGTGCTACAACTGCCACTCGCAGATGATCCGCCCGCTGCGCTTCGAGACGGAGCGCTACGGTGAATACTCGAAGCCGGGGGAGAGCATCTACGACCACCCCTTCCAGTTCGGGTCGCGGCGCATCGGGCCGGACCTCGCGCGCGAAGGGGGGAAGTACAACGACATCTGGCACCTGCGGCACTTCGAGAACCCGCGGGCGATCTCGCCCAAGTCGATCATGCCGCCGTACGCCTTCCTGCTCACGGCGCCGATGGACTTCGGCGTGATCCAGCACCGGGTGGACGTGATGGCGATGCTCGGCGTGCCGTACGGTGACGCGGTGACCAAGGGCGCGGACATGGCGCGCGCGCAGGCGGCGCAAGTGGCCGCGGACCTCGAGGCGCAGGGCGGGCCGAAGGGGCTCGGCGACAAGGAGATCGTCGCGCTGATCGCGTACATCCAGCGGCTCGGCATGGACATCAAGACGCCGGCCGCCGCGGCGGCGCCGGCGCCCGCGCCGGTGGCGCTCGTGGCGCCGGCCGCGGCCGCGCCCGCCGGCGG
>DATKOH010000076.1:0-3535 GCA_035524735.1 Gemmatimonadaceae bacterium
GCTGGTGGTACTTGGCGTTGAGGACGTTGTGCTTGAGCCCCGCGCGCTGGAACATGCGCGAGAGCGTCTCCGACACGTCCACGTTCACCGTGCCGACGAGCACGGGATAGCCGAGGGCGTGCAGCCGCTGCACCTCCTCGAGGATCGCGTTGTACTTCTCGCGGCGCGTCTTGTAGATGAGGTCGTGGCGGTCGTCGCGGATGACGGCCTTGTTCGTGGGGATCACCGCGACGTCGAGGCCGTAGATGGTGTGGAACTCGGTCTCCTCCGTCTCGGCGGTGCCGGTCATCCCCGCGAGCTTCTCGTACATGCGGAAGTAGTTCTGGATCGTGATCGTGGCGAGGGTCTGCGTCTCCCCCTTCACGACCACCCCTTCTTTGGCCTCCACCGCTTGGTGGAGCCCCTCCGACCAGCGGCGGCCGGGGAGGGTGCGGCCGGTGAACTCGTCGACGATGAGCACCTGCCCGTCCTGCACGACGTAGTTCACGTCCTTCTCGTAGAGGGCGTGCGCGCGCAGCAGCTGGTGCACGATGTTGAGCTTCTCGCTCTTCACCGCGTACTCGCGCTCGATCGCGGCGCGGCGCTCGAGGCGCGCCTTCGCGTCGAGCGTGGTGTCGCGGTCGAGGCGGTGCACCTGCTCCGAGATGTCCGGGAGGACGAAGGCCTCGTGGTCGTTCGGCGAGAGGTAGTCGACGCCGCGGTCGGTGAGGTGCACGGTGTGGCCGCGCTCGTCGAGCACGAAGAGGAGCCGCTCCTCGAGCTCGCGGTAGACCTGCTTGCTCCCGGGCTGCTTGCGGTCGGCGATGTACTCCAGCTCCATCTTCTGGACGAGCTGCTTCACCCCCGGCTCCTGCAGCATCTTGAGGAGGCGCTTGTTCTTCGGCGCGCCGAGCTGCGCCTGGTAGAGGCGCATCGCCGCCTCGCCCTCCTCGCCCTTGGCGAGGGCCTGCTCCGCCTCGGCCACGAGCCGGTTCGCATCCTCGGTCTGCGCGCGCGCGAGGCGCGCCACGCCGGCGTTGTACTCGCGGTACTGCGCGTCGCCGGTGTCGCCGACCGGCCCCGAGATGATCAGCGGCGTGCGCGCCTCGTCGATCAGCACGGAGTCGACTTCGTCCACGATCGCGTAGAAGTGCGGCCGCTGCACGCGCTGTTCGGTGGCCACCACCATGTTGTCGCGGAGGTAGTCGAAGCCGAACTCGTTGTTCGTGCCGTACGTGATGTCCGCGAGGTAGGCGGCGCGGCGCTGCGGCGCGCCGGGCTCGGTGTCGTCGATGCAGCCGACGGTGAGGCCGAGGTAGCCGTAGAGGTGCCCCATCCACTGCGAGTCGCGGCGGGCGAGGTAGGAGTTCACGGTGACGAGGTGCGCGCCGCGGCCGGCGAGGGCGTTCAGGTAGAGCGGGAGCGTGGCGACGAGCGTCTTCCCCTCGCCGGTGGCCATCTCGGCGATGCGCCCGCGGTGCAGCTGCACGCCGCCCACGAGCTGCACGTCGTAGTGGACCATGTTCCACTCCTGCGCGTGCCCGGTGACGCTCACCGACGTGCCCACGAGGCGCCGCGCGGCCTCGCGCACGGTGGCGAAGGCCTCGGGGAGGATCTCCTCGAGCACCCCGGCGATCGCGTCACGGAGCTCCCCTTCCACGCCGCCGCGGCCGTCCGCGCCGCTCAGCTCGTCGTCGATCGCCGTGCGCTCCCCCGCGTCGGCCGTGAGCTTCTTCTTCTCCTTCAGCTCGGCGACCCGGGCCTCCAGCGCCGCCGTGCGCTCGCGCACGATCCCGCGGAGCTTCTCGGTCTGCTTCTGGAGCTGCACGTCCGACACCCCATGCAGCCGCTCGTACTCGGCGTTGATCGCGTCGACGATCGGCTGGATGCGGCGCACCTCGCGCTCGTGGCGCGTGCCGAAGACCGAGGTGAGGAGCGACTTGAACATGACGGCCTCTCTATTGGTACAGGCCCGCGTCGCGGATGAACCGCGCCACGGGGTCGGTGACGAAACCCGCGATCGGCTTCCCCGCGCGCACCCGCGCGCGGATCTCGGTGGACGACACGTCCACGCGGCGCGTGGCGAGCCGCCGCATCGACAGCGCGCCCGCGGCGGGCGCCGCGGCGCCGCCGCGCGCGAGCACCACGATCTCGGCGAGCGCCGCGATCCGCGCCGGCTCGCGCCACTCCCCCACCTGCGCGGCGAGGTCCTCGCCGATCAGCAGGAAGAGCGACGCCCCGGGGTGCCGCGCCGCCAGCTCGGCGAGCGTGTCCGCCGTGTAAGATACCCCCGCGCGCAAGAGCTCCGTGCGGTCCACGGCGAAGCGCGCGTCCCCGCCCACCATCAGCTCCACCATCCGCGCCCGCTGCTCCGACGTCGCGTGCACCTCGTGCGCCTTGAAGGGATGCCGCGCCGCCGGGACGAAGAGCAGCCGGTCGAGCGCCAGCGCCTCGGCCGCATCCCCCGCCGCGAGCAGGTGGCCCACGTGCGGAGGATCGAACGTGCCGCCGAGCACGCCCAGGCGCACGGCCGTCAGCGCGCCGCCGGCTTCGCGACCGGCTTCGCCGCCGGCGCCGGCGCCGCCGTCGTGTCCGCCTTCAGCAGCGACCCGCACGCCTTCTTCACGTCGGAGGCCATCCCGAACTTCTGCTTCAGGATGCCGCACGTCTCCACCGCGTCGTCGCGGTACGCGATCGCCTTGTACGCCTTCACGAGTCCCAGCAGCGCCTGGCGGTACGATGGCGTCGTCGGATAGGTGGTGATCACGTAGCGGTAGTAGATGATCGACGAGTCCCACGCCCCCTGCACCGCGTACAGGTCGGCCGTCTCGAGGTTCTTCCTGGCGAACATCTCGAGCAGGCGGTCGATCTGCTTCTGCGCGCTGTCGCGCAGCGGCGAGTCGGGGTACGCGGCGAGGAAGCTCTGGAAGGTGCTCAGCGCCGTCGTCCCGTAGTCCGGATCGAGGTCGGGGCGCTTCCAGAGCGAGGCGTACGACACCCCCGCCTCGAAGGTGGCCATCGCCGCGAGCGTGTCCTCGGGGAAGTTCTCGGGGACGCGCGAATACGCCTGCGCCGCGAGAATGAACTCGTCCTGCTTCTTGTGCGCGAGCCCCAGGTAGTAGTACGAGAGCGGGAGCAGCGGGTCGCGCGCGGGCAGCTGGAAGCTGAGCTGCTCGAAGCCCTTGGCGGCCTTGGGCCAGTTCTTGCCCTTGATGGCCTTGAGGGAGGCCTCGTAGAGCGACTGGTTGGTGGCGGCCTCCTTCTGGGTGAAGGTGGCGCTCGCACAGGCGGACGCGAGGACGAGGACGGCGGAGAGCAGCAGGGCGCGGAGGGGACGCGCGCCGGAGGGGGCGGTCATGCGGGAGGGATACCCGGGGGGCACGGGACGGTTCATCGCACGCCTCCCGCGGACATCGCGGGGGCGGCCTGCTGGCGGAACCACTCGACGAAGCGCGGGATGCCGAGCGACACGGGCACCGCGGGCGCGTAGCCGAGCAGGGCGCGCGCGCGCGACACGTCGGCGCAGGTGCGCCGCACGTCGCCCGGCTGCGCCGGC
>DATKOH010000077.1:0-16846 GCA_035524735.1 Gemmatimonadaceae bacterium
CCGGTCGCCCGGGCTGGGGAGCACCCGCCACCGCCCGCCGCCCGGGAGGGCGAAATCGATGGCGGAGTCGTCGGCGGAGTCGCTGAGCCGGAAGAGGGGGAGCGCCTCCAGCGAACGATCGAGGAGGATCGTCCGCGCGGCCGGCCGGCGGCGCACCGCGAGGGTCATCCGGGAAAGCTGGGGGCGCCGGCCGGGGGAGGCAAGCGCTCGGCGGGCATCAGCCGAGGCGGATGACCTGACCGGTGACGGCGCTGGCGTCGCCGGAGCAGAGCCAGCAGACGGCGGCGGCCACTTCCTCGCGCTCGACGTACGCGGCCTGGTCGCCCATGGCCTGGACGTTGGACGCGGTGCGGATCGAGGTGGGCGCGACCGCGTTGGCGCGCACCCGATGCGGCCGTTCGTCCGCCGCGACGGCGCGCATGAGCGCGATCACGCCCGACTTCGCCGCCGCGTAGGCCGCCATGCCGGCCGTGGCGGCGCCGGGGAGGGCGGCGGCGGAGGCGAAGTAGACGATCGCGCCGCCCGCCGTGCGGAGCGCGGGGAGGAAGGCGCGCGTGGTGAGGTACGCGGTGGTGAGGTTGATGGCGATCTGGCGCTGCCAGACGGCGGGACCGCTCTCGGCGACGGGGCCGCTCATGGCGAAACCGCCGGCGAGCGCGACGAGCGCATCGAGGCGGCCGTACGCGGCCCCGACCTCGGCGGCGAGGATCGCGAGCTGCGTCTCGTCGGCGAGATCGCAGGCGTAGGCGCGCGCGTCGCCGCCGCGCGCGCGCAGTTCGGCGGCCCGTGCCTCGGCCTCGTCGAGCGCGCGGTCGACGAGGATGACGCGCGCGCCCTCGGCGGCGAAGGCGGCGGCGACGGCCTCCCCCACCTGGCCGCTTCGTCCGACGCCGGTGACGAGCACGATGCGGCCGTCGAAGCGCACGAGGGGGATGCTAGCGGATGTCGGCGCGGCCGAGCGCGGCGCGCACGGCCTCGCGGATGGCGACGATGGCTTCCCGGCGGGCGGCCGGGGAATCATCGCGCACGTGGACCTCGATGCCGTTCGCGACGGGGATGCGGTGCCAGACGGCCTCGCTGTCGCCGGGAGGGGCGGGGGCATCGGCGCCGGCGCCGAGCGCGGGAGCGAGCGCGGTGGCGGCGCGCCGCTCGAGCGCGTCGCCGCTGAGGCCGGCGAGCTCGCTCTTGATCTTCTCGAGCGTCTGCCCTTCGCGCTGCCGGATCTTGATGAAGAGGAGCTGGAGGAGATGCCGGTAGCCGTAGGTGGCGGCGGTGCCGGTGCCTTCGGGGCGGTCGAGCAGTCCGGTCGAGACGTAGAAGCGCACGGCGCGCGCGCTGGGCTCGGCGCGGGCGACGGCGTTGGTGGGGCGCATGGCGGACGCCTCGACGAGGGCCGTCGCGTGCGCGGCGAGGCCGCGCGCGTTCCACGGGGCGTGCCGCGCGTGCGCGCGGAGGAGCGCGACAGGGGAGGACGGCGACTCGGCCATGGGCGAACGATAACAGTTGAGCGGGAGGGCGGCGAGCGCGGAGATGCGGAACGGCGGGGACCGCGATCGCGATCCCCGCCGTTCGGAGCGCCCGGGTGCCGAGGCTCTTACCGCTTGCCCTTCTTCGCCTTCTTGGCGGCCTTCTTGGCCTTCTTGGCCGCTTTCTTCGCCTTCTTGGCCGTCTTCTTGGCGGCTTTCTTCGCCTTCTTGGCGGCCTTCTTGGCCGGCTTCTTCGGCGCCTTGGCCGCCTTCGCGCCCTTGGCGGGCTTCTTGGCCGGGGCTTTGGCGGCGGGCTTGGCCGCCGATTTCGCCCCCGATCCGCCGATGATCACGGGACCGCGACCGCCGGCGATCGGCACGATGCCCTCCTCTTCCTCCTCTTCTTCGACGACGGCGGGGACGGTCTCTTCGTCGCTCTCCTCCTCATCGGTGCTGTCCCACAGCTCCTCGCCGGCGTGCTTGGTCAGTCCCCAGCCGCCCTCTTCGTCCTCATCCTCATCGTACGAGGCACCGCCGCCGAACCCGGCCTCGTCGTCCTCGTCGTCGTGATCGGCGAAACGCAATGTGTGGTCGAGTTCATCACCGCGCGGCATGCTCGCCTCCTGAATGGTGTAACGCTGGTCTCACGGTTCATCGTGCGGGCGCGGGAAGACCCCGCTCACGCGAGGATGCATACGCTCCGGCGGCGCGCCGGATCCCACGTTTCCGACCTCCCAATACAACAGACTTCCGAATCCGTCAAGGAACTTTTTTCGGACGTACCCTGTGGTGGCGGGCGGGGTTCCCCTCAGGCCGTGCTGCCGGTGGGCATCGGGACCTGGCCGCCGCGCCGCGCCGCGGCGCGGCGCTCGGAGCGGGCGCCGAGCCAATGCTGGAAGGCGTCGAGGTAGGTGTAGACCACCGGGGTGACGTAGAGCGTGATGAGCTGCGAGAAGGCGAGGCCGCCGACCACCGCGACGCCGAGCGGGCGCCGCGACTCCGACCCGGTGCCGAACCCGATGGCGATCGGCAGCGTGCCCATGAGCGCGGCCATGGTGGTCATCATGATCGGCCGGAAGCGCACGATGCAGGCCTCGAGGATGGCCTCGCGCGGGGACTTGCCGTGCTCGCGCTGCGCGTCGAGGGCGAAGTCGATCATCATGATCGCGTTCTTCTTGACGAGGCCGACGAGCATGATGATGCCGACGAAGGCGTAGATGCTCAGGTCCATGCGGAAGATGAGCAGCGTGAGCAGCGCGCCGAAGCCGGCGAAGGGGAGGCCGGAGAGGATCGTGAGCGGGTGGATGAAGCTCTCGTAGAGGACCCCGAGCACGATGTAGATGACCACGATGGAGAGGATGAGCAGCATCAACAGCCCTTGCTGCGCCGCCTGGAAGGCCTGCGCGGTGCCGGCGAAGGAAGTGCTCACCGTGGACGGCAGGATCAGGTCGGCCGCCCGCTGGACGCGGCGGACGGCGTCGCCGAGGGCGACCCCCGGCTTGAGGTTGAAGGAGAGCGTGACGGCCGGGATCTGCCCCGCGTGTCCGACGGTGAGCGGGCCGAGGGTGGGGGTGAGGCGCGCGAGGGAGGCGAGCGGCACGAGCTCGCCGGTGCGGCTGCGGATGTAGAGGAGGCTGAGCGCCGAGAGGTCCTTCTGGTACTGGGGGAGGAGCTCCATGATCACCCAGTACTGGTTGTTGGGCGTGTAGATCGTGGAGACCTGGCGGGCGCCGTAGGCGTTGTAGAGGGCCCCCTCGATCGCCGAGACGTCGACGTTGAGCGACGCCGCGCGATCGCGGTCGATCTGCACCTGGACCTGCGGACTCTCGATCTGCAGATCGGTGGCGACATCGGCGAGGCCGGGGATGGTCTGCATCGTGTCGAACATCGCCCTGGCGTACTTGTAGAGCGCGCCGATGTCGGCGCTCTGCAGGACGAACTGGTACTGGCTCTTGGTGGAGCGCCCGCCGATGTTGATCACGGGCGGATTGATCAGATAGGCGCGCATGCCCGGGGTGCTGTTGAGCTTGGGCGTCATCATGGCGATCCACTCGTCCGCGCTGAGCCGCCGCTCATTGCGCGGCTTGAGGTGGACGAACATGCGGGCCTGATTGATCGTGGGCGACCGTCCGCCCCCCGCGCCGATCGACGACATGAAGCCTTCGACGTCGGGATCGGCCTTGACGATGTCCATCAGCTGGGTCTGGTGGCGCACCATCGATTCGAACGAGGTGCCCTGCGGCGCATCGGTGGTGATGCTCACTTGGGCCTGGTCCTCGCTCGGGATGAACCCCTTGGGGACGATGGCGCCGAGGACGAAGGTCGCGAGGAGGATGCCGAGGGAGAAGAGCATCGTGGCAGGGCGGTGCGCCATGACCCAGTGCAGCGACCGCTCGTAGGCGCCCACCCAGCGCTGGTAGAAGCGCTCGACCGCCTCGAAGAAGCGGTTCTGCCGCCCGTGGTGCTCCGGCTTGAGGAAGCGGCTGCAGAGCATCGGGGTCAGAGTGAGCGAGACGAAACCGGAGACGAGGATCGAGACGCCGATGGTGACGGCGAACTCGTGGAAGAGCCGGCCGATGAGGCCGCCGAGGAAGAGCACCGGGATGAAGACGGCGACGAGCGAGAGCGTCATCGAGAGGATGGTGAAGCCGATCTCGCGCGACCCATCGAGCGCGGACTTCATGGCGGGCTCGCCACGCTCCAGGTGCCGGACGATGTTCTCCAGCATCACGATGGCGTCGTCGACCACGAAGCCGACCGAGAGCGTGAGCGCCATCAGCGAGAGGTTGTCGAGGCTGTAGCCGAGCAGGTACATGACGGCGAAGGTCCCGAAGAGCGACATCGGGAGCGCGAGGCTCGGGATGACGGTCGCCGAGATGTTCCGCAGGAAGAGGAAGATCACCATCACGACGAGGCAGAGCGTCAGCAGGAGCGTGAACTGCACGTCGGCGACCGACGCCTCGATGCCGACGGAGCGGTCGAAGAGCTTCACGATCGAGACGGACGCGGGGATCTGCGCCTGCATGGTGGTCATCGCCTTCTTCACGGCGTTGGCGACGGCGACGGTGTTCGTGCCGGGCTGCCGCTGGATGGCGAGCACGATGGACCGCTGGCCGTTGAACCAGCTCGCGACCTTGCTGTCCTGCACGCCGTCCACGACGTTGCCGAGGTCCTGCAGCCGCACCGGCGCGCCGTCGCGATAGGCGACGATGAGCGGGCGGAAGGCCTGCGCGGTCTGCAGCTGGCCGTTCGCCTGGACGGTGTAGGCCTTGTCCGTTCCCCAGAGGATGCCGGTGGGGAGGTTCACGTTGTTCGCCGCGACCGCGCTGACGACCTCATCGATGCCGATCTTGCGCACGGCGAGCGCCTGCGGGTCGAGCTGGATGCGCACGGCGAACTTCTGCGAGCCGTAGACCTGCACCTGCGCGACGCCGGAGACCATCGAGATGCGCTGCGCCAGGAAGGTCTCGCCGTACTCGTCGAGCTGCGAGAGCGGGAGGGTGGACGAGGTGAGCGCGTAATAGAGGATGGGCGCCGAGGAAGGGTCCACCTTCTGGTACGATGGCGGGATCATCCCCGGCGGGAGCTGGCTCAGCGTCTGCGCGATGGCGGCCTGCACGTCCTGCGCCGCCGCGTCGATGTTGCGGTCGAGGGTGAACTGCAGGGTGATGTACGAGAGCCCCTGGCTGCTCACCGACGACATCTGGTCGATCCCGGCGATGGTCGAGAACTGCTTCTCGAGCGGGGTCGCGACGGAGGAGGCCATGGTCTCCGCGCTGGCGCCGGGGAGGCTCGCGCCGACGGAGATCGTGGGGTAGTCGACCGTCGGCAGGTCGCTCACCGGGAGCTGCCGGTACGCGACGAACCCGAAGAGCAGGATGCCGATCATGACGAGGGTCGTCATGACCGGGCGGCGGATGAAGAGGGCGGAGATGTTCATGGCCGGTCAGTTCTTGGTGGGGGCGGGCACGTCGGCGTTGGCCGCTCCCTTCACCTGCACCTTCGCGCCGACGGTCAGCCGCAACTGTCCATCCGTGACCACGAGCTCCCCCGGTTCCACGCCGCGGTCGATCACCGTGAGATCGCCGGCGACCCGGCCGATGACCACCGGGCGCTGCTCGGCGGTGTTGTCGGCGTTGATGACGAAGACGAAGGGGCCCTGCTGCCCCTGGACCACCGCCGTCGACGGAATGACGAGCGCGTCGCCCTGCGTGAAGAGCGCGAGCACGACGTTCACGAACTCCCCCGGCCAGAGCGCGCCATCCTCATTCTCGAAGCGCGCCTTGAGGAGAATGGTTCCCGTGAGGGTGTCGACGGCGTTGTCGACGAAGCTCAGCGTGCCCGTGGAGGGCGCCGTGGTGGCGCTGACGCCCCCGGGACGGACCTCCACCGGAAGGGCGGCGCTGCCGTACTTGCGGAGGAGCGGGAGGTGCACGACCGGCACGGCGAAGCGGACGAGGATGGGGTGGATCTGGTTGATCGTGACGAGCGGCTGCCCGCCGGCCTTCACGAGGTTCCCCTCCTTCACGAGCAGGCTGCCGGCGCGGCCGGAGATCGGCGCGCGGATCGACGCGAACTGGAGGTTGAGCTGGGCCTGCTCGACGTTGGCACGGTCGGCGGCGAGGGTGGCGCGGTCGGCCTCGGCGGCCGTCTTCGCCTGCTCGTACTGCTGCGTGGTGACGTACTCCTTCGCGACGAGCGCCGCGTAGCGCTTGAGGTCCGCCTCGGCGTTGGCGAGCTGCGCCTGGTCGCGGGCGAGGATGCCGCGGGCCTGGTCGAGGGCCGCCTGGTAGGGGCGCGGGTCGATCTGGAAGAGGAGCTGCCCCGCCTTCACATCGTCGCCTTCCTTGAAGGCGACCTTGGAGAGCAGGCCGCCCACTTGTGCGACGACGGCCACGGTCTGCATCGGCTCCGCGGTGCCGGTGGCCTGGATCTGGTACGGGAGGGGCTGCTTCACCGCGCGCGCGGCGGTGACGGGGATGCCCTGGGGAGCGGCGGGGGCGCGGCCGCCGCAGGCGGCGGCGGCGGCAAGGAGGGCGAGCGCGAGGAGGCGCGGGATCGGTCGGGTCATCTCGGTGTCGCGGTGGAGTCGGCGGTGATGCGCAGCGGGCTGTCGCCGTGGACATCGAGGATGCCGATGTCGTGCGCGAGCTGGGAAAGGGCGGTGCGCCACACCCAGCGCGTCTCGATCGCCTGGGCGCGCGCATCCGCGAGCGCGCTCTGGGCGGTGAGGAGGTCGAGGATGGAGCCGACGCCGGCCTTGTAGCGGCCGAGCGCCACTTGCTCCGACTGGGTGGCGCTCGCGAGGAGGTCATCGGCGGTGCGGACGCGGCGCGCCGCGGTCTGCAGCGCGTAGTACGAGGTGAAGACCTGGAGCACGACGAGCTGGCGCAGGCCCGCGCTCTGCGCGGCGGCCGCCCGGGCGAGCGCCTGCGCCTCGTTCTTGTTGTACTCGCGCGAGAAGCCGGCGAAGAGCGGGATCTTGAGCGCGAGGGTGGCGGTGTAGTTGGTGTTCGGTCCGACGAGCGTATTGATGTAGCTCGGGCCGCCGGTGCCGAAGAGGGAGAGCGACGGCAGGTACGCGCCGCGGGCCTGCGTCACGCGCGCGGCGGCGGCCTGGGCGTCGGCCTCGCTGGCGGCGAGATCGGGGCGGGCGCGCACGGCACGCGCGATGAGCGTGTCCACGCTGTCGGTGACGACGCCGACCTGCAGGGGCGGGAAGGCCGCGATGTCGTACGGCAGGTTCGCGGGGAGTCCCATCGCGCTGGCGAGCGCGCCGCGCGTCGTCTGGATGGCGCCCTCGGTGGTCTCGAGCGCGAGCTCGGCCTGGGAGAGCTGCGTCTTCGCCTGCAGCACGTCGGCGATCGTGGCGAGCCCCTGCGTGTGGCGCTCGTTGGTGACGTCGAGGTTGGTCTGCGCCTCGCGCAGGGTGAGCAGCTGCGCCTCCCGCAGCGCGCGGTTCGCGACGTAGTTGAAGTAGGCGGTCTGCACCTCGAGCACGACGTCCTGCAGGACGCGATTGTGCGACCAGTCGGCGGCGACGAGGGCCTCGCGCGCGGCGGAGATGCTGCCGGAGCGGCCGCCGAGGTCGAAGAGGAGCCAGTTGACCGTGACGTTGGGGCCGCCGGTGTACTGCTCCGTGACGACGGCGGTGCTGCCGGAGCCGGTCGTGGAGCGGACGCGGTTCGCGTTCACGCCGAGGTCGATCGTCGGATAGTACTGCCCCTTGGCGCTGCCGTAGGCGGACGCCGCGGCGCGCGCGTTCTCCCAGGAGATCTGCGTCGCGGGATTGTTGCGGAGCGCGATGTCGACGATGTCGCCGAGCGTGAGCTCGCGCACGCGCTGCTGGAGGTCGGGGGGGAGCGCGGCGGGGGGCGTGGGACGGGCGGCGGCGCTGTCGTGGCGGGCGGGCGGGGTCCACGCGGTGCTCGGCGATGGGCTCGTGCCGGCCACGCCGTTCACGTTCGGCGTGCCGGCGCACGCGGCGAGCGCGGCGGCGGCGGTCGCGAGGGCGACCGTTCGGATGGAAGGATGACGAGGCATAGGCGGAGAATCCCGCCAATCTACGCAGGCGGGGCGGAATCCGCTGTCGGCGCCGGGAGGCGCGCCGCCGCCTATTCGATGAAGGTGAGCGAGCGGCGGCGGAGCACGCAGTTGCGCAGCGCGCCGAAGACCTGCGGATCGAGGTGGGAGCCGGCGGCGGACTCGAGGAGCTGGATCGCCTCGCCGGGGCTGAGCGGCGCGCGCCAGGCGCGGGGCGAGGTGATCGCGTCGAACGCGTCGGCGGCGGCGAGGATGCGGCCGCCGAGGGTGATCGCCTCGCCGCGGCGCCCGCGGGGGTAGCCGCTGCCGTCGAAGCGCTCGTGGTGGTCGTGCACGTACTCGATCACGGCGCCGAGATGGGTGAGCGGCGAGAGGATCTCGACGCCGATGCGCACGTGGTCGCGCACGTGCGCCGTCTCCTCGTCGGTGAGCGGGCCCGGCTTGTTGAGCACCTCCTCGCGGATGCCGATCTTGCCGATGTCGTGCAGGCGGCCCGCGAGGCGCACGCTCTCGACGGCGTCGACGTCGAGCACCAGCTCGCTGGCGATGGAGGCGGCGAGGGCGGCGACGCGCTGCGAGTGGCCGCGGAGGAAGACCTCCTTGACCTCCATCGCGTTGATGAGCGTCTCGGCGATGGCGACGGTCAGCTCGCGGAGGGCGCTCTTCTCGCGCTCGAGCTCCGCGGTGCGGATCACGACCTCCTCGCGCACGAAGCGCTCCACCCGGCGCCGTTCGCGCAGGAGGGAGCGGCGGCGCAGGGCCCGGTCGACGGCGGCCTGGAGGTCGCCGAGCTCGACGGGTTTCACGAGGTAGTCGGCGGCGCCGCGCGAGATGGCCTCGGCGGCGGTGTGCGCATCGTTCACGGCGCTCAGCATCACGATCGCGACCTCCGGGTCGCGCGCCAGGAGCGCGGGGAGCAGGTCGACGCCGCTCATCCCGGGCATGCGCACGTCGCAGAGGACGAGCGCGCAGCGCTCCTCGCCAATGGCGGCGAGCGCCTCGTCGCCCGTGGACGCGGCCGCGACGTCGTAGCCGCGCGAACGCAGGAAACGCGAGAGCGCGACGCGGATCGACTCCTCGTCGTCCACGACGAGCACGCGGCGGGTGTCGCCCTCGAGGACGCCGTGCGCATCGGCCGCGGGGAGGTCGACGGCCGGCGTGAGGGGCGGCGTGGTGATCATGCGGACCTCTCGGACTGCGCCGGGCGCGCGCGGGCGCCGGCGGGGAGCGTGAGGCGGAAGGTGGCGCCGCGTCCCGGCTCGCTCTCGACCGTGAGCGCGCCGCCGTGCGCCTGCACGATGCCGTAGCTCACGCTGAGGCCGAGGCCGGTGCCGGACCCTTCGCCCTTGGTGGTGAAGAACGGCTCGAAGATGCGGGCCTGCAGGTCGGCGGACATCCCGACGCCGGTGTCGCCGACCTCCAGCAGCACGCGCGGGCCGTCGTTCGCCGTGCGCACGCGGAGCTCGCGGCGCGTGCAGGCGACCATCGCGTGCTCCGCGTTGATGATGAGGTTGAGCAGCACCTGCTGGATCTGGCGGTCATCCCCCTGCAGCGGCTGGAGCGCGGGATCGAGGTCGCGCACCACCTCGACCCCGGCCGTGCGCAGCCCGTACTGGCGGAGCCGGATGGTCTGCTCGACGAGCGCGTTGAGGTCGATGGGAACGGCGCGGGGGCCCGACTTGCGCGCGAAGGCGAGGAGGTCGCGGATCACCGCCACGGCGCGATCGGCCTCGCGCTTGATCATCTGCACGGCCTCGCGCTGCTCGGGGGTGAGCACATCCTCCTGCAAGAGCTGCGCGAAGGCGGAGATCCCGGCGAGCGGGTTGTTCACCTCGTGCGCGACGCCGGCGACGAGCTCGCCGAGCGCGGCGAGCTTCTCCTGCTGGCGCACCTGCTCGGCGAGGCGCGCCTCCTCCTCGCGCATGCGCAGCGTGTGGAGCGCGAGGGCGACGGACGGCACGAGTCGCCCGAGCGAACAGTGGTTGGAGGCGGCGGAGTCGGGGATGCCGCGGACGGCGAGCGTGCCCACCGCGTGGTCGTGCGCGGACAGGGGGAAGACGGCGTCCCACTCGCCGGGCATCGGGAAGGGATCGCGGCGGTCGCGCGCGGTGCCGGCGAGCGCCCCGGCATCGCCGCGGGCGGCGGCGACCCTGAGCGGCGCGCCCTCGCTCCCCTCGAGCGCGATCGCCCAGCCCCCGGCCGGCGTGATCGCATCGAGCAGGGCGAGCAGTTCGGCGGCGGCGGCGTCCACGCCCGATGAGCCCAGCGCCACGCGCGCGATCGCAGCGGCGGTCTCCGCCTGCTCGCGCTCGCGCCGCTCCGCCTCGAACAGGAGGGCGTTCGCGATCGCCGTGCCGGCCTGGCTCGCGAGGAGCATCACGAGGTCGAGGTCCCCCCAGCCGTACGCGTCCTGCCGGTAGGACTGCGCCTGCAGCACGCCGAGCACGCGGTCGGCGTGCATGATCGGCGCGCTGAGGATGACGGCGGGCGTCTTCGCCTCGCCGACCTCCACCGCGCCGCCGCCGAAGCCGAGGGGGCCGCGCGCCACCACGCTCGGCACGCGCAGGCGGTACGCCTGGCTGGTGAAGCCGTCGGCGAGGGGGAAACGCGGGAGCGCCGCCGTGTCGAGGGGACGGCCATCGTCCACCACGTACTCGGGGATGAACTCGTGCGTCTGGTCGTCGAAGCGCATGAGCGCGAAGCTCGGCGCGTCGACCACGGAGGCGACGGCGCGGTAGATCTCGGCGTACACCTCGCGCGGGGAGAGCGCCGCGGAGATCGCCTGCTGCACCTTGGCGACCGCGGCGAGGCGCACGGCGCGCTGCTCGGTGCGGTCCAGCAGGAGCGTGTTGCGGAGCGCGACGGCGGCGTGCGAGCTGAAATCGGAGAGCAGCTGCCGCTGCTCCGGATCGAAGGGCTGGCCGCGGCGGTAGCGCGCCACGAGCGCGCCGCGCGGGCGCCCCTCCACCATGAGCGGGAGGATCGCGAGCGCGTTCACGCCGCGCTCGAGCAGCGCCTGCGAGATCGGCCGCTCCGCGAGGTCGCGCAGCTCCCCGCGGAAATCGGGGACGCCCGTGAGCACCGCACGCCCGACCATCGACTCCCAGAATGCGGGCACGACCTGCTCGACGAAATCGGCGCCGAGTCCCGCGAAGTAGGCGAGCTCCGCCGACCGCGTGCCGGCCTCCGCGAGGTAGATGCTGATGCCGTCCACGGCGAGCGACTGATGCGCGAGGCGCCAGATGTCGGCGTACATCGCCTGCGGCGACACGTGATGCGCGAGACTGCGCGCGGCGGTGGCGAGGATGCCGGCGTGACGGAGCGTGCGGACCGACGCACGCAGGAGGCGCGCGTGCTCGATGGCGATGGCGGCATGGTTGGCGAGGGCGGCGAGCGTGCGCTCATCGCGGTCGCTGAATTCGCGCTCGTCGCCGGCGATCACGCTGATCGCGCCGATCGCGCGGTGGCCGACGAGCAGCGGCGCCGCGAGCACGTGCAGCGGCCGTTCGCCGTGCGCTCCCTGCGCGACCCGCCGCCGCGTGGGGCGCGCGGTGCGCACGGCCTCCACGCACCACGCCCGCTCCATCGGGAGCCGCGCGCCCGCCGGGGCCGTGGCGGCGCCGAAGACCGCCGCCAGCACGAACTCCCCCGACTCGATCACCCCCACGCGCGAACCGGGCGCGCCGAGCAGCTCGGCCGCGTGCCGCGCGATGAGCGCGAAGACGCGGTCGATCTCCGGCGACTGGTTGATCTCCTGGACGATCTCGGCCAGCGCACGCGCCTCGCGCGCGTCCGGCGAGACGTCGGCCTCGGTCGGCGCGTGGTGCGGGGACGCGGTGTGGCGCAGCGAGGTGGAGGTCATGATGGCGGGGCGCGCGCGCGGGGCGGAACCGCGCCGCCGCGGGGGTGGAATCTCGCCACGTGCGCGCGCTCGCGGCAGGGACGACCTGCGCGGACCCGCTGTAACCCCGCCCGATTAGCGGACTCTCACCCGTCGACGAACTCGGCCTTCAGCGCCTTCGGGATCACGCCGGCCTTCGCGCCGCGCGCGAGCAGTTCGTCCACCGCGCGGCGGCCGCGCTCGCCGTAATCGAGCGTCCAGTCGTTCACGTACATCCCGACGAAGGTGTCCGCCTTGCCGCGGTCGAGACCGCGCGCGAAGCGCATCGCATGGTCCAGCGCGCCCGCGCGGTGGTCGAGCGCATACTTGATGCTGTCGCGCAGGTGGCGGGAGATCTCGCGCATGAGCGGTGCGCCGAGGTCCTTGCGGATGACGTTCCCGCCGAGCGGGAGCGGCAGCCCCGTGTCCTGCAGCCACCAGGCGCCGAGGTCGACGATGAGGTGAAGGCCGCGGTCGCCGAAGGTGAGCTGTCCTTCATGGATGAGCAGCCCGAGGTCCACGTCGCCGTCCACCACGGCGTCCTCGATCCGGTCGAAGGGCACGGGCACCGGCACGAAATCCGGCTCCCAGAGGCGCAGCGCCAGGTACGCGGTGGTGAGCGTGCCGGGGATCGCGATGCGCTTCCCCTTCACCGCGCCGCGGTCCATCGGCGTGCGCGCGACGAGCCGCGGGCCGTAGCCGTCGCCCATCGACGACCCGTGCGGCAGGAGCGCGTAGCGGTCCGCGAGGTGCGCGTAGGCGTGGATCGAGACGGCGGTCACCTCCAGCTCGCCCTTCAGCGCGCGGCGGTTGAGCGTCTCGATGTCCTGCAGCTCGTGCACGTAGCGCAGATCGCCGGTGTCGATCTTCCCCTCGGCGAGCGCGTAGAACATGAACGCGTCGTCGGAGTCGGGACTGTGCGCGACGCGGATGGTGCGAGTGGTCATCGGGCTCCGCTTACTGGGAGGCTTCCTTGAGTGCGGCGGTGATGTCCTGCGCGTGCGCCTCGTATCCCGGGAGGTTCTTCTTGCGCTCCGCGGGAGCGGCGGCCTTGAGCTTTCGCGCGTAGACGGCGGCGGCCTTCGTGTCGCCCATGTCGCGGGCGACGCGCATCGCGAGGGTGAGGCCGAGGAGGTTGTTCGGCTGCGTGGCGAGGATGAGGTCGGCCTGGACCTTCGCGGAGTCGAGGTTCCCGCTCACCTCGTAGATGCGGCCGAGGTCGTAGTGCGTGTCGGCGGTGCTCGAGGGGAGGTTCTGGTAGGCGCTCACCGCCATCGGCGCGAAGGCGGCGATGCAGTCCTTCCGCCCGGCCTCCTCGAAGGTCATGACGCGATTGAAGAGGCGCTGCGCGGCCTCATCGGGGGTCATGGTGGAGATGTCGGCCGGGGGGCCGCTGGCGCAGCCCGCGGGCATGCCGGCCATGGGGCCGGCGCCGCCGGCGAAGGGGGCCTGCGGCGTGGCGGTGCCGACGTCCTCGGCGGGGCGGCGCGTGGCGACGAGCAGGATGAGGGCGACGAAGGCGATCCCGGCCACGGCCCAGGGGGCCATGCTGGCAATGGAGGAGGCGGCGCGGGTCGGCGCGGCGTTCGCGGCGGCGGGCGCCGGCGGGGTCTTCGCGGCGCGCGTCGCGGCGGCGGCGCCGGTGGGGGTGCCGCAGCGGTGGCAGAACTTGGCGCCGGGCGCGAGCTCGGCCTGGCACTGGACGCACTTGGCGCCCTTGATCGCGGCGCCGCACTCGCTGCAGAACTTGCCGGAGGCGTTGGCGCCGCAGTTGGGACAGGTGGCCATATGGGGGCGGGGGTCGGAGTAAGGAAGGACAAGGTAAGCGGCGCGGCGGCGGAGCGGGAGCGCGGGGGGCGAGCGATCGAGGACAGGGGTGCGGGGCCGGGCGTGCATCTCGTGCACGATTCCTTTGACATTGTGCACGCCGGCGGGTAGGTTCGGCTCCCCACCGCCTTCACCGTTGCGAGGTCGACGTGCCCAAGCGTTCACATCCGCCGGTGCCCGCGACCGCGGGCGCCTCGCGCAAGGAGGTGCTGGAGCTGGCGCGCGCGCACGACGTGCGCTTCCTGCGCCTCCAGTTCACCGACATCCTGGGCGTGAACAAGAACGTGGAGGTGCCGGCGTCGCAGTTCGAGAAGGCGCTGGCCGGCGACATCATGTTCGACGGTTCCTCGATCGAGGGGTTCGTGCGCATCGAGGAGTCGGACATGCTGCTCACCCCCGACCTCTCCACCTTCCGCGTGTTCCCGTGGGAGCACGAGGGGGCGCGCGTGGCGCGGATCATCTGCGACATCAGCACCCCCGACGGCGCGCCCTTCGCCGGCGACCCGCGCGGGGTGCTGAAGCGGCAGATCGCGCGCGCGCGCGACGCGGGGTACACGATGAACGCGGGGATGGAGGCGGAGTTCTTCCTCTTCAAGCGCGCGGCCGACGGCGGCGCGAGCACCGAGACGCACGATGTGGGGAGCTACTTCGACCTCGCGCCGGTGGACCTCGGCGAGGAGGCGCGGCGCGCGATCGTCGACACGCTCGAGCGGATGGGGTTCGAGGTGGAGGCGGCGCACCACGAGGTGGCGCACGGGCAGCACGAGATCGACTTCCGCTACGCCGACGCGATGACGACCGCGGACAACATCGCGACCTTCCGCTTCGTGGTGAAGTACGTGGCGCAGCGGTTCGGGATGGTGGCGAGCTTCATGCCGAAGCCGATCTTCGGGCAGAACGGGAGCGGGATGCACACGCACCAGTCGCTCTTCCGCGGGAAGGAGAACGCGTTCTGGGACGCGAAGGCCCCGTGGGAGCTGAGCCGCACGGCGCTGCACTACATCGGCGGACTGCTCAAGCACGCGCGGGGGAGCTGCGCGATCACGAACCCGCTGGTGAACTCGTACAAGCGGCTGGTGCCGGGCTACGAGGCGCCGGTGAACGTGGCGTGGTCGATGCGGAACCGCTCGCCGATGATCCGGATCCCGGCGCGGCGCGGGCTCGGTACGCGCGTGGAGCACCGGGTGCCCGATCCCGCCGCGAACCCGTACCTCGCGCTGGCGGTGATGCTCGCCGCCGGGCTGGACGGCATCGAGACGCGGGCGGACTACCGCGAACCGGTGGACCAGAACATCTGGGAGATGAGCCACCGCGAGAAGCGCCGGCTCCGCATCGACGACCTGCCGCACGACCTGAACGAGGCGTGCGACGAACTGGAGAAGGACCGGGTGATCACCGACGCGCTGGGCGACCACGTGACGCGGCACTTCGTGGACGCGAAGCGGCAGGAGTGGCGGGAGTACATCTCGCAGGTGAGCGCGTGGGAGCTGGAGAATTACCTCGCCAAGTACTGAGGGCGCGACTGGCGACTAGCCAAATGAAGGCGGGGGCCGGCGCATTCGCGCCGGCCACCGCAATCATCGGACTAAACGCCCACGACCAACCACGCCGTTGACGCCCGCCCCGGCCGTCACACCGGGAAGAGGATCTCCCGGTACTTGGGCAGCGGCCACATCTCGTCGGCCACGGTGAGCTCGAGCGTGTCGCAGCTGTCGCGCACCTCGGCCATCCGTTCGGCGCCGTCGGCGGTGAGGAGGCGGGCCTGCTTCTCGAGGTCGTCGTGCATCCCCTCGGCCTTCTCGATCACCTTCGCGAGCTCGGCGCGGCGGGCCTGCAGCTGCTGGATCAGCCGCGCCACGCGGTTCGCCGCGTCGAGCTGCGGCAGCACGGCCAGCCCGGCCTCCTTCGCCGAGGCCGCGGAATCCGCCAGCATCTTGCAGTACTGGAAGGCGGCCGGCAGCACGAGCGTGTCCACCATCTCGCGCAGCGTGTTCAGCTCGATGAGCATGTCCTTCACGTAGCGCTCCAGCCGCACGTGGTAGCGCGATTCGAGCTCCTCCTTCGAGAGGATGCCGAGCTTCTCGAAGAGCGTGCGCGACTGGCGCGTCACCATCTGCGCGAGCGCCTCGGGAGTGCGGCGGAGGTTCGGGAGGCCGCGCTTCTCGGCCTCGCGCACCCACGCGTCGGAGTAGTTGTTCCCCTCGAAGCGCACCGCCGCGGTCTCCTTGAACGCCTCGCGGACGACCTTGAAGACGGCGTCGTCCACCGACTTGGACTTCTTGATGAGCGGGCGGAGCTGCGCCGTCAGCTCGCCGATGGCCTCGGCCACCACCGTGTTGAGGAGCATCACGGGGAAGCCGATGGACGCCGAGCCGCCCACCGCGCGGAACTCGAACTTCGCGCCGGTGAAGGCGAAGGGCGACGTGCGGTTGCGGTCGGTGTTGTCGCGCTCGATCTCGGGGAGCTTCGCGACGCCGAGCTTGAGCAGCGCCTGCCCGGCGCTGGTCGAGCCGCCCTTGCCCGCGGCGATGCCGTTGATCATCCGGGTGAGCGTGTCGCCCATGAAGACCGAGATGATCGCCGGCGGCGCCTCGTTGGCGCCGAGCCGGTGCTCGTTGCCGGAGGTGGCCACGCCCGCGCGCAGGAGGCCGGCGTGCTTGTGCACGGCCTTGAGCACGGCGGCGAGGAAGAGGAGGAAGCGCACGTTCTGGTGCGGCGTCTTCCCCGGCTTGAGCAGGTTCGTGCCGTCGAGCGCCGGGTCGTCCGCGTGCACGGCCATCGACCAGTTGCAGTGCTTGCCCGAGCCGTTGATGCCGGCGAAGGGCTTCTCGTGCAGCAGCGCCTGCAGGCCGTGGCGGATCGCGACCCGGCGGAGCACCGCCATCACCAGCTGGTTGTGGTCCACGCCGAGGTCGGACTCCTCGAACATCGGCGCCATCTCGAACTGGCAGGGGGCCACCTCGTTGTGCCGCGTGACGATCGGCACGCCGAGCTTGTAGAGCTCGTGCTCCACCTCGGAGATGCACGCCTGGATGCGCTCGGGGATGCCGCCGAAGTAGTGGTCCTCGAGCTGCTGGCCGCGCGGCGGCGGCGCGCCGATGAGCGTGCGGCCGCCCATGATGAGGTCGGG
>DATKOH010000078.1:0-6898 GCA_035524735.1 Gemmatimonadaceae bacterium
ATCGCCGCGCGCGCGGCGCACGGCGCGGGTGCCGGCACGATGGCCTGGTTCGATGGCGCGGCGGATGCCGCGAGCATCGAGGCCGCGGCCGTAGGGTTGCAGATGGGCCCGTGGGAATACACCGAGACGCGCACCCCGCCGCCGGAGCCCGACCGCCGCGCCCCGCTGGAGAGCGCGACGATCGTCAGCGGCGCCCCCGGCGCGTCCGCCGCGGTGGAGCGCGCGGCGGCGCTTGGCGAGGGGATCGCGCTCGCGCGCCGCCTCGCGATGATGCCCGGCAACCTGTGCACCCCGGACTACCTGGCCGACACCGCGCGCGAGATCGCGAAGCGGCACGGCATGACCGTCTCCGTGCTCGGCCGCGCCGAGATGGAGAAGGAGGGGATGGGGTCCTTCCTCTCCGTGGCACAGGGGACGCCGCAGGACCCGAAGCTCATCGTGCTCGAGCACCGGAAGGGGCCCAAGGATGGCAAGCCGCTCGCGCTGGTGGGGAAGGGACTCTGCTTCGACAGCGGCGGCATCTCCATCAAGCCCGCGGACAAGATGGAGTACATGAAGTTCGACATGTGCGGCGGCGCGGGCGTGCTCGGCGCGATGGAGACCATCGGCCGCCTGAAGCTGCCGGTGAACGTGGTCGGACTCGTGGGCGCGACGACGAACATGCCGAGCGGCACCGCGGTGAAGCCCGGCGACGTCGTGCGCAGCCAGCTCGGCAAGTACATCGAGATCATCAACACCGACGCCGAGGGGCGGCTCGTGCTCGCGGACGTGCTGAGCTATGCGCGGCGCTTCTCCCCCGCGGCCGTGGTGGATGCGGCCACGCTCACCGGCGCGTGCGTGGTCGCGCTCGGGCACACCGCCACCGGGGTGATGGGGAACGACGAGGCGCTCGTGCGCGAGGTGATCGCCGCGGGGGGGCGCGCGGGGGAGGTCGGCTGGCACCTCCCGCTGTTCGATGAGTACAAGGACCTCATCAAGAGCGACGTGGCCGACATCAAGAACTCCGGGGGGCGGGCCGCGGGCGCGCTCACGGCCGGGATGTTCCTGAAGGAGTTCACCGGGGAGTATCCGTGGGTGCACTTGGACATCGCCGGCACGGCGTACTCCGAATCCGACCTGGGCTGGCTGCGCGCGGGGCCCACCGGCGTGCCGGTGGGATTCTTCGTCGAGTTCGTGCGGGGGAGGGCCGGCTGAGCCACGTCCCGCGCCCGCGGCTCGCGGCTGCGGGATGGGCGATGGGATGTGCACTCGCGCTGGCCGGCGCGGCGCGGGCGCAGGTGGCGCCCGCACCGCAGCAGCCGCCTCCGCCCCCGGGCGTGCTCCCCGTGCCGCCCGACACCGTGCCCCCCGCGCCGAACGACAGCGCGGCGAAGAAGGACTCGCTGCTCAAGAAGGACACGGTGATGACGCCCTTCGCGCAGGCGGAGATGCCGCCCGTGCTCGAGCCGGGGCAGTCGTACACCTTCGACCGCGATGCGCTCTTCAACACCGGCGCGCTCACGCTCAACCAGCTGCTCCAGCGCGTGCTCGGGATCACCACCTACCAGTCGGGGTGGATCCCGTCGGTGCAGTACGCCTCCTTCCTCGGCAATCCGGGGAAGATCCGCATCTTCATCGACGGCGTGGAGCTGCAGACGATCGGCAACAGCACCAGCTCGCCGATCGACCTCGCGAGCGTGGCGATCTGGAACGTGCAGGACCTCACCGTGGAGCGAGGCACCGATGAGGCGCGCATCTACATCCGCACGTGGAGCGTGACGCACACGCACACGCAGTCGCGGGTGGACATCGTCACCGGCGACCTCGGCACGAACATGCTCCGCGCCTACTTCGGCGCGCGATGGCGGAACGGGATGGGGCTGCAGTTCGGCGGGCAGGTGTACGGCACGCAGACGGATCTCACCGTGGGGAGCGGCAGCGCGAACGATCTCATGATCCGGTTCGGCTGGGCGCGCGGGGACTGGAGCGTCGACGCGTATGCGCAGCGCGGGAACGGGACGCGCGATCCGCAAGCGGCCACCTTCCAGCAGGACACCGCGCTCGCGCGCGCGATCCCCGGACAGAACGGCAGCCGCGCCCTCGGCTACCTCCGCGCGGCGTACGGGCGGGCCGACAGCTCGCGCACGTGGGCGCAGGTCATGCTCACGCAGCAGCAGGTCGAGCAGCAGAACCTGGGCAGCGCGCTCATCCCGTACTATCCGCCCGATTCGTCGCGCGTGCGGCAGACCGCCACCCAGCTCATCGCGATCGCCGGCATGAATGCGGGCCCCCTCCACTTCAGCCTGTCGGACCGCTACCGGTGGCTGCCGGCCGGCGGCGGCAACGAGGCGACCGGCCGCCTCGACTTCGCGACCAAGCCCTTCACGCTCACCGCTTTCGTCGACGCGAAGGCGGACAGCGGCGCGCTGGGCGAAGCGGCGATCACCCTCACGCCGATGCCGTGGCTCATGGTGCAGGGCGCCGCGGGTTACCGGAAGGCCGACTCCGCCGCCGGAGGCGATGGCGCGTCGGGGCGCCTGCTGCTCGGCGCCCAGCTCGGGCGCGTCTGGCTCAGCGGCGGCGTCGTGCGCCGGGCGTCGACCATGGTGCCCGGACTCGTGGGCTACGATGCGGCGTACGTGAACGCGCCGTCCGCGGAGCAGACGGGGCTCTTCTTCTCCGGCCGCGGGAAGGTGGTGGACGATGTCGGCGTGGACTTCTGGGTGGTGCGGTGGCAGAAGCCGGGGTGGTACCTCCCGCAGCTGCAAGAGCGCGGCGAGGTGTATCTCGAGACGCAGTGGCTGAAGAAGTTCCCGAGCGGGAACTTCGGGCTGCACGCGTCGTTCGGGGAGGAGTACCGGTCCGACGTGATGTTCCCGACGGCAGGCGCGCCGGAGGCCTTCTCCGCGAACACGGTGGTGGCGATCCACAGCGTGGTGCTGTACACGAACATCGAGGTCCGCATCCAGACGGCCACGCTGTACTTCACGTCCAACTGGGCGCTGACGCCGGTGCCGTACGAGTGGATCCCGCAGTATCTGCAGCCGATCCAGTTCTATACGTACGGCCTTCGGTGGGCCTTCTGGAATTGATTATCACGTTGCGGCGCGATAGGTTACAGGCTTGTCCATGATACGCAGCATGACCGGGTTCGGGAGCGCGACCGGGCGGGTCGGGTCGCGCATCGTGACGGTGGAAGTACGCACCGTCAACCACCGGTTCTTCAATCCGAGCATCAAGCTCCCCACGGCGCTGGCGCGGTGGGAGGGGGAGATGCGCGAGCTGCTCCGGCGGGAGATCGCGCGCGGCCACGTGACCCTCACGGCCCGGGCGGAGCACGATCCCGCCGCGGGGATCACGATCGACGAGGCGCGCTTCGCGGACTACGTGCGCCGCCTCCGCGCGCTGGAGCAGGCGCACGGGCTGGCGCCCACGCTCGACGCCGCGACGGTGCTGCGGATGCCGGACGTGATGAGCGCGGAGGGGACGGAGGAGGACGCGGCGGCCGGGGAGCAGCTGGCCGCGGCGGCGCGGGAGGCGGTGAAGGCGCTGGCGGCGATGCGGGAACGCGAGGGGGCACGGCTCGCGCAGCTCCTGGCGGAGCGGCTGGCGGTGGTGGAGCAGGCGTTCGAGCGGATCGCGGCGCGCGCGCCGCAGCGGCTGGTGGCGGAGCGCGAGCGGCTGCAGGAGAACGTGAAGGCGCTCACCGGCGGCGTGGACCTCGATCCGGCGCGCGTCGCGCAGGAGATCGCGGTGCTGGCCGACCGGCTGGATGTATCGGAGGAGGTGGACCGGTTCCGGGCGCACCTGGCCGCCTTCCGCGAGACGCTCGCGGGGGGGAAGGGCGGGGGCGTGGGGAAGCGGCTCGGCTTCCTGCTGCAGGAGATGCTGCGGGAGGCGAACACGACCGGGAGCAAGGCGCGCGATGCGGCCATGCTGCACGACGTGGTCGCCGTGAAGGAGGAGCTGGAGCGGATCGCGGAGCAGGTGGAGAACGTCGAGTGAGCCCCACCTTCCCGGTCATCCTCTCCTCCCCGTCCGGCGGCGGCAAGACGACGATCTCGCGCGCGCTGCTCGCGCGTCGCACGGATGTGGGATACTCGGTGAGCTGCACCACGCGCGCACCGCGGAAGGGGGAGGTGGACGGGCGGGACTACCACTTCCTGACGGAGCTGGAGTTCCTCGCGCGGCGCGAGCGGGGTGATTTCGCCGAGTCGGCGCGCGTGCACGGACTGTGGTACGGCACGCTGCGGTCGGAGGTGGAGAAAGTGCTGGGGTCGGGGAAGCACGTGATCCTCGACATCGATGTGCAGGGCGCGGCGCAGATCCATCGCGCCTTCCCGCAGGCGGTGCTGGTGTTCGTGCTGCCCCCGTCGGGGGAGGCGCTGCTGGCACGGCTCCGGGAACGGGGCACGGAGAGCGCGGCGCAGCTGGAGCGCCGCTTGCAGAGCGCGATCGCGGAGCTGGAGGCGGCGCCGGAGTACCAGTACGTGGTCGTGAACGACGACCTGGAAGCGGCCATCGCGCGGGTGTCGGGGATCATCGATGCCGAGGCGGCGCGCCGCGACCGATTGATGCACCTGGAACGGGACCTGCGCTCGATCGTCGAGCGTCTGGAGCGGGAGATCAACGCGTAGCACCCAAGGAGCTCACCGATGCAAGTCTTCACCCCCACCGATGTCGCGGAGCGCACGGCCAACAAGTACCTGGGCGTGCTGGTCGCCGCGAAGTTCGCGCGGATCCTGAACGAGTTCCCGCGCTTCGGCAGCGCCGTGCCGGAGAAGAAGCTCACCACGAAGGCGCTCGAGCAGCTGACCACCGACGAGATCCAGTTCCGCGTGGTGCCGAAGGTCGAGCGCTAGGGGAGCGTTCCCGTGCGTCCGTTCGGCGGCCGCCGCATCGTCCTCGGGATCACGGGGGGGATCGCGAGCTACAAGTCCGGGTGGCTCGCGCGCCTGCTCTCGCAGGCCGGCGCCGGGGTGGACGTCGTGATGACGAGGGGGGCCACGGAGTTCGTGGCGCCGATCACCTTCGAGGCGCTCACCGGGCGCGCCGTGCACGCCGACCTCTTCGCCCCCGGGCACGCGCTCGAGCACATCCGCCTCGCCCGCGAGGCCGACGCGGTGATCGTGGCGCCGTGCACCGCCGATTTCCTGGCGCGCGCGGCGCAGGGGCGCGCGGACGACCTGCTCGCCGCGATCCTCCTCGCCACCGAGGCGCCGGTGATGCTCGTCCCCGCGATGAACGACCGGATGTGGCAGCACAGGGCGACGCAGCGCAACGCCGCCGTGGCGCGCGAGCTCGGGTACACCGTGATGGAACCCGACAGCGGCCCTCTCGCCGCGGGCGAGGGATCCGGCCCCGGGCGCATGCCGGAGCCCGAGACGATCCTCGCGCACGCGGGGCGCCTCCTCGAGCGCCAGTCGCTCGCGGGGCGCCGCGTGCTCGTCACCGCCGGGCCCACGCGGGAGGCGGTGGACGCCGTGCGATTCCTCTCCAACCGGTCGAGCGGCCGCATGGGCGTCGCAGTCGCCGCCGCCGCGTGGCGCCGCGGCGCCGACGTGACGCTCGTCGCCGGCCCGCTCGAGGTCGAGCCGCCCGCCGGCGTACGCGTCGTCCCGGTGGAGAGCACCGCCGAGATGGCGAGCGCGGTGGCCGCCGAGCTTCCCGCCGCCGACGTGCTCGTGATGGCCGCCGCCCCCGCCGACTTCCGCGCGGCCGCGCCGGTGGGGTTCAAGATCAAGAAGTCGTCCGCCCCCGACGCGATCGCGCTGGCCGCCGCCACCGACATCCTCGCCGAGACGCGCGGCCGCCGGAAGCAGGGCGCGGTGGTCGTGGGCTTCGCGCTCGAGACCGATGACCTCGAGCGGAACGCGAAGGCGAAGCTCGAGGCGAAGGGGCTCGACCTCATCGTGGTGAACGACGCGAAGGAACCGGGCGCCGGCTTCGCCGTCGAGACGAACCGCGTCACGCTCATCGGGCGCGGCGGCGCGATCGAGCCGCTCGCGCTCATGCCGAAGCGCGAGCTCGCCGACGTCCTGCTCGACCGCATCGAGGCGCTCGCCCATGGGCGCTGAGGAGCTGCTCCGCCGCTACCTCGAGCAGCGCAAGGAGATGGGGGAGCGCGAGCTCGTGCTCGACGATCTCACGGTGGAGCAGGTGATGGAGATGATCGGCGCCCGGCGGAAGCCCGGCGCACCGGCGGCACCCGGCGCACCGGCGGCTTCGACACCGCCCTCGCCCGCCGGGAGCGACTGGCGCGCGGCGATCGCCGCCGCGGGGGCCGCACCCGGCCCCACTCCCGCTGCCACGCCGAGCGCAACTCCCGCCGCCGCGCGTCCGCCCGCCGACGCCGCGCCCCCCACGGGGGGCATCACCGTCGGCGGCGGGGAGCGCGAACTCTTCGGCGGCCCGGTGGCGAGCGCGAACTCCCTCGAGGAGATCGCCGCGCTCGTCGCCGCGTGTACGAAGTGCATCCTCCACAAGAACGCGAAGAACCCCGTCCCCGGCGACGGCCCGGCCGGCGCGCGGCTCATGTGCGTGGGCGAGGGCCCGGGCGCCAGCGAGGACGAGACCGGCCACCCCTTCGTGGGGCAGGCGGGACAGCTCCTCACCAAGATCCTCGCCGCCGTCGACCTCAAGCGCGAGGACGTCTACATCGCGAACGTCGTGAAGCACCGCCCGCCGGGGAACCGCGCTCCGCTCCCCGACGAGATGCAGGCCTGCCTGCCGTACCTCGCGCGCCAGGTGGAGCTTGTGCGCCCGGCCGTGATCCTCGCGCTCGGCCTCACCGCCGCGCAGGGACTCCTGGACACGAAGGAATCCTTGGGCAAATTGCGGGGACGGGAACACCGCTATCACGGCATCCCCGTGATCGTCACCTATCACCCGGCCGCGCTCCTCAGGAATCCCGCCTGGA
>DATKOH010000079.1:0-12454 GCA_035524735.1 Gemmatimonadaceae bacterium
GGATGGCGAGGGTGAGCTTGCGGCGGTAGCGCCAGGGCTGCGGCGCGGGGTGCACCACGGGGGGCGCCACAACGCGGTGGCCGATGCGCTTGAGCGAGTCGGACACGATGCGCGACTTGGCGGCGAGCTGCGCGTCGTACGAGAGATGCTGGAGCTGGCAGCCGCCGCAGCGGTCGCGCCCGTAGTGCGCGCACGCAGGCTCCACGCGGTCGGGGGACGGCGTGCGCAGCGCGCGCAGCGTGCCGCGCGCGAAGCGTCCGCTGGGCGTCACCTCCACCTCCGCGACATCGCCCGGCGCGGTGCGCGGGGTGAAGATCACGAGGCCATCCGCGCGGGAAACGCCGTCGCCGCCGGCGGCGATGCTGTCGATGGCGAGAACCGCGGCGCTCGGCGCGTGGGGCTCGGCGTTCGGCGCTCGGCGCTCGGCGTGCGGGGGGCGTGGGGTCACTCGCGCATCCCTTCCCGGAGGGCGGCGAGCTTCCAGTTCGGGATCTCGCCGCCGCCTTCCGCCGTTGCCGAGCGCCGAGCGCCGAGCGCCGAGCGCCCGCCGTTCGCCCGCTCTTCCTCCGCGAGCAGCGCGGCCGCGATGGCCGCGGCCACGTCGCCGCCCGCCGGGGGCGCGACGCTCGTGAGCGAGTCGAGACGCCGTTCGAGCCACTGGATGTCGATCGCGCCGCGGCGGAACTCGCCGTCCTCCATCACGCGCAGATGAAAGTCGCGCGACGTCTCCACTCCTTCCACCGTGAGTTCGAGGAGCGCGCGGTGCATGCGCGCGATCGCCTCGTCGCGGGTGGGGGCGTGCACGATCAGCTTCGCGAGCATCGGGTCGTAGTGGAGCCCGATCTCGCTGCCGATCCCGATGCCGCCGTCCCAGCGCACGCCGGGGCCGCCGGGGAGGCGCAGGTAACCGATGCGCCCCGTGCTCGGCAGGAAGCCGTTGGCCGGGTCCTCGCTCGTGATGCGGCACTCGATGGCCCAGCCGCGCGGCGCGATCGACTCCTGCGCGAAGGGGAGCTTCTCGCCGCGCGCGATGCGCAGCTGCCACTGCACGATGTCGATCCCCGTGACGAGCTCGGTGACGGGATGCTCCACCTGCAGGCGCGTGTTCATCTCGAGGAAGTAGAACTTCCCCTCGCGGTCGAGGAGGAACTCGCAGGTGCCGGCGTTCACGTAGCCGGCGGCCTTCGCGGCGCGCACGGCCGTCTCCCCCATCTCGCGGCGGAGCGCGGGCGATACGGCGACGCTCGGCGCCTCCTCGATCATCTTCTGGTGGCGGCGCTGCACCGAGCATTCGCGCTCGCCGAGCGAGAGCATCGTGCCGTGCGCATCGCCGAGCACCTGGATCTCCACGTGGCGCGGGCCGGCGATGTACTTCTCGACGTACACCGCATCGTCGCCGAAGGCGTTCTGCGCCTCGCGGCGCGCGCTCTCGAGGGACGCCGCGAGGTCGCGCTCCGACTGCACCACGCGCATCCCCTTCCCCCCCCCGCCGGCCGCCGCCTTGAGGAGCACGGGGTAGCCGAACTCGCGCGCGACCTTCGCCGCCTCGGCGGCATCGCGGAGCGCGGCGGTGGTGCCGGGGACGACGGGGACGCCCGCCGCCATCGCGAGGGTGCGCGCGGCGGTCTTGCTCCCCATGGCGGCGATCGCCTCCGCCGGCGGGCCGACCCAGACGAGCCCCGCGTCGCGCACCGCGCGCGCGAAGGGCTCGCGCTCGGCGAGGAAGCCGTAGCCCGGGTGCACCGCCCCCGCGCCCGTGCGCTTCGCCGCGGCGATGAGCACGTCGCCGCGGAGGTAGCTCTCCGCGCTCGGCGCCGGGCCGATGGCGACGGCCTCGTCGGCCTCGCGCACGTGCGGCGCGCCGGCGTCCGGTTCGCTGTACACGGCCACGGAATGCAGCCCGAGCTCGCGGCAGGCGCGCACGATGCGCAGCGCGATCTCGCCGCGATTGGCGATCAGGACCTTATCGAACACGCGGGGCGTCCTCCACGGCGGTCTCGAGGATCTTCGCGAGCGGGGCGCGCGCGAACTGCGTGCGGCCCACGAAGGCGTAGCGGAGCTTCCGCCTGGCGTCGATGAGGAAGGCGGCGGGATGCGCGCTGTTGAGCGCGTCGATCCCCAGCGGGTGCCAGACGCCGTAGGCCTTGATCACGGCGCGGTCCTCATCGCAGAGCAGCGGGAAGGGATACGTGCGCTCCGCCTCCTCGAGCCCCGCCGCGAGCGCGGCGCACTTCTGCGCGAGCACGACGGCGATGCCGATCGACGCGCGCTCGTAGCTCCGCCATTCGTCGCGCAGCTCCCCGAGCTGCCCGCGGCAGTTGGGTCACCAGAATCCGCGGTGGAAGACGAGGAGCAGCCCCGCGCGCTCCTCGAGGAGCGCGGCGAGCGTCACGCGCGCGCCGCTCGGCGCGTCGGTGAGCGAGAAGTCCGGCGCCCGGTCGCCCAGGCGGAGGGTGCGGCTGGGGCCCGCCATCAGAGCGGGATGTTGCCGTGCTTCTTCGGCGGGTTGCGGTCGCGCTTGGCGCGCAGCGTCTCGAGCGCGTCGATCAGGCGCGGCCGCGTCTCGCGCGGGTCGATGATGTCGTCGAGGTAGCCGCGCCCCGCGGCGATGTACGGGTGCGCGAACTTCTCGACGTACTCCGCCATCCGCTGCTCGGTGGCGCGCTCCGGGTCGCCGCTCTCGGCGATCTCCTTGCGGAAGAGGATCTCCACCGCCCCCTTCGGCCCCATCACCGCGATCTCCGCGGTGGGCCACGCGAGGTTGAAGTCCCCGCGGATGTGCTTGCTGCTCATGACGTCGTACGCGCCGCCGTAGGCCTTGCGCGTGATCACGGTGAGCTTGGGCACCGTGGCCTCGCAGTACGCATAGAGCAGCTTCGCGCCGTGCCGGATGATGCCGTGATGCTCCTGCCCCACGCCGGGCATGAAGCCGGGCACGTCCTCGAAGGTCACGATCGGGATGTTGAAGGCGTCGCAGAAGCGGATGAAGCGCGCCCCCTTCACGCTCGCCTCGATGTCGAGGACGCCGGCGAGCACGGCGGGCTGGTTGGCGACGATGCCCACCGACATGCCGCCCAGGTGCGCGAAGCCGCAGAGCAGGTTGCGGGCGTAGCCCTGGTGCACCTCGAGGAAGGCGCCGTCGTCCACGATGCGGCGGAGCACCTCGTGCATGTCGTACGGCTTGTTCGGGTGGTCGGGGACGACGTCGAGGAGCCCCTCGTCGCGGCGGTCGCGCGGGTCGCTGCCGGCGCCGCGCGGCGGCTCGCTCAGGTTGTTCGGCGGGATGTAGCGGAGGAGATCGCGAATGGCGCCGAGGCAGGCGAACTCGGAGTCGCAGGCGAAGTGGGCGACGCCGCTCGTCTCGGCGTGCGTGTCCGCGCCGCCGAGCTGCTCCATCGTCACGTCCTCGTGGGTGACGGTCTTCACGACGTTCGGGCCGGTGACGAACATGAACGAGGTGCCGCGCACCATGTACACGAAGTCGGTGATCGCCGGCGAGTACACCGCGCCGCCGGCGCAGGGACCGAGGATGGCGGAGATCTGCGGCACGACGCCGCTGGCGAGCGTGTTGCGCTTGAAGATCTCCGCGTAGCCGCCGAGGGAGACGACCCCCTCCTGGATGCGCGCGCCGCCGGAGTCGTTGAGGCCGATCACGGGCGCGCCGTTGCGCACCGCGAGGTCCATCACCTTGCAGATCTTCTCGGCGTGCGACTCGGAGAGGGAGCCGCCGAAGACGGTGAAGTCCTGCGAGAAGACGTAGACGAGCTGGCCCGCGATGCGGCCGTAGCCGGTGACGACGCCGTCGCCGTAGGGGCGCTGCTCGGCGAGGCCGAAGTCGGTGGAGCGGTGGACGACGAAGCGGTCGAGCTCCACGAAGCTCCCCTCGTCGAGGAGGACGTCGAGGCGCTCGCGCGCCGAGAGCTTCCCCTTGTCGTGCTGCGCCTTCAGGCGCTCCGCCCCGCCGCCGAGCTCGCTCTCGGCGCGCCGTTGCTCGAGGAGCTCGAGCTTCTCGCGCATGCTCATGGCGGGAAAAGGTAGCCGGATGCGCCGCGCCCCGCGAGCAGGGCCCGCGGGGCGCGACGAGATCCGGTGGAGCGGGCGCTACTCCGCGTCCGCGTCCGCGTCCGGCGGAATGACCGGCTCCGCCTCCGCCTCGTCCATCGGGATCACCTTGGAGGGCGTCTCGGGGCGCGGCGGCTGGTCCTCGGGCACGCCGGTGACGGCGAGCACGATCCGGCGGTGGATCGGGTCCACCTCGAGGATGCGGAGGTCGAGATTCATCGTCTCGTACACCGCGTCCGCCGGGTTGGTGACGGGCTTGCCGACCGTGAGCTGCGAGATCGGCACGAAGCCCTCGATGTCGTTCCCGATGTCGACCACGACGCCCTTGTCCATCAGGCGCACGACCTTCCCCGGGAGGTCCATGCCGACGGGGTAGCTCTCGCCGATCTTGAGCCACGGATCGTCGGTGGCCTGCTTGAGGCCGAGGGAGATGCGCTTGTTGTCGGCGTCGATGTTGAGGATCACGACGTCCACGGCATCGCCCTTCTTCACCACTTCCGACGGATGCTGCACGCGCTTCGTCCAGCTCATGTCGGAGATGTGGATGAGACCGTCGATGCCCGGCTCGATCTCGACGAAGGCGCCGAACGACGTGAGGTTGCGCACCTTGCCGTTGAGGCGCGTGCCCACGGGGTACTTGTAGGGCAGCACGACCCAGGGATCCTGCTCGGTCTGCTTCATGCCGAGCGAGATCTTCTCCTCGTTCGGGTCGACCTTGAGCACCACGGCCTCGATCACCTCGCCGATGGAGACGAGCTTGCTCGGGTGGCGCACGTTGCGGGTCCAGCTCATCTCGCTGATGTGGACGAGCCCCTCGATGCCGGGCTCGAGCTCGATGAAGGCGCCGTAGTTCGTGATCGAGACGACCTTTCCCTGGACGCGCGTGCCGACCGGGTACTTCTCGGCGACGTCCTTCCACGGGTAGCTCTGGAGCTGCTTGAGGCCGAGCGAGATGCGCTCGCGCTCCCAGTCGATGTCCAGGATCTTGACCTCGAGCTCCTGGCCGATGTGCACCATCTCGGAGGGGTGCGAGATGCGCCCCCACGACATGTCGGTGATGTGGAGGAGGCCGTCGACGCCGCCGAGGTCGATGAACGCCCCGAAGTCGGTGATGTTCTTGACGACGCCCTTCCGCACCTGGTCCTTCTGGAGCTCCTTCATGAGCTTTTCGCGCTTGCCGGCGCGCTCGACCTCGAGGATCACGCGGCGCGAGACGACGATGTTGCGGCGGCGCTTGTTGAGCTTGATGATCTTGAACTCGTACTTCTGCCCGAGGAGCTCGTCGATGTTCGGCACGCGGCGGAGCGCGATCTGCGAGCCGGGGAGGAAGGCGTCCACGCCCATGAGGTCGACGACGACGCCGCCCTTGATCTTCTTGACGAGGGTGCCTTCCACCGGCTGGTCGCTCTCGTAGGCGACGCGGATCTTCTCCCAGACCCGCATGAAGTCGGCCTTCTTCTTCGACAGGACGACGGAGCCCTCGTTGTCCTCGAGGTGCTCGAGGAGCACTTCGACGGTGTCGCCGGGCTTGAGGTCGGGGTGGTCCTTGAATTCCTCGAGGGGGACGGCGCCTTCGGACTTGAAGCCGATGTCGAGGATGACGAGGTTGTCGCGGATCTCGAGCACGGTGCTCTTCACGATCTCGCCTTCGTCGATCGCGGCGAGCGTGCCGGCGTAGAGGTCGACCATCATCGCCTCTTCGGCCGCCGAATACTCATCCTCATCCCAGCGATTGTCGCCGTGGGCGAGGAGACGGAGCTTGTTCCGGTTCGGGTCCTTGCGGGGGGCCTCGGGGATCTTCTCTTCGAGTTCGGGCATGTGGGGCTCCAGATCGCGGGGGGTCTCGCCGCGCCGAGAAAAGGGTGGAAGGGCGGTTCGCCGTGAGCCTTGGAAAATATTGGGGATAGTGGGGTTAGGCAACTCCCGCACCGACTTCCGGGCCCGCCTCGCGGGCCGCGCCCCTCAGGCCGTCAGGAGCGGACCGCGCGCACCAGCGCCACGATCCGCCCCACCTGCTCTTCCTGCGTGAGGTACGTCGTGTCGATGAGCACCGCGTCCTTGGCGGGCACGGACTGCGCCGCGTCGCGCGCGTCGCGCTGCACGAGGCGCTCGGTCTCCTCCGCGATCTCGGCGTCGGCGGGCGCGCGGCCGAGGCGCTGCATCAGCCGGCGGCGCGCGCGCTCCCACGGGTCGGCCACGAGGTAGATCTTCACGTCGGCGTCGGGGAAGACGGCGGTGCCGATGTCGCGGCCGTCCACCACCACGTCGCGCCGCGCGGCGGCGTCGCGCACGCGCGCGTTCACCCAGGCGCGCACGCCGGGCATGCGCGCGACCTCGCTCACGTGCTGCGTCACGGCGGGGCTGCGGATCGCTTCCTCCAGCGCTTCGCCGCGCAGCGCGGGGACGAAGCTCCGCCCCGCCGCCTCGAGCGTGATGCCGCGTGCGGCCTCGAGCACGCGCGCCTCCGCGAGCGGCGCGCCGCCCGCGGCGTCGAGCGCGAGGGCGGTCGCCGCGCGGTAGAGCGAACCGGAGTCGATGTGCAGGCAGCCCGTCTGGTCGGCCACCCACTGCGCGGTGGACGACTTCCCCGACGCGGCGGGGCCGTCGATCGCCACCACGAATGGGGCGCCGGGCGCGCGCACCCGCTTCGTGAACGGCGGGGTGGGCGACGTCATGCGGAGACCGCCGCGCGCACGTCGTCCCAGAAGGCGGGATACGACACCGCCACGCAGCCGGGGTCGTCGATCGCGATGCGACTGCCGGGGAGCGCGGCGAGGACGCCGAAGGCCATCGCGAGCCGGTGGTCGCCGTGCGTGCGCACCGCGCCAGCGAGCGGCGCATCGCCGCCGGTGACGGTGAGTCCGTCGGGGAGTTCCTCCGCGGCGACGCCGACGGCGCGCAGGTTGGCGACCACCGCGGCGATGCGATCGCTCTCCTTCACGCGCAGCTCCGACGCGCCGCGGATGACCGTCGTCCCCGGCACGCGCGACGCGACGCACGCGAGCAGCGGGATCTCGTCGATCATCGCCGGCACCTCGGCGCCGCCGAACTCCGCCGCGTGCAGCGTGGACGGCCAGGCGAAGAGGGTGCCGATCTCCTCCCCGCCCTGCGGCGCGCCGACGTGGAAGTCGATGTGCGCGCCCATGCGCTGCATCGCGCGGTAGAAGCCGAGGCGCGTCGGGTTCACGCAGAGGTCGGGCACGGTGATCGCGCCGCCGGTGGCGAGGACGGCGAGCGCGGCGAGGAAGGCCGCCGAGCTCGGGTCGCCGGGGATGCGGAGCGCGAGCGGGCCGAGATGGTCCACGGGCTCGAGGCGCACCACCTCGCCCACGCTGTCCACCTCGGCGCCCATGGCGCGGAGCATCCGCTCGGTGTGGTCGCGCGAGCGGGCGGGCTCGCGCACCACGATCGGCACGCCGGCGACGAGCCCGGCGAGCAGCACCGCGCTCTTCACCTGCGCGCTCGCGACCTCGCTCTCCCAGCGGAGCGCCCGGAGCGCGCCCCCCTGCACCGTCATCGGCAGTCCGTCGCTGCCCTCGAAGGTGAAGGCGGCGCCCATCGCCTCGAGGGGGCGCGCGATCCGCTTCATGGGGCGGCGGCTGAGGCTCGCGTCGCCGGTGAAGCGCGCGCGGAAGGGATGGCCGGCCACGACGCCGGCGACGAGGCGCGCGGTGGTGCCGCTGTTGCCGCAGTCGAGGTCCGCCGCCGGCGCGGTGAGCCCGCGGCGGCCGCGCCCGGCGATCTCCATCTGCGCCGCCAGCGGCGGGATGGGAGCGCCGAGCGCGCGCAGCACGCGCGCCGTGCTCTCGACGTCGGCGCTCTGGAGGATGTCGGTGAGGTGCGACGTGCCGTTCGCGAGCGCGGCGAGGATGAGCGCGCGGTGCGAGATGGACTTGTCGCCGGGGACGTGCACGATGCCGCCGACGTTCATGGACGGTCTCCCGCGCTGAGGCGCCAGGCGCGCGCCGATTCCCAGAGGTTGGCGAGCTCGCTCTCATCGCGCGAGGCGAGGGCGCGGCGGAGGCGCGCGATCTCCGCGCCGAGGGCGTCGAGGGCGCACTCGAGCTCCACGCGCCCGGGGGCGAGCAGCGGCGCCCACATCTCGAAGGAGCTCGCGGCGAGGCGCGTGGCGCCGAGCAGGCCGGGGCCGCCGTCGCGCGCGGAGAGTCCCGATGACGCGAGCGTGCCGGCGAGCGCGGTGGCCGCGAGCTGCGGGAGGTGGCTCACCCAGGTGATGAGCAGGTCGTGCTCGGCGGCCTCGCGGTAGTCGAAGCGCGCGGCCCCGGCGAGGCGCCAGAGCGATTCCGCGGCCTCGCGCGCGGCGGCGCCGGCGCGCGACTCGATGCTCACGGCGCAGCCGGCGAAGAGCCCCTCGCGCGAAGCCGCGAAGCCGGAGGAGGCGGCGCCGGCGAGCGGGTGCGTGCCGAGCACGCGGTCGTGGAGCGCGGCGGGGACGCCGACGAAGCCCGCCCCCTGGAGCCCCGCGGTGTGGAGGATGAGCGCCTCGGGCGCGGCGGCGTGCGCCGCCACCGCCGCGTCGCGCACGGCGGACAGCGGCACGGCGAGCACGGCCACCGCGGCGCCGCGCACGGCGTCGTCGAGCGAGCGCGCGACGGGCACGCCCGCGGCCGCCGCCTGCTCGCGGTCCGCCGCCGACGCGCTCCACGCGCGCGCCGGCACGCCGCGCGCGGCGAGCGTGCGCGCGAGCGAGCCGCCGATGCAGCCGAGGCCGATCACGGCGAAGGGGCCGGCGCTCACCGGAGCGCGCCCTCGAGCGCGGTGGCGGCGTCGGTGGACGCGTCGCGGTACTTCACGATCACCGGCGCGGCGAGGGAGAGTCCCTGCGCGGCGGCCCAGTCGCCGGCGGCGCGGCGCGCGCCGGGCACCACCACGGCCCCCTCGGGGATCTCGAGCGGCGCGTCCCCCTGCGCACGGTAGATGCGCTCGCGTACTAGGTCGAACACCGGCGTACCGCGCGTGAGCAGCACGCCGGGAGCGAGCACGGCGCGGCGCCGGACGATCGTCCCCTCGTACACGCCGCAGTTGCCGCCGACGAAGGCCTCGTCCTCCACGATCACCGGCGTGGCGTTCACCGGCTCGAGCACGCCGCCGATCTGCGCCGCGGCGCTCAAGTGCACGCGCTCCCCCACCTGCGCGCAGGAGCCGACGAGGGCGTGCGAGTCGACCATCGTGCCGGCGCCGACGTACGCGCCCACGTTGATGAACATCGGGGGCATGCACACCACGCCGGCGCCGAGATACGCGCCGCGCCGGGCGGTGGAGCCGCCGGGGACGATGCGCACGCCGCGCGCGGCGTCGGGCGCCTGCGTGGGGAGGGTGTGCTTGTCGGCGAAGTGGAAGGGGGACGCGCCGGCGGGCGACATGTCCACGACCTTGCCCACGCGGAAGGCGAGCAGGATCCCCTGCTTCACCCACGGCACCGCGCGCCAGGCGCCGTCCGGCGAGCGCTCCGCGGCGCGCACGGTGCCCCCTTCGAGCGCGTCGAGCAGCTCGGCCACGGCGCGCTCCGCGTCGTTCGCGGCGCCGGCGGCGACCGACTCGATGCGCGCGCGGAGCGCGGCGCTCACGGCAGCGCCCCCGCGGCGGCGAGCGCGGCGCGCACGGCCTCCTCGTTCGCGGGGAGGAGCGGCACGAGCGGGAGGCGCAGCACGTTCCGCGCGCGCCCCATCATCGCGAGCGCCGCCTTCACCGGCAGCGGATTGCTCTCGATGAACGCCGCGTGCATCCACGGGCCCAGGCGCTCGTGCAGCGCGCGCGCCGCGGCGAAATCGCCCGCGCGCGCGCGCTCCACGAGCTGCGCCATGAGCTTCGGCGTGGCGTTCGAGATCACCGAGATGATCCCATCGCCGCCGGCGGCCATCCCGGCGAGGGTGAGCGAGTCGTCGCCGGAGAGCACCGCGAAGTGCGGCGGGCGCTCGCGGAGGATGTCCTGGATCTGGCCGAGGTTCCCCGAGGCCTCCTTCACGCCGGCGATGTGCGGCACCTGCGCGAGGGCGAGCGTGGTGCGCGCCTCGATGTTGCTCCCCGTGCGCCCCGGCACGTTGTACACGATCACCGGCAGCGGCGTCGCGTCCGCCACCGCCTTGAAGTGCTCGATGATCCCGCGCTGCGGCGGCTTGTTGTACGCCGGGCTCACGTGCAAGAGGTGCGTCGCCCCCGCCGCCTGCATCTCCCTCGACATCGCGACCGCGCGCTTGGTGTCGTTCGCCCCCGCGCCGGCCATCACCGGTACGCGCCCGCGCGCTGTGTCCACCGTGATCTCCACCACGCGCCGGTGCTCGGCGGCGGTGAGCGTGGCGGCCTCCCCCGTGCTGCCGCAGGGGACGAGGAAGTGCACCCCCTCGGCGATCTGCCATTCGACGAGCGCGCGGAGCGCCGCCTCGTCCACCGCGCCGTCCGCCGTGAAGGGGGTGGCGAGCGCGGTGCCGCATCCGAAGATCCGCTGCGTGCCGGTCATGTGCCGAGTTCTCCCGCGATGAGGTCGCGCATGGTGAAGATCCCCTTCCGCCCGACGATCCACTGCGCGGCGGCGAGCGCGCCCTCCGCGAAGACGCGCCGGTCGCGCGTCTCGTGCGTGAGGCGGATCTGCTCGAAGGCGCCATCGAAGAGCAGCTCGTGCGTGCCGGGCACCGCGCCCACGCGGATGCTCGTGATGGGGACGGGGCGGCCGAAGGCCTCGCCGGCGCGGTGCGCCAGCTCGCGCGCCGTGCCCGAGGGCGCGTCGAGCTTGTGCGCGTGGTGCGTCTCGGTGATGTGCGGCGCGAACTCGCGCGCATTGCCGGCGAGCCGCGCGAGGCGCTCCGCGGCCAGCATGAAGATCGCGACGCCGAGCGAGAAGTTGGGCGACGCGATGAGCGCGCCGCCGGCGGTGACCACCTCGCGGTCGACGTGCGCGCGCTCGGCGTCCCAGCCCGTGGTGCCGCAGACGACGGGGACCCCCGCCCGCGCGCAGGCGATGATGTTCCCCGGCGCGGCGGTGGGGGTGGTGAACTCGATCGCGACGTCCGCCTCGCCCAGCCGCTCGCGCGTGGGGCCCCCCGCGGCGGCGTTGAGCGCGGCCACCACCGGCCATCCCCTCTCCTCGGCGAGCAGCAGGACCGAGCGTCCCATCCGGCCCAGCCCGATCAGCGCGATGCGCGGCGCGGCGGCGTTCATGCGGCCCTCCCCTCGCCGAAGAACTCGGCGTGCATGGCGGTCATCGCGCGGTCGAGCGCGCTCTCGTCGACGACGAGCGTGAGGTTGATCCCCGAGGCGCTGAGCGAGACCATGTGGACGGTGATGTCGCCGATCGCGCCGAGCGCGCGCGCCATCGTGCGCGCGTGGTCGCCGAGGCCCGCGCCCACGAGCGCGAGGATCGCGCGGCCGCGCGCGATCGACACGTCGCCGAGCGCGCGCAGCTCCACGATGATGTCGTCGAGATGCGCGGCGTCGTCGGTGGTGAGCGAGACGGACACCTCCGACGTGGCGACGACATCCACCGCCGTGCGGTGGCGCTCGAATACCTCGAAGATCGCGCGCGCCACGCCGTGCGCCTCGAGCATGCGCGGCGTCTGCACCTTCACCACGATCGCCCTCCCCTTCCCCGCCACCGCCGTCACGGCGCGCCGGGGGGCGTCGCTGGTGATGCGCGTCCCCTTCCCCTCGGGGCGCCGCGCGTTGAGCACGAACACCGGGATCCCGCGCTGCACCGCCGGGGCGATCGTGCTGGGATGCAGCACCTTCGCGCCGAAGGAGGCGAGCTCGGCGGCCTCGTCGAACCGGATCTCCTCGATCGGCCGCGCGCCGGGCACGACGCGCGGATCCGCGGTGAGCATGCCGTCGACGTCGGTCCAGATCTCGATCGCGTCGGCGCCGAGCGCGGCGCCGAGGAGCGAGGCGCTCAGGTCGCCGCCGCCGCGGCCGATGGTGGTGGTCACCCCCTGCGGCGAACGCCCGATGAAGCCGCCGAGCAGGGGCACGCGCCCGTCGCGCACCGCGGGGAGCACGCGCTCGCGCGCCTGCCGGGCGATCTCCTCCGTGCGCGGGGCCGCGCGCATGTGACGGTCGTCGGTGGCGATCACGTCGCGCGCGCGGAAGGCCGCGTGCGCGAGCGCGGCGCTCAGCAGCTCGCCGTGCGCCGCGATCGCATCGAGGCTGCGCGGCGTGAGGTCGCCGAGCACCGAGAGTGCCTCGGCGAGGTGCGCGAGCTCGTCGCACATCGCGCTCAGCTCGGCGGCGGTCTCCTGCGCGGCGGGCGGGCCGAGCAGTGCGTCGCACTCGCGCAGGTGGCGCGTGCGCAATTCCTCCACGCCGCTGAGCGCGACGATGAGCCGCCCGCGCGCCGCCTGCTCCGCGATGGCGAGCAGCGCGTTCGTGGCGCCCGCGAGCGCGG
>DATKOH010000080.1:0-5680 GCA_035524735.1 Gemmatimonadaceae bacterium
ATGGACTACGGCGCGTACACGCTCTACAACGTGGTGGGCGGCGTCCTCTGGATCTGGGGGATGCTCCTCACCGGCTATTCGCTCGGCCGGTACGTTCCGGGCATCGGCAAGCACATCGACGTCGTCATCATCATCGTGATCGCGCTCTCGCTCATGCCGGGCGCGATCGCGTGGCTGCGGCGGCAGCGGACCGCCACCGCACCCCCCGCTCCCCCCACGGAGGTCTGACATGGCCTACACCCTGCCGCAGCTCCCCTTCGACGCCGCCGCGCTCGAGCCGCACATCGACGCGCAGACGATGCAGATCCACCACGGGAAGCACCACCAGGCGTACGTGACGAACCTGAACGCGGCGCTCGAGAAGGCGCCGGAGCTCTTCGGCAAGAGTCTCGACGAGCTGCTGCGCGATCTGAACGCGGTGCCGGAGGCGATCCGCACCGCGGTGCGCAACAACGGCGGCGGGCACTGGAACCACTCGCTCTTCTGGCGCCTGCTCGTGCCGAAGAGCGGCGGCGAGCCGGGGGGCGCGCTCGGCGAGGCGATCCGCAAGACCTTCGGCGACTTCGCCAAGTTCCGCGAGCAGATGAACGCCGCGGGGATGGGGCGCTTCGGCTCCGGCTGGGCCTGGCTCACGTCCGACGCGCAGGGCGCGCTCAAGATCGAGAGCACGCCGAACCAGGACAATCCGCTGATGGAAGGGCGGTACGCGGTGCTCGGCGTGGACGTGTGGGAGCACGCGTACTACCTGAAGTACCAGAACCGGCGCGCCGACTACCTCAACGCCTGGTGGAACGTGGTGCACTGGGGCGAGGCGCAGGACCGCTACGAGGCGCGCGCGCGGAAGTGACGGCCGCCGGGGAGCCGGCGCCGCCGGGGGTCACTCGCCCTTGGCGGCGCCGCTCACCAGGTCGGCCACGCCGCTCTCCGCGGCCGGCGCCGCGCCGCGGGCGGTCAGCCGCCCGAGCACGGGCGGCGCGATGAACGTCGTGACCATCACCATCAGGGTGAGCGCGCTGAAGAGGCGCACGTCGAGCGCGCCGGCCGCGAGGCCCACCTGCGCGAAGATGAGCCCCACCTCGCCGCGCGGGACCATCGCCACGCCCACCATCAGCTTCCGCCCGCGGAACCACCAGGGCGCGTAGCCGGCGGCGACCTTCGCCAGCACGCCGACCACCACGAGCGCGCCGCCGATCATGAGGATGTCCGCGCCGGCGAGCGACTTCACGTCCACCGACGCGCCCACCGTCGCGAAGAAGATCGGCACGAGGTAGTGGCCGAGCGTCGTGACGCTCTGCTCGATCGCCTTGCGCTGCGGGCGGCCGTGGAGCACGAGCCCCGCGGCGAACGCGCCCACGATCATCGCGGAGCCCGCGGCGTCCGCGAGATAGGCCATCGCGAGGGCGAAGGCGAGTCCCATCGGCCCCATGAGGCCGCCGTCGCGCTCCATCTTGCTCACCTGCCGGAACGCGGGGCCGGCGATCAGCCCGCCGACGATCAGCGCCGCGACGATGAAGCCGACCGCGACCGCTGCGGTGCGCGCGACGCCGAGCGCGTCCACGTGCCCGCCGGCCGCGAGCCCGCTGACGACGGAGAGGATGATCAGCCCCACCACGTCGTCGAGCACGGCGGCGCCGAGCACCACTTGTCCCTCGGGGGAGTCGAGCTGGCCGAGGTCGGAGAGCACGCGCGCCGAGATGCCGATCGAGGTGGCGGTGAGCGCGGCGCCGCAGACGATGGCGGGGAGCGTGTCGACGCCGAGGGCGCGGCTCACCCAGAATCCGAGCGCGAAGGGGAGCGCCACGCCCACGAGTCCCACGGTGGAGGCGGTGCCGCCCACCTTGGCGAGCGAGCGCAGGTCCGTGTGCAGCCCGATCTCGAAGAGCAGGATCAGCACGCCGAGCTCGGAGAGCGCGTGCATGATCGGGTCGTCGGGGTGCAGCACGTTGAGGCAGGACGCGCCGAGCACCACGCCGGCGAGGAGCTCGCCGAGCACGGCGGGCATCCCGAGGCGGTTCGCGAAGGCGCCGAGGAGCTTGGCGCCCAGCAGCACCGCGATGACCTGGATCAGGACCGACGCGAACTCGTGCGGCATGGGGCCGGGGTCAATCCGCCGTGCCGTCGCCCTCGAGGTACGTGTAGCCCTCGAGCCCGGCGACGTACTCGGCGATGAAGCGGTTCGCCTCGCCGCGCGAGAGGCCCTTCGCGTTCCCGACCTTGCGGCGGAAGGTCGCGAGCAGGTCGGCGGCGCGGAACTGCACGTAGTTGAGCACCTCGGTCACGGTGTCGCCGTGGACGAGGTCGGTCACCTCGTAGCCGCCCTCGCGCAGGCGGATGTGCACGGCGTTGGTGTCGCCGAAGAGGTTGTGCAGGTCGCCGAGGATCTCCTGGTACGCGCCGGTGAGGAAGATGCCGAGGATGTACTCCTCGCCGTCCTTGAACGGGTGCAGCTCGAGCGCGGGGCGGCCGTTCTTGCCGCCGGTGAAGCGGTCGATCTTGCCGTCCGAGTCGCAGGTGATGTCCTGCAGGGTGCCGCGGCGGTCGGGGAACTCGCCGAGGCGGTGGATGGGCATGATCGGGAAGAGATGGTCGATCGCCCAGCTGTCGGGGAGGGACTGGAAGACGGAGAAATTGCAGAAGTAGCGGTCGACGCGCTGCGCCTCCAGTTCGTCGATGATGTCCTCGTACTCCTCGCGGTCGCGCTGCGCGATGCGCACGGCGGCGTTGATCGTCGCGGTGTAGAGCTGCTCGGCGAGCGCGCGGCCGCGGAGGGAGAGCACGCCGCTGATGAACAGCGCCTGCGCGCGCTCCTTCGCGAACGTGGCGTCGTGGTAGACCTCGCGCACGGAGCGCGCGGTGAGCGACGCGAGCTCCTCCTGCATCTCGTGCAGGATGGGATGGTCGTCGTCGGTGAGCGGCGGGGCCTCGATCGACTGCGGGCTCTCGACGCCGATCACGTTGATCAGGAGGAGGGCGTGGTGCGCTGTCACGGCGCGCCCGCTCTCGGTGATCAGGTGCGGCATCGGGAGGTCGTGCTCGCGGCACGCCTCGGCGAGCGTGTACACGACGTCGTTCGCGTACTCCTGCACGGAGTAGTTCACGCTCGCGGTGACGGTGGAGGAGCTGCCGTCGTAGTCGATGCCGAGGCCGCCGCCCACGTCCACGTGCGTGATGTTCACCCCCGCGGCGTGCATCTCCTCGTAGAAGCGCGCCACCTCCTGCAGCCCGCTCTTGATGTAGCGGATGTCGGTGATCTGCGAGCCCAGGTGGAAGTGGATGAGCTTGAGGAAGTCGAGCGCGCCCTCCGCCTTGAGCCGCTCGATGATCTTCACGAGCTCGCTCGCGCTCACGCCGAACTTCGACTTCTCGCCGCCGCTCTCCGCCCAGCGGCCGAAGCCCTCGGAGGCGAGCTTGATGCGCACGCCGGCCGTGGGGCGCACGTCCATCTCGCGCGCCACCCGGAGGAGCGTCTCCACCTCGCTGATCTGCTCCAGGACGACGAACACCGTGTGCCCGAGCTTCTGCCCCATCAGGGCGAGGCGCATGAACTCCTCGTCCTTGTAGCCGTTGCACACGATGGTGTGCGTGGAGTCCTCGCTCATCGCGAGCACGACCTGCAGCTCGGGCTTGCTCCCGCACTCCAGCCCCACCCCCATCGGGCCGCCGACGTGGACGATCTCGTCCACCACGTGGCGCTGCTGGTTCACCTTCACCGGGTAGACCAGCGTGTAGCCGCCGTCGTAGGCGTACTCCTTCATCGCCTGGCGGAAGCCGGTGGTGAGCGTCTCGACGCGCGAGCGGAGGATGTCGGAGAAGCGGAGGAGGAGGGGGAGTCCCACCCCCTGCGCGGCGAGGTCGGTGGCGACCTCGAAGAGGTCGAGCTCGCGCTCGGGGTGCCCCCGCTCGGGGCGCACGACCACGTGGCCGCGCGCGTTGATGTCGAAGAAGCCGAGCCCCCAGCCCTCCACGTTGTAGAGGGAGCGCGCGTCGTCGATCGACCAGCCGGTCTCGGCGCTCGGCGCTCGGCGCTCGGCGTGCTCGGCCCCGGGGGCGGGCGTCGCCACGGGCGGCGTGATCGTGCGCGGGTTCATGGGGCGGGAATGTAGGGCACGAACGGCCTCGCGCGCTACGGGAAGAGGCGGTGCATCGACCAGCCGCCGCCGGGCGCGCGCTCGAAGACGCGGCGTTCGTGCAGCCGGTGCGCACGGTTCCGCCAGAACTCGATGCGCGACGGGATCACGCGGTAGCCGCCCCAGTGCGGCGGGCGCGGCACCGCGCCGCCGGCGAAGCGCGCCTCCATCTCGCGCACGCGCGCGTCGAGCCGCGCGTCGCTGTCGAGGGGCGCGCTCTGCAGCGACGCCCACGCGCCGATCTGCGATTCGCGCGCGCGCGTCGCGAAGTAGGCGTCGGCCTCCGCGTCGCTCACCATCTCCGCGCGCCCCTCCACGCGCACCTGCCACTCGAGCGCCTGCCAGTGGAAGAGGAGCGCCACCCGCGCCTCGTGCGCGATCTCGCGCGCCTTGCGGCTCTCGTGGTTCGTGTAGAAGACGAAGCCGCGGTCGTCGAGCGCCTTGAGGAGCACGACGCGCGCGGACGGCGCGCCGTCGGGGCCGACCGTGGCGAGCACCATCGCCGTCGGCTCGGGCAGGCGCGCGCGGTCCACCGCGTGCGCGGCGGCGAAGAGCGCGCGGAACTCCGCGAACGGGTCCGCGCCGGCGGGGTGGGCGGCGGCGTTCAGCGCTGCTGCGGCGGCGTGCCGCCGCTGCGCGGCTTGAAGGTCGGCGGGTTGACGTTCAGCGCGCGCCCGGCCGAATCCATCTTGGCGCGCGCGCTGTCGTCGATCGCCTTCGTGATCCGGTCGAGATTCACCGCCGGGAGCGCCGCTCCCCGGCGCGGCAGGCGCACCGCCTCGTCGGTCTGATCGCCGGCGGTCGCGGACTGCCGCGCGGCGCGCTCGGGCGCGGGCGCCGGCTGCTCCTGGCGCGGCGCGGCCGCGGGGGCGCTGTCCTTGGGCGGCACCGCGGCGGCCTTCTCCGCCACCGTCGACGCCGCGGGCACCGCGGGCGCCGCCGTCGCGGGCGGCGTGCCGGCCGCCGACGCGCGCGACGCGATCGCGCTGCGGCCGAAGAGGATCCACGCGCCGCCGGCGAGCGCGCCGACCACCACCGCGGCGGCGAGGTACTTGATCCAGCCGCGGCGCGGCGGCGCCCAGTCCTCGAGGCTCACCTCGCGGCGCTCGCCGTACGCGTCGAGCGTCTCCGACTGCGCGCTGGACCCGCGGCCGGGCGTGCCGTGGCGCATCAGTTCGTCGTACGCTTCGTTCGGCGTGCGCTTCCGCGGCCGGTCGACCACGGCGGGGATCTCCGCCTCGCGATCGCGCGGCGGCTCGACGACGCGCGGCGGCGCGGCGGCCGGCGCCGCGGCGCGCGGCGCCTCGACCGGTGGAGCGGGCGGCGCGGCGGGACGCGCGGGCGGCGCAGAGGGCGCCGGCGGCGCGGGACGGTTCGTCACCACCGGAGAGTTCGGCGATTCGATCCACGGCAGCGACTTGGACTTGGTCGTGGTCGGCGGACCCATCGGCGCGGCAGGCTGCGCCGGCGGCGCGGGCGCCGCGGCCGGCGCTTGCGCCGCGGGCGCGACCGGCGGTGCCACGGGCGGCGCCACGGGCGGCGCCACCGGCGGC
>DATKOH010000081.1:0-4656 GCA_035524735.1 Gemmatimonadaceae bacterium
AGCGAATCGCCGCCCCCCCAGAAGGTGACCGCGCCCGTCGAGAGGAAGCGCGGCGCGCCGCCGAGCGTGGAGAGCAGGTAGTAGCCCGAGCGGCGATTGACGGTGCCGGCGATGAGGAGGTTGCGGCGGTCGGGGCTCCACTCGATCCCGTACGCGCCGGTCGCGCCATCGAAGACGCGCCGCGACGTGGTGCCGCCCACGTCCTGCACCTCCACGGCGTACTGGCAGTTCGCGCCGCTGCAGTGCCGCGTCCAGTAGGCGAGCTGCTTGCCGTCCTGCGAGATCGCCGAATAGAGCACGCCGCCGGTGAAGGTGAGCTGCGCGCGGTCCTTGAGCACCCACTCGGCGCCCGCGGAGGACTTCTTCGTGGCGACGAGCGCGCCGATCGCGCCGGCGATGGCGAGCGCCGTCACGGCGACCGCGATCGCGGGGGCGCGGCGCTTGGGCGCCTCCGCCGGCGCGCGCACGTCGAGCGCGCGCATGAAGTCGCCGGCGGTGGCGTAGCGGTCGGCGGGCGTCTTGTCGAGCGCCTTCGCGACGGCCGCATCCACCTCGGCGGGGACGCTCGGCCGCACGACGCGCACGCGCGTCGGGCGCTCGGTCATCAGCTTCGCGATCATCGCCTGCGCGGTGGGCCCCGTCACCGGCGGCTCGCCGGCGAGCATCTCGTAGAGCACCGCCGCGAGTGAGTACACGTCGCTGCGCGCATCCACCTGCCGGTCGCCGGTGGCCTGCTCGGGGCTCATGTACTGCGGCGTGCCCAGGGAGAGTTCCGTCTCGGTGAGACGGTTCCCCCCCGCCTCGCTCACGCCGAGCGCGATGCCGAAGTCGGCGAGCATCGCCTCCCCCTCGTGCAGGAGGATGTTCTCCGGCTTGATGTCGCGGTGCACCACCCCCTGGCGGTGCGCGTAGTCGAGCGCGCTCGCGATCTGCTTGGTGATGGTGAGCGCTTCCTCGATGCTCAGCTGCTTCTCGCGGTTGAGCTTCTCGCGCAGCGACTCCCCGCGCACGAAGGGGAGCACGTAGTAGAGCAGCCCGCCCGCGGCGCCGGAGTCGATGAGCGTGAGGATGTGCGGGTGGTCGAGCCGCGCCGTGATGCGGATCTCGGCGAGGAAGCGCTCGGCGCCGAGCACCGCGCCGAGCTCGGGGCGGAGCACCTTGAGCGCGACCTCGCGGTCGTGCTTGAGGTCGTGCGCGAGGTAGACCGTGGCCATGCCGCCGGCGCCGAGTTCGCGCTCGATGCGGTAGCGTTCGGCGAGCGCGGCGAGCAGCTGGGTCTGCGCGTCGGAGGGCATAGGCTATGGATTGGAGGTGGGCACGAGCGACAAAGATGCTGGACGACGCATCGTGCCGCTAGGGGAAACGGGTGCGGCCAAATGGGACGGCGCGGCTGGCGACTGGCGACTCGCGGCTAGTCGCGACTGGCGGCAAGTCGCGCCCGCCGTGCCGCCGCGCCATCTTTCGCGGCCATGCGCATCCCCGCCCTGCTCGCCGCCGCCGCGCTCGCGCTCGCCTGCGGCACCGACTCGCCCGCGCCGCCCCCCGTCGCCGCCGGCTGGAGCCTCCTCTCCGGCTCCCCGCTGGCCGGCGAGGGGAAGCATCACATGGACGCCTGGTTCCTCTCCGCCGACACCGGCTTCATGGTGGACATCGACGGCAAGCTCTGGCGCACGCAGGACGGCGGCGCCACGTGGGAGCTGCGCAACGTCACCACCAGCGTGCTCATGCGCGCCGTGGCCTTCGTCTCCCCCACGCACGGCTTCATCGGGAACCTGAACAGCACCGGCGGCGTCCCCACGCCGGACTACGCCCTCTTCGAGACCACCGACGGCGGCGCCACCATCCACAACATCACGTCGCGCATCTCGGGCCCCATCCCCGTCGGCGTCTGCGGGATGTGGGCGCTCGACGACAGCACCGTCTTCGCCGTGGGACGCTGGAGCGGCCCCGCCGTCTTCCTGCGCACGCGCGACGCCGGCGCCACGTGGACGTCGCGGTCGCTCGCGCCGCTCGTCACCGGCATCATCGACGTCCGCTTCACCGACGCCATGCACGGCATCATCGTCGGCGGCGATGGCGTCGGCATCACGGACTCGGCGCAGGCCACGTCGCACACCGTGATCCTCGGCACCACCGACGGCGGCGACAGCTGGCACGTCCTCTTCCGCAGCTCCGAGCCCGGCACGTGGGCGTGGAAGATCAGCTTCCCCTCGGACTCGGTGGGATACGTGGGCGAGCAGGGACCGAACCCCGCGGGCTACGTGGTCAAGACCACCGACGGCGGCGCCACGTGGGTGGAGTACATCACCGGCACCCCCGGCGATTTCGAGGGGATCGGCTTCGCCGCGGAGAACGTCGGCTGGGTGGCGAACGACAGCGCCACCTACGAGACCGACGACGGCGCGCTCAGCTGGTACCGCGTGAACCTCGGCGCCGACCACGCGGTGGAAGACGTGAACCGCTTCCGGATGCTGCCGGGCGCGACCGGCTACGCGCTGGGGAAGCGCGTGTACAAGTACAGCGGGCTGCTGAGCGCGCGGCGCGCGCGGTAGCGGCGCGCGCCATGGCGCGCGCTACGGCGCGGCCGTCACCCCGTACTGCTTCAGCTCGCCGGCGGTGAGGCGGATCACGTCGATCTTGAGTGTCACGGGGGTGAGCGGCCGGTGCGTGCTGTCCACCGGCAGGCGGTCGATCGTCTCCACGACGTCCATGCCGTGGATGACCATGCCGTACACGGTGTACTTCCCGTCGAGCCGCGCTTCCCCCTTGGGATTCGTGACGATGTAGAACTGGCAGCCGGCGGAGAGCATCTGCGGGTTGTCGTCGCGTCCCGCGCCGAAGGCGCCGTAGACGTGGCGCAGCGAATCGTCGAACTCCGGCTTGAGGAGATACGGCGACCCCGCGAATCCCTCCTTCGTGTCGGGGCATCCGCCCTGGATCACGAAGCCGTGCACCACGCGATTGAAGGTGAGCGTGTCCCAGTAGTGCGATGCGGCCAGCGCGACGAAGCTGGAATCGTGCTTCGGCGTCTTCGGAGAGAGGAGGACGAGGATCTCCCCCTGCGGCGTGCGGATGCGCGCGACGGGATACGTGGCGGGCTTCGGCACCGCGGCGGTCGCGATGAGGAGCGCGGCGGTGAGAACGAGGAGGGGACGCATGGGGTGATTTGCAGCGTTTGGCGCCGCGGGGCAAGTGGTGTCCCGCGCGCCCGCCACCCCCCGCCCCCCCGGCGCCGGACGCCCCCCGCCGCGTTATAGTAGTAGGAGACCCCGCACACGAGCCGGAGCACCCCCCAATGCTCATCTCGGACCTCAGGTATTCGCTGCGCAGTCTCGCCCGCTCCCCCGGCTTCACGCTGGCGGTGGTCCCGACCCTCGTCCCGGCACGGCGGGCCCATGGATTCCCATGCGGCTCACCCAGCGCGCCCTCGTCGGCATCCCCCCGCACGATCCCGCCACCCTGACGACGGTCGCGGCCCTCATGCTCCTGGGCGATACCTTCGCCCGCCGGCTGCCGTTCCTGCGCGCCCCCCGCATCGACCCCGCCCGCGCCATGCAAGCCCAGTGACGCCTACTCCCCACTCACGCCCCTCGCAGTTGAAGTGATGATTGTCATGCCTTTCGCCAGTCGCAATTCGCGCCGTCGCTGTTGAAGTGATGATTGTCCTTCCTTTCGCCAGTCGCGAGTCGCGCCTCTGATCCCACTCCCCTACCGCCCACCGCCGACAACCCCGTAATTAGGGAAGACTCACCCCCTCTCACCCGGTCCCCGACCCATGGCGAAAGTCCGCGTCCTCGCCGGCACGAAGAAAGGCGCCTTCATCCTCACCGCCGACGGCAAGCGTAAGACCTGGAAGATCTCCGGCCCCCACTTCGCCGGCTGGGAGATCTACCACATGAAGGGATCCCCCGCGGATCCGGACCGCATCTACGCCTCGCAGACCTCCGGCTGGTTCGGCCAGGTCCTGCCGCGCTCCAACGACGGCGGGAAGACCTGGGAGACCGTCGGCAACAAGTTCACGTACGAGGGCGCCACCGGCACCCATCAGTGGTACGACGGCACCGCGCACCCGTGGGAGTTCAAGCGCGTCTGGCACCTCGAGCCGTCACTCACCGATCCCGACACCGTCTACGCCGGCGTCGAGGACGCCGCGATCTTCAAGAGCACCGACGGCGGCAAGGAATGGAAGGAGATGCCCGGGCTCCGCGGCCACGGCACCGGCCCGCGCTGGCAGCCGGGCGCCGGCGGCATGTGCCTGCATACCATCATCCTCGACCCCAGCGATCCCAAGCGCATCTTCATCGCGATCTCCGCCGCCGGCGCCTTCCGCACCGACGATGGCGGCAAGAGCTGGAAGCCGATCAACAAGGGGCTTCACTCGAAGTTCCTCCCCGAGCCCACCGCCGAGGTCGGGCACTGCGTCCATCACGTCGCGATGCATCCCGCGCGCCCGCGCACGCTCTTCATGCAGAAGCACTGGGACGTGATGCGTTCCGACGACGCGGGCGACCACTGGACGAAGATCTCCGGCAACCTGCCCACCGACTTCGGCTTCGTGATCGACGTGCACGCGCACGAGCCCGAGACGATCTACGTCGTGCCCATCAAGAGCGACTCCGAGCACTTCCCGCTCGACGGCAAGCTGCAGGTCTTCCG
>DATKOH010000082.1:0-7056 GCA_035524735.1 Gemmatimonadaceae bacterium
AGCGCGAGGGGGAGCCGGCGGCAGAGCCGGAGGCCCCGGCTTCGATGGCGGTGCCGGACATCGAGCTGCCGAGCGCCGAGGCCGCGGCGGAGACGGAGCCGGCGGCGGAGGCGATCGACGGGCTCTCGCGCGGCTCCGCGCTCGCGGACGGCAAGGCCGACGCGGCCGCGGACATCGTGAGCCACGTGGATTCCGGGCTCATCACCGGCTTCGAGAGCACCCACGTCGGCCCACCGGCGGCGCCGCCGAAGGCGATGGAGGCGGAGCCGGCGGGGGGCGACCTGCCGATGCTCGACGTGCCCGAGCTCGAGGAGGAGGCGCCGGCCGCGCCGGTGAGCGACGCCGAGGTCACGGCGCGCGCCACGAGCGGACTGACGCTCATCATGCCCGATCTCGACGACGCCGGGGCGCCGGCCGCGGAGCCGCCGGCCCGTGACCGCGCCGTGCCGCCCGCGCCGGAGCCGGAGCCCCAGGCGGACTTCGCGGAGGACGCGGAGCCGGCCAGGCCGGCGGCCGCCAAGGGGCGCCGCACTCCGGCCGCTTCCCCCGCCACCCCCGCCACCCCGGCAACGCTCGCCGATCTGCGCGGGCTCGAGGAGGAGGGCGCGAGCGTGATCGACGAGGCGTTCGCCGCCGACATCGCGAGCACCGTGGATGAGCTGCGCGAGCGCGTGCACCACGAGCCCGACAACGCCGCGCTCCGCCGCGAACTCGGCGAGGCGCTGCTCGAGAACGGCGAGCGCTCCGCCGGGCTGAAGGCGCTCGAGGAGGCGATGGGCGGCTTCGAGCGCACGGGCGACTTCTCCTCGGCGAGCAGCATCTCCGAGGAGCTGCTCCGCGTGGACCCGAACTCCGTGCGCTATCACCAGAAGCGCGTCGAGTACGCGGTGCGCGCGAACGACCGGCCGCGGCTCGTGGAGGCCTACCTCGCGCTCGCGGAGTGCCTCTTCCGGAGCGGCCAGCTCGACAAGTCGCGCGCGGTGTACGGGCGCGTGCTGGAGCTCGCCCCGGACGACGTGCGCGCGCAGTCCGCGATGCGCGAGGCCTTCGGGACGCGCGAGATGGCCAAGGCCGTGATGCCTCCCGCGGAGCCCGCGGAGCGGCCGGCCACTCCCGCGGCGGGCAACGGCACGACGCCGCCCCCCGCGCCCGCGGACCGGCGCCGCGCCGAGACGCCCCCCGCCGGGAGCGAGCCGGCGAAGCGCCCGTCGGCCCCGCGCCGCGAGAGCTTCGTGAACCTCTCCGAGTGGCTGCGCGAGGATGACGCCGAGAAGACCACGCGCCTCGTCGCCCCCGGCGGGGAGGAGCCGTCCGAGCAGGTGGGCTTCGCGGAGATGCTCTCGATGTTCAAGCAGGGCGTCTCGCAGAACGTCGACGATGAGGACCACGAGAGCCACTACGACCTGGGCGTGGCCTACAAGGAGATGGGGCTGCTCGACGAGGCGATCGCCGAGTTCCAGAAGGCGCTCCGCGGCACGGAGCAGCGCGTGCGCACCTACGAGGCGCTCGGGCAGTGCTTCGTCGAGAAGCGGCAGTACCAGATCGCGCTCACGATCCTGGGCCGAGCGCTGAGCGACAAGGCGTACACGGACGACATGCTCGTGGGCGTGCTCTACCTGCTCGGCTACGCCTCGGAGTCGCTCGGGCAGATGGAGCAGGCGCTCAAGTACTACGAGCGCGTCTTCGCGGTGGACATCCAGTTCCGCGACATCGCCGACCGGCTGGCCGCGGTGGAGCGCAAGGGCCGGTGAGCCCCGCCGTCACCGCGAAGCGGGCCGCGCCGGCGCTGGCCGACATCCAGGCGCCGGTGCGCGACCGGCTCGACGCGGTCGCGCGCGAGCTGCACCGCGCCGTCGCCGCGGACTTCCCGCTCATCGACGAGGTGAACGGCCATCTCCTGCTCATGAAGGGGAAGATGTTCCGCCCGACGCTGACGCTGCTGGCGAGCGCCGTCGCGGAGCGCCCGGAGGCGCGCGCCGTGACGCTCGCGGCGGTGGTGGAGCTCGTGCACCTCGCCACGCTCGTGCACGACGACTCGGTGGACCACTCCGCGCTCCGCCGCGGGATGCCCACGATCAACTCGCTCTTCTCGCACCAGGTCTCCGTGATCATGGGCGACTTCCTGTACTCGCGCGCCATGGTGGAGTGCGTGCGCGGCGGCGACCTGGAAGTGCTCGGCGTGCTCGCCGATGCGACGAACGCCATGACGGTGGGCGAGATGCGGCAGCTCACGTCGCTGGACGCGCTGCAGTTCTCCGAGGACGACTACGAGGAGCTGATCCGCGCGAAGACCGCGTCCCTCCTCTCGGCGGCGTGCGCGATCGGCGCGCTCGCCGGCGCGCGCGAGCACCGCGAGGCGCTGGCGCGCTACGGCCTCCAGCTCGGCATGGCCTTCCAGGTGGCCGACGACCTGCTCGACTACACCTCCGGGGAGTCGGAGACCGGCAAGCCGGGCGGGCTCGACCTGCGCGAACACAAGGTGACGCTGCCGCTCATCCATGCGCTGCGCGGGCTGGACGGCGCGCCGCGCCGCGAGGTCGAGGCGCTCTTCGACGAGGCCGAGCCCGGCGATGCGCGCATCGCGCGCGTCATCGAGATCGTGGCCGAGCGGGGCGGGCTCGACTACGCGCGCGAGCGCGGACTCGCCTACGCGCGCGAGGCCGAACTGGCGCTCGCCCGGCTGCCCGAGAGCGCCGCGACGGCGGCGCTGCGCGACGCGATCGCCTACGCGCTGGACCGGTCGCAGTGATCGCGCCCTCGCGCCCCGGCTCCTCCAAGCACCGGCCCGGCTTCCACGCGGCGGTGCTCGCGGCCGGCTTCGTCGTGGGCGGGCTGCTCACGAAGGTGTGCCGCGAGTTCCTGCCCGTGGGGGCGGTGAAGGAGTTCCTGACGTCGGGGGTCACCCCCCAACTGGGCGCGATCAACATCAACCTGATTATCATTAACTTCGCGATCGGTCCCGTGGCGCTCGACGTCTCGCTCATGAGCGTGGTCGGGGTGGTCGTGGCCTACCTCATCGCGCGCTCCCTCTTCTGAGGTCCTGACCATGTTCGGAAATCTTGGCTTCGGCGAGATCATGCTGATCCTGCTCGTCGTCCTGCTGCTCTTCGGGGCGAAGCGCATCCCGGAGATCGCGGGTTCCTTCGGCAAGGGGATCAAGGAGTTCAAGAAGAACATGAACGACATCGGGAACACGGAGGTGCCGCCGACGCAGGAGCGCGAGCGCCTGCGGTCGCCCGAGAACACGGCGGCGTCGACGAAGGAGGAGAGCCGTCCGGAGCCGAAGCGGCTGATCTAGCGTCCGGCCGCCTTCCCGCTTCGCGATCCCCGGTTCCCGGCAATGAAAGAGCCCCCCGGCGGCACCACCGCCGGGGGGCTCTCGCTTTCCCCTTCGCGCGCCCGCCGCGGCTACGACCCCGCCACGCGCGACGCCGCCTGGATCTCCTTCCGGTTGTCGACGATCTTCGCGTTCATGCGCAGGTTCTGCAGGTACTGCCGCACCATCTGTTCGCGGATCGTCTGCTGCACCTGGTCGCGCTGCACCGCCGCCTGCTTCGTCCACGCCGCGCTGTCGGCGGGCACGCGCGCATCCACGCGCTCCACCACCACGGCCGTGCGCGCCTTCACGGGGCCGCCCACCTTGCCCACCGGCTGGCCGAACGCGGCGCCGATCGCCTCGCTCCCCTGATCGAGCCCCGCCACGGAACTGCCCCGCGTGAAGAAGGGCGTCGTCTGCACCGCGAGCCCCTTCGCCTTCATCGCGGCCTCGAAGCTGGGCGCCGACGCGGCCGCGGCCGCGAGCGCCTGCCCCTGCGGGAGCAGCAGGTCGAGCTTCTTCTCCCGCGCGAGGATCGCGCGCACCTGGTCCTTGAGCTTGTCCAGCGTGGGCTTGCCGCCGGGCGTCAGCGAATCGAGCCGCACGAGGTAGTAGGCGTCCTGCGCGTCGAGCAGTTCGCCGATCTCGCCGATCTTCGCCCCCTCGAACGCCCACGCGCTCGCGCCGGGGAGATAACGGCCGTTCCACGTGGCCGGACTTCCCTCGGTGACGGTCACGCGGGCCGTCTCGAGCCCCATCGCCTTCACCACGCTGTCGAAGCTCGCCGGATTGCTCGCGCCCGACACCTTCGCCAGCTGGTCCGCCTGCCGGTCCGTGGCCGTCGCCTCGGAGTCGCTCTGGGCGATCCGCACCAGGATGTGGTGCGTCGTCACCGAATCCGTCGTCCGCGCATCCACGCGGATGATATGGAAGCCGTAGGGGGTGAGCACGGGCGCCGAGACGACGCCGATCGGCAGGGAGAAGACCGCGGTCTCGAACGCGGGGACGTAGGTGCCGCGGCGCACCGTGCCGAGCGCGCCGCCGTTCGCCGCCGACGTGCTGTCCGAGGACTCGCGCCGCGCCACGTCCTCGAACTTCGCCCCCTTCTGGATCTCCGTGCGCAGCGCCTCGGCCTTCGCCTTGGCGCGGGCGGTGTCCGCCGCCGTCACCAGGCGCGGCAGCCGCGCCGCCGTGATCACCGCGCTCCCCGGCAGGTCGGTGAGCTCCTTCTGGTGCGCCTCGAAGTACGCCTTGACATCGGCGTCGCTCACCTTCACGAGGCTGTCCGGGATCGTCGTCACGCTCACCGCCACGTAGCTCACCCGCGCGGAATCGCGCGTGTCGCGCCAGAGGCGCCAGAGCTGGCCGTCGGTGGCGTAGACGCTCGTCGCGATCGCCTCGAAGAGCTTCGACTTGTAGAGCGCGTCGCGGTAGTAGGCCTCGGCGTCGGCCAGGATCCCCTGCTGGCGCGCCGTGGGGCTCTGCATGAAGCGCTGGTACTTCTGGTAGTCGAAGCGCCCCTCCGTCTGAAATTCGGGGGCGCGCGCCACCGGCGGGTAGGGCTGCTGCATCGCCGCGTCGCGGATCTCGTCGTCGGTCACGACGATCCCGCGCTTCTCGTAGTCCTGGCGCAGGAGCTCGTCGGTCACGAGCCGGTCGAAGACCTGCTGCGACAGCTGCCGCTCCTGGTCCGCGTTGAGCGAGACCCCCTGGCGCTGCTGCTCGAGCTGCGCCTGCCGGAGCTGGTTCGAGTACGTGGCGAAGGTGATCGCCACGCCGTTCACCGAACCGACCGACGAGCCGAGCGTGGTGCCCGTGCGGCTGTCGAGACCGGACATGGAGAAGACCAGCCAGACGAGCATCAGCCCGGCGATGAGGATCCAGATGTACTTCGCGGACGCGCGCATGCCTTGCAGCATGGGGCGGGACTCCGGACGGGTGTGATTTCGGGGTCGGACCGGGGGCCCGACGAGAGCCGGGGAATCTGCCCCCCCGCGCTCGTAAAATCAAGACAGCGTATGACTTCCGATTGACTTGGATCGTCAGTTACTTGTAAGTTGGCGACCTTCCCGCGCCCTCCGCCGAGGGGGGCGAATCCGAGGGCATGCATGGCCGAGTCCGCGCTCATCGACGAACTGCTCAAACAGTACGGCGAGAACCCCCGGCGTGTGTTCGCGCGCCTGGCGAACGAATACCGCAAGCAGGGCGACCTCACGACGGCGATCGAGATCTGCCGCACGCAGGTCCCCCTGCAGCCGACGTACATCTCGGGCTACATCGTGCTCGGCCAGGCGCTCTTCGAGAGCGGCCAGATGGATGAGGCGCGCGCGACCTTCGAGGCCGCGATCGGCCTCGACCCGGAGAACCTGATCGCCCTTCGGCAGCTCGGCGACATCGCGCGCCACTCGGGTGACGTGGACGGGGCGCGCGGCTGGTACTACCGGCTGCTCGAGGTGGACCCGCAGAACGAGGACGTGTCCGCGCTCGTGCGGTCGCTCGAGGCCCCGCCCGCGCCGGCGGCGCCCGCGGCGCAGGGGGAATCGGTCTCCTGGAGCGACATCAATCCCGAGCGGAACACGCCGCCCCAGCCCGCGGCGCCGGTGCTGCCGCGCCTCACGCTCGGCGTGATCCCGGAGGATCTCAGCGCCGAGACGCCGCGCGCGCACGAGTCGCCGGAGCTGAGCGGGATGGAGGGCGCCGCGGCGGCGCCGGCCGCACCTGCCGAGCCGGCCGCACCTGCCGAGCCCGCCGCACCTGCCGCACCTGCCGCACCGACGCTCGAGATCACGGGGCTGGAGGAGTTCGCGCAGTTCTCCGCGCCGATCGCACCGCCGCCCAAGGCGCCGCCGCCGGCGAGCGAGCCGACGGCGCTCGATCTGCCCCCGCTCGACGTACAGACGGGGGAGTTCAGGGCGCCCGCCCAGTCCGCCGCGGCGCCGGCGCCCGAGTTCCAACCGCCGATGTCCGAGCCGGTGGAGGAGGAGCCGCCGCTCTGGTCACCGCCGACCACCGACGAGATGCGGGCGTCGCCGCCCGCCACGGATTCGCTGCGCGACACGCTGGCCTTCCCGACGCCGCGCAATCTGCCGTCGGTGGAGCCGGCTGCGCCGTCGTCGCCCGCTCCCGCGGTGCCCGCGCCGGCGGCGCCGGCGGCGCCGGCATCGCGGGTGACCGCGCCGCGCGGCGCGGTGGACGTCTTCGGCTCCGGTCCCGGCACCACGCCGCCCGAGCCGCCCCTCGCACCGCCCGCGCCGCCGCCGGCATCGAGGCCGACGGTGGAAGAGGAGCCGTACGATCCCACCGTGGGGCGCATGCTGGACCTGCGCGCCGACACCGTGGGCGAGCCGCCGGCCGAGTTCATGACGGAGACGATGGCGGAGCTCTACCTCCAGCAGGGCTATCACGACGAGGCGCTGCAGATCTACCGGCAGCTCGCGGCGATGCGCCCCGAGGATGCGTCGCTGCGCGAGCGGATCGCTCGGCTGGAGCAAGGGGGGCGCTCGAGTCTGTCGTTGCTGTCGATCTCCGAGGACGTGATCAGCGCCGCGAAGGCGCGCGCGACCGCGCCCGCGCAGACGAGCCGGAGCTTCTTCGGCGGACTGGCCGCGCGCCGCGGTCCGGCGACGCCGCCCGCGGGGCAGCCGGCCGGTGTGACGGGCGCGCCGGCGACTCCGCCGCGGCCGGTCCCGGCGCCGGCGGCGCCGCCCGCACCGATGGCTCCGGTGCCGCCGGCGCCACAG